>CAZAWH010000039.1:0-21427 GCA_964488775.1 uncultured Sandarakinorhabdus sp. | reverse complement strand
TGAACACCCGCCTGCAGGTGGAGCATCCGGTGACCGAATGCATCACCGGGCTGGACCTGGTGGAGTTGATGATCCGGGTGGCCGCCGGCCAGCCGCTGCCCTTCACGCAGAGCGATGTGATGCTCAATGGCCACGCCATTGAAACCCGCGTCTATGCCGAGGATCCGTATCGCGGGTTCCTGCCCTCCATCGGCCGTTTGAGCCGCTGCCAGCCGCCGGAAGCCGGCCGGGATGAGCAGGGCAATCTGGTGCGCATCGATACCGGCGTGGTGGAAGGCGCCGAGATCAGCATGTTCTATGACCCGATGATCGCCAAGTTGATCACCTGGGGCCCCACCCGTGCCGATGCCATCGCCGCCCAGGCCCAGGCGCTTGATCGCTATCTGATCAAGGGCATCAATCACAACATCGATTTCCTGTCGGCGATCATGCAGCATGACCGGTTCAAGGCCGGCGCCAACGTGACCACCGGCTTTATCGCCGAGGAATATCCGGACGGGTTCCACGGTGCCCCGGTGCAGCCCGCCACCCGCGACGCGCTGATTGCCGCGGCTGCCATCATCCACGCCGAGACCGTGGCCCGCGAGAGCCTGATCGACGGACAGCTTTCCGGCGATGGCGCGGTTTATGGCATTACCTGGGTGGTGGAGCTGGACGGGGAGCAGGTGCCGGTGGAGGTGACCGGCGAGGCCGGCAGCCACGAGGTGCTGGTGGATGGCCGCGACCTGGTGGTGCAATCGGGCTGGCGGGTTGGCGACGCCGTCTTTGCCGGCAACGTGAATGGCGAGGCCGTGGCGATCAACGTGGAGAAGAAGGGCAGCTTCGTCCAGCTGACCACCCGCGGCGCATCGCACAAGTGCCGCACCCTGACCCCGCGGGCCGCCGAACTGGCCCGTTACATGATTCCCAAGGTACCGCCGGACATGAGCAAATATCTGCTCTGCCCGATGCCGGGCCTGGTGGTGTCCATCGCGGTGGCCGAAGGCGACAAGGTGGAAGCCGGCCAGCCGCTGGCCACGGTGGAAGCCATGAAGATGGAAAACATCCTGCGCGCCGAGAAATCCGGCACGGTGGCCAAGTTGCTGGCCAAGCCGGGCGACAGCCTGGCGGTGGATGCCGTGATCATGGAATTCGCCTGAACCGCGATCAGGGCGGCGGTACGGCAAGGGCGCGGGCGATGGCTGCCCGGTCGCCGGCCAGGGCCGCCGCGTGCAGCGCGCGGATGCGCGGCCGGGTGCCGTGCGGGGCATAGGCCAGCGGTTCCAGCACCTGCGCCGCATCGGACAGGCGATCGCGGCGGATCAGCGCCACCGCCATGTCGATGGCATTGGCATCCACCTGCGGCGCCAGGGACCACATGGTCTCGATGATGTTGAACAGGCTGTCGGGCACCAGGCTGCCGACCAGATCATGGGTGTGCACATAGAGCCGCATCGCCCGCCAATCAGCCGGATCACGCTTGATCGCTTCGGCCAGAACGCGCCGGGCGGCGCCGCGATTGGCCTGGCGATCGGCCGCCAGCAGCGCCTGGCCCTTCAGGCGCAGCAATTCCGCATCGTCGGGCGCAGCCGCAAGCGCCTGTTCGGCCAGGGCCAGGGCAGCGGCCTTGTCGCCCCAATGGAGTTCGGCCAGCGCCAGCGTGCGGGTGGCCAGCGCATCGCCCGGAAAGCGGGCGGCGGCGGCGCGAACGCTGGCCAGCGCGGCGGCCGGATCATCGGCGGCCGGCCCGCGGGTGGAGAGGGACACCAGCATCATCAGCATGGCATCGGCCGCCGGCGACAGGGGCCGCACGCGGATCGCGCTGGCGGGCACCGGTTGGCGATCCATGCGGCTGAAGGAGAATTCCTTGCTGCCCAGATAGGCGCGCACCGTGCGTTCCAGCGTGGCCGGATCGGCGACATGGGCGGCAAAGGCGTCGCCCCCCGGCTGACCAGCGGCGATTGCGGTGAGATAGGCCTGCAGCCGTTCGCGCATGCCGTCCTTGCGGAACAGATAATGGGTCAGGGCCCAGGCCCGGGCATAGAAGATCGCAGCGTCCACGCCGCGCAGATCAAGGCTGTTGGTGGTGATCAGGCGGGACCAATCGGCCTTGCCCTGCACCAGCAGGCGGCCAACGCGCGGCGGCGCCTGGCCGAAATAGACATGCTGGGCATCGAAGGTGGCGGTGCTGAAGAATTCGGCAAAACCCTCGACATACCAGGCCGGATGGCGCCGGCCGGTGGTGGCGAACATGTGATGATGGGCATATTCGTGCAGCAGGGTCTGCTGGCCGCTGCCGTCGGCGCGGGCAAAGGCGGCCATGCCGTGCTGACCCACCATGTAATAGCCGGCGATGCCGGTGCGCAGCCGGTCGAACGGCCGGGTATCGGCGAGATCATTGACCAGGAACACATCGAGCCGCGGTGCGCCTTCCGCCGCGGTGGTGGTGGTGACGACATCGAGGAGGGCGCGGAAATCCTCGAGCAGCGCGGCCTGTTCGCGCAGGCGCTGTTCCGGCATGTCGCCATGAACGCGGAAATGCGCGGTTTCCGCCACCCGCCAACTGGCGCGCAGCGGGCTGGGCAGCAGGACAAGCCACAACAGTGGCAGCAGGGCAAGCAGGGGGTGGGACATGATAGCATCAAGCCTGAACCGGGCGGCGCCAGTCAAGCCGGGCGCAATTGTTAATTTGTCGGATTTGACAGAAATGCCGGGAATGTCGACTGAAATCGTTGTCGATTTCGACTATCTCGCGGCAAATGCGCCTACAATATTTTACAATTATACGCCGTCAGGGCCGCTGGTGGCCCTGCACGGCGGCCAGGGCGGCGCGGTAACGGCGGCTGCCGGGCAACTGCACGCCGCCGGCCAGGGTGACGGAAAAATCGCCGCTGCCTTCGGCCGTCACCGCCACCACGGCGGCGGCGCGCACCAGATGGGCGCGGTGGATGCGCGCAAAGCCGTGCGGGGCAAGTTCGTCGGCCAGCGCCGCCAGCGTGGCCCGGTGCAGGACGGGGCCATGCGCGGTGGCCAGTTCGACATAATTGCCGGCGCTGCTGGCGTGGCTGATCTCGTGCGGGGCGAGCAGCAGGGTGCGGCTGCCGTCCTTCACGCTGAGCCGCCAGGCGTCGGGCGGCGGCTGGGGCGCGGCAGCGGGCGGTGCCAGCAGCCGATCCAGCGCCCAGCCCAGCGCGGCCAGCACCAGCAGCCACAGCAGATCCTTGGGCCATTCGAACAGAAATTGCGCCAGCGGATCGGGCCAGCGATAGGCCCCGCCAAGTGCCTCGAACACCAGGCTGCGGCTGAGCAGCAGCCAGCCCAGATGCAGGAGCGCCAGCGGCGCCGACAGGCCGACCAGCGCCGCCAGCGCCAGCGGCCAGCGCACGGCCGCCAGCCGGCGCACCAGCGCCCACAACGGCAGCAGCACGGCCATGAAGAAGGCAGCGCTGGTCAGTTCCAGGGCAAAGGCCCGCCACGCCGGCCCGCCGGGTGCCAGGGCATTGGCCGAATTGGCATCCAGCACCGCCTTGACCAGAATCACCGCCAGCACCACCGCGGTCGCCAGCCAGCGCATGCCGCTTGTCCCTGATTGGTCGCCGCCTGTCCCCACCTGACTGCCGTTCATCCCACCGCTGGTTCCCGCCGGCACTTCACTGCTGATTCGCCGCCAGTGCAAGGCCAATGGCAGCGGCATGAGCCGAGCACCCACCCGCCGTTTCGACCTTGACTGGCTGCGCATTGCCGCGTTCGGCCTGTTGATCCTTTATCATTGCGGCATGGCCTTTGTGACCTGGGGCTGGCACGTCAAGCTGGCCCGGCTGGACTGGCTGGAACCGGTGATGCTGTTCAGCAACGCCTGGCGGTTGCTGTTGCTTTTCCTGATTTCCGGCGTGGCTTCGGCTGCGATGCTGGCCAAGGGGCGGGAGGGTTTTGCCGCCAGCCGGTCGTGGCGGCTGCTGCTGCCGTTGCTGGCCGGCATCATGCTGATCATCCCGCCGCAAGCCTGGGTGGAGGTGCAGGCCAATGGCCGCTGGCAGGGTGACTATCTGACATTCTGGCAGACGGAATATTTCGGCTTTTCCGATCATCTGGGCCTGATCCTGCCGACGTGGAACCATCTGTGGTTCCTGGTCTATCTCTGGGCCTATTCCATGCTGCTGGCGCTGGTGCCGTCCGGCGGGCTGGCGGCGGTGCAGCGCGGCGCGGCGCGGCTGCTGGCCGGCGGGCGGCTGTTGTGGCTGCCGATGCTGGTCATTGCCGGCGTGCGGCTGACGCTGGCGGACCAGTTTCCCGAAACCCATGACCTTGTGCAGGATTGGGCGGCCCACCCGGTCTATGGCGGGGCGTTCCTGATCGGCGTGGCGATGGGCACCGCAGGCCCGTTGTGGGCCGAGGTTGCGCGGCTGTGGCGGCGGGCGCTGGCCCTGGGGCTGGCCGGCTGGTTGGTGGTGGCAGCGATCAACACCCTGCCCGGCGATCCGGCCGGGCCCTGGCTGATGGCCAGCCGGATGGCGCGCGCGGTGCAGGCCTGGGGGATGATCATCGGCCTGCTGGGCGCGGCGCAGGCGCTGTTGAACCGCGATCATCCCTGGCGCCAGCCCCTGGCCGAGGCGGTGTTTCCCGCCTATCTGATCCACCAGAGCCTGATCGTGCTGTGCGCCTGGTGGCTGCTGCCGCTGGCGGTGCCGCTGGCCGTGAAGGCATCGCTGTTGATCAGCACCACCGCCATCGGCACCGCGGCCTTTTGCTGGGCAACGGCGCGGGTGGGCTGGTTGCGGCCCTGGGCGGGGTATGGCCCGGTCAAGCCAGCAGCGGCGGCAACGCCCCTTCGTGCCTGAGCAGCCAGGCCTTGCGATCCATGCCGCCGGCATAGCCGGTCAGGCGGCCATTGCTGCCAATCACCCGGTGGCAGGGCACGACGATACCAATCGGGTTGGCGCCATTGGCCAGACCAACGGCGCGGGTGGCGGTGGGCTTGCCCATCAACGCCGCCTGCTGGCCATAGCTGCGGGTTTGCCCGGCCGGGATGGTGCGCAGCGCCGCCCAGGCCGCCTGCTGGAACGGGGTGCCGATGCGGGCCACCGGCAGGGCATCGATGGCGGTGAGCGTGCCGGCGAAATAGGCGGCGAGTGCGCTGGCCAGCGCGGCCGGTGGGTCGCCATCGTCGATCAGGTCATCGCCGTGATGCCGGTTGAACAGGCGGTGCAGCCGGCGTTCGTCATCGGCGAATTCCAGCGCATGGAGCGTGCCATCAGCCGCGGTGACGGCGACCAGATCGCCCAGGGGGCTGGCAAGGCGGGAGCGGGTGAACATCGACGGCGGTTCCGGGCAAGAGCGTCAACCGGCTGACCCTGTGTCAACCGGATGCGCCTGTTCTTGCATGCCGACCCCAGCGAGTCTGGCGGAAATCAGACCGGAATTTTCAGCTGCGGCAGGACAGGCCGCCCAAATTGTTCACCCCGCATTCGGCGCGCTGTTCGCCGACGGCAAAGCGCACGATCAGCGCGCCGGCGTCGGCGAGCTTCACCGCATCGGCGACCGATCGCACCGGTTGGCCGCCCAGCGTTTCGATGAGCGCGCCGGGGCGCAGGAAGCGGGCGGCCGGCGCATTGCCGTCGATCGCCACCACCACCACGCCCTGTTCGGGCAGGCCGGCGCCCAGTTCCTGGGCATAGGCCGGCGACAGATTGCCCAGCGTGACGCCGGTGAGAATGGAGCGGCCGGCAATCTTGGTCAGGCTGCGCGGCGGGGATTCGGGCGGCGCGGCCAGGGTGACGGTGACGGTGCGATCCGCCCGGTCGCGCCACAGCCGCACCGACAGGGTTTTGCCCACGCCTTCGGTGGCCAGGCTGTACCGCAGCTGGCCGCCGTTCGCGACCTCCTTGCCGTCGACGCTTTTCAGCACGTCGCCCACGGCGATGCCGGCACGGGCGCCCGGGCTGCCGGGCACCACGCCGGTGACCAGCAGGCCGCCGGGGCGATCAAGGCCAAGCTGTTTGGCGGTGTCGGCGGTGAGGGCTTCGCCTTCCACCCCGATCCAGCCGGAGACGAGCTTGCCCTTGTCGGCGGCGTTGAGGAAGACGCGCACCATCTTGGACGGGATGGCAAAGCCGATGCCGTTGGAGCCGCCGCCGCGGCTGAAGATGGCGGTGGGCACCCCGATCAGCCGGCCTTGCGCATCAAGCAGCGCGCCGCCCGAGTTGCCGGGGTTGATGGCGGCATCGGTCTGGATGAAGAATTGCCAATCCGACACGCCGATGCCGGTGCGGGCGACGGCCGAGACAATGCCGGTGGTGACCGTCTGGCCGACGCCGAACGGGTTGCCGATGGCAACGGTGACATCACCCACCTCCACCCGATCACTGTCGGCCATGCGGATGACGGGCAGCGCCGCGCCTTCGGTATCGACCTTGAGCAGGGCGAGATCGAGGCGGGGATCGGCAAAGAGGATCTTCGCCTTGAACTCGCGGCGATCGGCCAGGGCCACCAGGATCTGATCGGCGCCTTCCACGACATGGTTGTTGGTGATGATCAGGCCATCGGCGCCAACGATCACGCCCGACCCCAGCGATTGCGACACGCGCGGTTGCACCGGGGCGCCGCCGAAGAAGCGCTGGATGAACTCCTCGTTCAAGCTGCGCGGGCGGCGATCGACGGTGGCGGTGTAGATATTGACGACAGCGGGGGCTGCGGCCTTGACCACGGGGGCAAAGCTGTAGGCGACCTGGCCGGCGGCGGGCACGGCGCGCGGCACCTCGGTCGTGTCCATCGGCGGGATTTGCGCTGACACCTTGCTGTCGCTGACCTGGGCGATGCCGACGGCCAGGCCAGCGCCGGCGGCAAGGCCCAGCGCGACGCCTGCGGCCAATTTGGTTCGGGTGATCATGGCGGTGACGATCCTGTTCATGTTCACGTGATTGCGGGCCCAAGTTTAAGCAGCCATGAATATGGGGAGAAATTCGGTGATGCGAAGGGGCCGGACATGAAACTGTGGCACTGCCGTGATGCGCGCAGCTTTCGGGCGCTGTGGGCGCTTGAGGAACTGGGCCTGCCGTATGAGCTGGTGTTGCTGCCGTTTCCGCCGCGCTGGGCCGAACCGTCGTTCCTCGACGTGAACCCGTTGGGCACCATCCCCTTCTTCACCGATGGGGCGGTGCGGATGACGGAAAGCGCGGCGATCTGCCAATATCTGGCCGACAAGGCCGGCGCGCTGCGCATCGCGCCCGGCGATCCGGCCTATGGGAATTATCTGAATTTCCTGCACCAGTCGGATGCCACCCTCACCTTCCCGCAGACGCTGGTGCTGCGCTATTCCGTGCTGGAGAAGCCGGAGAACCGGCTGCCGAAGGTGGCGAGCGATTACCGGCGCTGGTTCCTGGCGCGGACAATCTGGGTGGAACGGGCGCTGGCGGATGGGCGGCCGTGGCTGTGCGGGGATGATTTCACCGTGGCCGATATCGCGGTGGCCTATGCCTTTCTGCTCGCCCGCACGCTGGGGCATCTGGAGGAGGTGGGACCCAATGCGCGGGCGTTCTGGGCGCGGGCGAGCGCGCGGGACGGGTTTGCCAGGGCCAAGGCGGCGCAAGCCGGATGATTCTGCCCCAGAGGGGGGCGATGTGTGAAGGGAGGCGGGCTTGGCGCGGCATGTGCGCCCCCTCCGCCTCGCTGCGCTCGGCACCTCCCCCAGAGGGGGAGGATCTTGGCCAATCAGGCGGGTTGAACTGCCAGCACCTCATCCAGCCGCAGGGGGCGGTACAGGTGGGGGAAGAGCTGGCCGCCGCGGGCCGGTTCCCATTTCAGCGCGGCGCCCAGGCGATCGGCGTCGATGGTCAGCGCCATCACCCCCACCTCGCCGGCGAACCATTTGGCCAGCGTGGCCGCCGCCTGTTCGGGGGTGGAGAAATGGATATAGCCGTCGCGCACATCGTCGGGCGAGCCGGCGAACTGCCCATCGGCCTGGAATTGCGCCCATTCGGCGGCGCGCAGCAGCTTGATGATCGGGGTCATGTCCGCAGGTCTCAGGGAACCGGGCGCACCGGCACCTTGAGGGTGCACAGATCGGCGGCGCCGGCCGGCCGCACGAAGAAGCCGGTGCGGTTGGCGCGGGCCTGCACCACGGCGGCAAAGCTGGGGCTGGCGGTGTCCATCATATGCCATTTGGGGAAGCCGGGGATCTGGCTGGCCAGGCGCACGCGGGTGATCTTCACGCGTTGTGCCTCGGACTTGTAAAAGCCCAGGGCTTCGCTGCCGCGCGGCAGGGCGGCGTGCGGTTCGATGCCGGCCAGCACGCGGCCGACGTTGGCGATGTTGCGATCAAGATGGCGCGGGCCATGGCCGATCACGGTGTAAAGTTCGGTGCCGTCGCCAGTATCGGGCGGATTTTCGCGGCCCACGCCAACCGTGCCATAGCAATGGGCCAGCCAGGCCGTGCCGGCCGCCGGATCGCGCGCGGCCTGCCAGCCGGCGGCCCAGCCGGCTTCGGCATAGCTGTCCTTGTAGGGGGAGGGCGTGAAGGCCAGCCCGGCAAGTGGCCGTTCATATTCGGCCGGCAGCGGCGGGGCCGGCGGCCGCGACGGATCGGGCCGCGCCGCCCATTGCACGACATAATTGTCCTGCACCCGCACGATGCGGCCATCGTCAAACTCGCCGCGGCGCACCAGTTGCTTGATGGCGCGGACATGATCGGGCGCGAACAGCGGCGCGAGCTGGATGACCATCTGGCCGGCGGCGGTGTCCATCACCATGATGTCATCCGGATCGATCGCCAGCCAGGCCGTGGCCGGGGCGGCGGCGATGATCTGATCGGCGCTGGTGTTGGTGAGCGACGCCGGTGGCGCGGGCGCGGGGCTCTGGGCCAGCAGCAGCGGGGCGGCCAGCAGCAGGGGCAAAAGGCGGTGCATCAGGCTTCGTCCGGCACGAAATCGAGCGCCAGGCCGTTGATGCAGTGGCGCATCCCGGTGGGCGGCGGCCCATCGGGGAAGACATGACCGAGATGGCCGTTGCAGGCGGCGCAATGGACTTCGGTGCGGACCATGCCGTGGCTGGTGTCGGTGGTGGTGCCCACCGCGCCGTCCACCGCTTCCCAGAAGCTGGGCCAGCCGGAGCCGGAGTTGTATTTGGCGTGGCTGCGATACAGGAGGGCGCCGCAGCCGGCGCAGTGATAATCGCCGGCGCGCTTTTCATCGTTCAGCGGCGAGGTGAAGGGCCGTTCGGTGGCGTGATCATAGAGCACGGCACGGGCCTGGGGGGAAAGGCAGCTCATTCAGGGCCTCCAACGGACAAGCGCATCGATTGCGCCTTGCAGGATATAGCTGGCCGCCAGCCTGTCCACCCGCTCCGCACGCCGGGCGCGGGACAGATCCTCGGCGATCATCGCCCGTTCGACCGCAGCGGTGGACCAGCGTTCATCCCACAGCAGCAGCGGCAGGGCCAGCGGCGCGAGATTGAGGGCAAAAGCGCGGACCGACTGGGTGCGCGAACTGTCGGTGCCGTCCATGTTGAGCGGCAGGCCGATGACCAGCCCGGCGAGGCGTTCCTTGCCCACCCAGTCATTGAGGGCAGCAAAATCGGCGGTGAACTTGCTGCGGGCAATGGTGTGGGCCGGGCTGGCAAAGCTCCAGCCGGCATCGCAAGTGGCAAGGCCGATGGTCTTGGTGCCGACATCAAGCCCGCCGAGCCGGCCGCCAGCGGGCAGCGCCGCAGCGAATTCGGGGGCGGCGGCCGTGATCAATGCACCGCCTTCCACGCCGCCACCCGCGCCGCCACATCGGCCCGCACCGAGGCCCAGAACAGCGGATAATCAAAGACATGGAAATTGTTGCCCGGCAGCACATAGGCCGGATAACCCGACGGCGCCGCCCCGATCAGCAGCAGGCCCCGAGGGTCGCAACGCGCCGGCACCCCGGGAGAAACCAGCTGGGTCGCCTGCAGGCTGGCGGCCGGCACCAGGCTGCCCGGATTGGCGGTGGCCGCATCGCCGCGCCCGCCGGTGAGCGGGTTGGAACACAGCATCGGCGTGTTGGCGCGCGGCCAGCCCACCAGGCCGGTTTCGGCCGCATAGGCGGCGAGCAACGCCTTGGGTTCGGCCGGTTCGGCAAAGCTTTGCCAGCTCATCAGGCAACCTGGCTGGCCGCGCACCGCACAGGCCGGCAGCCCCAGCGCCGGCAGATCGGCCTTGATCGAAATGGGCCAGCCCACCAGATAGGCCGCCACCACCCGCCCGGCGAGTTTCTGGCCCGCCACCTGTTCGGCCATCAGGCGCATCAAGTGCAGGCTGCCCTGGCTGTGGCCGGCCAGGATGATCGGCGCATCCTTGGGCTGGGCCGCCAGAAAGGCGGCAAAGGCCGATTTCACATCCTGATAGGCGAGATCACGGGCCGCCCGGGCACTGGCCACGTCTTCCGGATCGCTGGCCAGGAAACTGCCCAACACGGCCTGGCGATAATGCGGCACCCACAAGGGCCCGGCATCGGCCAGCGCCGTGGCCTGGATGCGCAGGAAGCCGGCCAGCCGATCGGCGCTGTCGGCCGCGTCAGACCGTTCATTCCACTGAGCCCGGCCAAAGGCGACCGTGGGCGGCACGAAGAAAATGGCGACATCGCCGCTGGCCGCCGTGACGCCGGGTGGCCGCCAGCCGGCAATCCCGGCCGCCTTGCCCGGCCGCACGGCCCAGCCGGCCGGCGTGGCATGATCGGGCGCCGGGCCGGCCGCCGCAACGGAAAATGGCCCGTCCGGCACCAGCGCCCCGGCCAACAGCCGATCCCCGGCCAGCCGCCACGTCAGCCCGGCCAGGATGACCAGCACGATGGCAATCGCCACCAGCCACAGGAACAGCCGCGGCAGCCGGGCGGAACGTTCCACCTGCGGCCGTTTCGGGGCCGGCGCCGGGTCGGATGGAGGTTGGGGCTGAGGGGTCACGCTTGGGTCCGCTTGTATCGTGGTTGGCGCGTCGTAGCAGCAGTTTCGGGAGCCTTCAGAAGAAAATTTCCACAATGTCACGAGGGGCCTTGAGTTTGTTGATGCAAGCGTCATAAAGTCACAGGCATGCTGAGCATCCTGTGCATTGAAGACGACGCCACCATGGCTGATCACGTGGCACGGGGCCTGCGTGAAGCCGGCTATGACGTGGATATCGCTGCCACCGGCCGCAGCGGCCTGGAAATGGCCAGCACCGGCAGCTATGCCGCCATCGTGCTCGACCGGATGCTGCCCGAACTGGATGGCCTGTCGCTGCTGACGCGGTTGCGCGAAGCCGGGAACAACACGCCGGTGGTGATGCTGTCGGCGCTGGCCAGCCTGGATGAACGGGTGAAGGGTCTGCGCGCCGGTTCGGATGATTATGTGACCAAGCCGTTCGAGCTGCCGGAACTTCTGGCCCGGCTGGAAGCGGTGCAGCGCCGTGTGCAGGGCGTGGGCGGCGGCGAGGTGACCCGGCTGGCCGAGGGCGAGCTGGAACTGGATCTGCTCACCCGGCGGGTGACCTATGCCGGCAAGCGCATCGATCTGCAGCCCCGCGAATTCCGCCTGCTGGAGTTTCTGGTGCGCCACAAGGGGCAGGTCGTCACCCGGTCGATGCTGCTGGAAGGCGTGTGGGATTATCATTTCGATCCTGGCACCAATGTGATCGATGTGCATGTGAGCCGGCTGCGCAAGAAGCTGGATGAAGGCGGCGCCGGCAATATCGTGCAAACCGTGCGGGGTGCCGGCTATCGCGTCGGCAGCGAGCCGGTTTCGGCCTGACAAGGGGGCACGCGCCATGCCCCGGCCGGGGCTTTCCCCCTGGAAGCCATCGGGTTTCCGCCTGTTGCTGGCCAGCCTGCTGCCCCGCACCACCACGGCGCGGGTGGGCGCCATCCTGTTCCTGGTGCTGTTTTCGGTCAGCGCGCTGCTGCTGATCCTGCTGGAACGCGCCACGCAGACGCAGTTGGACAGCGAGGCGCAGGACCGTATCTCTGCCATTGCCCGCACCACCGATCAGGCCTGGCGCCGCGACGGGCTGGAAGCCGCGGTGACCCTGCTGGATGGCGAACTGGGCGTGCCGGGCCCCCTCATCATCCATCTCGCCGCGCCGGATGGCAGCCTGTTGCTGGGCAATCTGGCGCGCTGGCCGGCCGATGTGCCGGCCGACGGCCGCTATTATCGCGTGCCGGCCATGCACGCCGATCATGGCGATATCGAACCTTATATGGTGACCGGCCGGCGCATGCCCGATGGCTATCGCCTGCTGGTGGGCCGCAGCCTGGAAGCCGAGGTGCAGTTGCAGCGCACGCTGACCACCACGCTGGTGCTGGCGTTGCCGATGGCGCTGGTGCTGGCGTTTGCGACCAGCCGGCTGGTGACGCGCATCATCACCAACCGCGCCCGCGGCCTGGCCGACGTGGTGGGCGAGGTGACGGCCGGGCGGCTGCACGCCCGGGTGGATGTGCCGCCCGGCCCGCCCGCCGACGCGTTTGACAGCATGGGCCAGGCCTTCAACGCCATGCTGGCCCGGGTGGAGGGCCTGATCGACGAGCTGCGCACCGTCACCGATGGCCTCGCCCATGATCTGCGCTCTCCCCTCACCCGGCTGAAGGCGCGAATCGACAAGCTGGGCCAGGGCACGGTGGTGGATGCCGCCGATCTGGCCGCCATCGCCACCGAAGCCGAATCCCTGCTGGCCATGCTGGACACCAGCCTGGAAATCAGCCGCGCCGAAGCCGGGATCGGCCGGGAACGGTTCGAGGAGATTGATCTGGCCGCCATGGTGGCCGAACTGGCCGACATGTATGAGCCGCTGGCCGAAGATGCCGGCGTGCAGTTGCAGGTCGCCGCCGCCGGGCCGGTGCCGCTGCGCGCCCACCGCCAGTTGCTGGGCCGGGCGCTGGCCAATCTGATCGACAATGCCCTGCGCTATGGCGGGGATGGCAAGTTGATCGAACTGGGCGCCGAGGCGCGGGAGGGCGGCGCCCGCCTGTGGGTGGCCGATCATGGCCCCGGCATCCCGGCCAACCGCCGCCGCGATGCCCTGCGCCGCTTTGGCCGGCTGGACACCGCCCGCCGTGTGCAGCGCGCCGGCCTGCAAGGCGCTGGCCTGGGCCTGTCGCTGGCCGGCGCCGTGGCCCGCCTGCACGGCGGCAGCATCAGCCTGGCTGACAACAAGCCCGGCCTGAAGGTGACGATCGGCCTGCCGGCTGCGCCAGCGGCGGAGTGATCAGGCCGGCCTGATCAGGCCGCGACAATCATCCCGTGCCGCTTCTTGCCGGCGCTCACCTTTTGCCCCGGTGCGACCATCGCCGTGTCGCTGCCCGCGGCCTCGCCATCGATGCGGGCGCCGCCCTGGGCGACCAGCTTCCTCGCCTCGTTCCTGGACGCGGCAAAGCCAAGGCCGATCAGGGCATCGATGATGGAGACAGGCGCAGGCACGGCGTGGGTGGGCAGATCCTCCCCCGCGCCGCCTTCGGCAAAGGTGGTCCGCGCCGTTTCGGCGGCCGCCAGCGCGGCATCGCGGCCCCGGCACAGGGCGGTCGCCTCGGTGGCCAGCACTTCTTTGGCGTGGTTGATCTCGGCCCCCTGCAGCGCCTGCAGCCGGGCGATTTCGTCCAGCGGCAGATCGGTGAACAGCGCCAGGAACTTGCCGACATCGGCATCATGGGTGTTGCGCCAGAACTGCCAGTAATCGAAATGCGGCAGCTGATCCTCGTGCAGCCACACCGCGCCCTTGGCGGTCTTGCCCATCTTGGCCCCATCGGCGCGGGTGATCAGCGGCGTCGTCAGGCCAAAGGCCTCGCGCCCTTCCACCCGGCGGATGAGATCCGTTCCGTTGACGATGTTGCCCCACTGGTCACTGCCGCCCATCTGCAGCGTGCAGCCAAAGCGGCGGTTGAGTTCCAGATAATCATAGGCCTGGAAAATCATGTAGTTGAATTCCAGGAACGACAGCGGCTGCTCCCGCTCCAGCCGCAGGCGCACGCTGTCAAAGGTCAGCATGCGGTTGATCGAGAAATGCCGGCCATAATCGCGCAGGAACGGTACCAGCTGCAGCTGCGACAGCCATTCATCATTGTTGATCATCACCGCATCGGTGGGGCCGTCGCCAAAGCGGAGGAAGCGTTCGAAGATGCGGCGAATGCTGGCCATGTTGGCCCGGATCTGCTCATCGCCCAGCAACTGCCGCGCCTCGTCCTTGCCCGACGGATCGCCAATCTTGGTCGTGCCGCCGCCCATCACCACGATCGGCCGGTGCCCCGCCTGCTGCAGATGGCGCAGCATCATGATCGAAACCAGATTGCCGATGTGCAGGCTGGGCGCGGTGCAATCAAAGCCGACATAGGCGGTGATCACCCCCTTCCCGGCCGCCGCATCCAGCGCCGCAGCGTCGGTGATCTGATGGATGAAGCCGCGCGCTTCGAGCCGGCGGAGAAAGTCGCTGCTGTAGGTCATGATGGGAGGCTTTTAGGCAGTGCCGCCGCGCTTGTCATGCCCCGACGGCCAGCGCGCCCAATTTTGACACTTTTGACGGAATCACCGGAAATGGCGGTTGAAATCATGGCCAGTTTGGCCGGTTTTTCCGCATTTGGGGCGTTTGGCACAGCCCCTCCCCGCCTGTTCTGGCCGGTGGCATGGCGCGATGATGAGCAAGGCTTGGGCATGGCGTCCACTATACCCCAATGGCAGCCCTGTAGGACAGAGCGGCGACGGCAAGCGGGCCTCCGGCGGCGCAGTGGATGCTGGCCTGCGCCAGCATGACTGGTGAGGTGGGTTGCGGCGGCCCTGAAACGAACGGGTCAAGGGTCTGCGACCCTGGCCGCCGGAGGCAGCTGCTTTTCTCTGCCGTGACGAGGCTTCCCTTGCTTGTTGCCGCGCAATCGCCCACGCAGCGCGGCATGACCTGGTTTTATCTGATCCTTGCGCTTGGGCTGGCGGCCGGGCTGAATGCGGCGGGCCGGTGGTGGCGGGTGGCGGCGCAGCTGGGCGCGGCGGCGGCGTTGGCGATGATGGGTTGGTCGATCTGGCTGGCCAATGGCGATGGCACGTTTGCCGCGCGGCCGGCGGCGGATTGGCGGCCCGTGCTGCTGAACATCATGGCGCTGATTGCGGCGGCGGTGATCCTGCTGTTGCTGTTGTTGCTGCCGGTGCAGTGGCGGCGGCCGGTCGAGGCGGTGGCGGACTGGAACCGGCGGCAGCAGTGGGGGCAGATTGCGCGCCTGCTGCATTGGGTGAGTGCGGTGTTGATGCTGGCGGCGTTGCCGATGGGCCTGTTTGTGGCGGTGCTGGCGCCGTCGGCGGAGCGGGCGGAATTTCTGGGCGCGCACAATGGCATCGGGCTGGCGGTGCTGGTGCTGTTTTTGTTGCGGGTGCTGGCACAGGGGGCATCGCCGGGGCCGGTGAGCCCGAACGGGGCGGCGCGGTTGAACAAGCTGGCGCTGTATCTGCTGTTGCTGGCGTTGCCGGTGAGTGGGCTGGCGCTGGCGGGCAGCACCGGGGCGCCGGTGCTGGGGCTGCACCTGGCCGAGGCGGTGCCGCTGGATGTGGCGCGCGGGGCGCATCAGCTGCTGGCCGGGGTGTTCGCGCTGGCGTTGGCGGCGCATGCGGGCGCTGTGGTGTGGCATCATTTCGTGCTGCGCGATCGGCAGTTGGTGCGGCGGATGCTGCGATAGGGGTGCGGGGGCCCCTGCAGCGCCCCTCCACCGCCGTTCCGGCGGTCCCCCTCCCCGCCCTTCGGGCAGGGAGGATCTGATTGGTCGCACTGGAACAAAGCGCGCACATGGGCCATGGTGGTGGGCATGGCCATCCAGATTCGCACCAATCTTGCCGAGACCGAGTTGGCGGTGTTCACCCCGCACCGGCCGGCGCGGCCGGAGAAGAGCGAGGGCGGCCGGCCGTTCGTGATGAAGACGGATTACACGCCGTCGGGTGACCAGCCGGCGGCAATTGCCGAACTGGTGGGCCAGGCCAATCAGGGTGAGCGGGACCAGGTGCTGTTGGGCGTGACCGGTTCGGGCAAGACCTTCACCATGGCCAAGGTGATCGAGGCGGTGCAGCGGCCAGCGTTGATCCTGGCGCCCAACAAGATATTGGCGGCGCAGTTGTATGGGGAGTTCAAGAGCTTCTTCCCGGACAATGCGGTCGAATATTTCGTGTCTTATTATGATTATTACCAGCCCGAGGCCTATGTGCCGCGCACCGACACCTATATCGAGAAGGAGTCGAGCGTGAACGAGGCCATCGACCGGATGCGCCATTCGGCGACCCGGGCGCTGCTGGAACGCGATGATGTGATCATCGTCGCGTCGGTTTCGTGCCTTTATGGCATTGGTTCGGTTGAGACCTATTCGGCGATGACGTTCAGCCTGAAGAAGGGCGGATCGGCCGATCTCAAGGAGGTGGTGCGCAAGCTGGTGGCCATGCAGTATAAGCGGGGCGATCTGAGCTTCACGCGCGGCAATTTCCGGGTGCGGGGGGACAGCCTGGAGATTTTCCCGTCGCATTATGAGGACAGTGCGTGGCGCATCAGCTTCTTCGGCGACGAGATCGAGGCGATTTCGGAATTTGACCCGTTGACCGGCGAGACGGTGGCGAAGCTGGATCACATCAAGATTTACGCCAACAGCCATTATGTGACGCCGGGGCCGACGTTGAAACAGGCGGCCGAAGCCATCCGCCACGAGCTGACCGAGCGGCTGAAGGAACTGAACGCCGAAGGCAAGTTGCTGGAGGCGCAGCGGCTGGAGCAGCGGACGAACTTTGATCTGGAGATGATTGCCGCCACCGGCAGCTGTGCCGGGATCGAGAATTACAGCCGGTTCCTGACGGGCCGCCTGCCCGGGGAGCCGCCGCCGACCCTGTTTGAATATCTGCCGGAAAACGCCCTGCTGTTCATCGATGAAAGCCATGTGACGGTGCCGCAGATCGGCGCCATGGCCAAGGGCGACCACCGGCGCAAGGTGACATTGGCCGAATATGGCTTCCGCCTGCCCAGCTGCATCGACAACCGGCCGCTGCGCTTTTCCGAATGGGAGGCGATGCGGCCGCAGACGGTGTTTGTTTCGGCGACGCCGGGCCCGTGGGAGATGGACAAGACCGGCGGCGTGTTCACCGAGCAGGTGATCCGCCCGACCGGCCTGATCGACCCGCCGGTGGATATCCGCCCGGTGGAAGACCAGGTGGAGGACCTGATTCAGGAGGCGAAGAAGACCGCCGCGGCCGGATATCGCACGCTGGTGACGACCCTGACCAAGCGCATGGCCGAGGATCTGACCGAGTTTCTGCACGAGGCGGGTCTGCGCGTGCGGTACATGCACAGCGACGTGGAGACGCTGGAGCGTATCGAGCTGATCCGCGACTTGCGCCTGGGCGTGTATGACGTGCTGGTGGGGATCAACCTGCTGCGCGAGGGGTTGGACATTCCCGAATGCGGGCTGGTGGCGATCCTGGATGCCGACAAGGAGGGGTTCCTGCGTTCGGAGACCAGCCTCATCCAGACCATCGGGCGGGCGGCGCGCAACGTGGAAGGCCGGGTCATCCTGTATGCCGACCGGGTTACGGGCAGCATGGAACGGGCCATGGCGGAGACCAGCCGGCGCCGCGCCAAGCAGGAGGCCTACAACATCGAGCATGGCATCACGCCGACCACCATCAAGCGCAACATCGGCGACGTGCTGGCCGATGTCAGCATGAAGGACGGGCTGGTGGTGGACACGGGCGACGAGGAGACCCAGCATCTCGTCGGCCACAATCTGAAGGCCTATATCGCCGAGCTGGAAGAGCAGATGAAGAAAGCGGCCGCCGACCTGGAGTTCGAGACGGCCGCCGCCATCCGCGACCAGATCCGCCGGCTGGAAATGGACGAACTGGGGGTGCCGGTGGACCAGCGCACCGCCCCGGTGAAGGGCCGCGCCACCGGCGGCAAGGCCGGCACGCGCACCACGCGCTTTTCCAAGATGCAGCAGAAGGGGTTCAGCGGGAAACGGCGGGGGGCGGGCCGGTGATCAGAAGGCGCAGCCCAGGCCGGCGCGGAGGAATTCGGCGACGAGGCCGGGGTCTTTCTCGTCGGTCAGCTTGTCGGCGATCTGGCGGATGGACATGCGCTGCAGCTTTTCCATGCGGATGCTGGTGAGTTCCTGCAGGCGCAGCAGCTGACCGAGCGACAGGCGCTGGCCCAGGCGGTCACCCATGCACTGGGCCTGGCGCGGTGGCACGCCCATATCGGCCAGGTTGCGGGTGATGCGCTGGGCCGGGGTGGCGCAGGCGCCGAGCAGCAAGGGCAGCGCGATCAGGGGCAAGAGGGCGGTGCGGGCAGTCACGGGATTCGGGCCTCTTTTGATGGGGGTGCGGCAAGTCCCCTAATGCATATCCGATGCTGGCTGGCTATAGGATGAACCCATGCTCGACACTCTGGCTTCGCTGTCCACCCGCTACCCCGTGCTGACCGATGTGAATTGGTGGCAGGGCATCATCATCGCGTTGATCGTGGTGGCGATCATGGAGGTGGTGGCCATCGTCTCCCACAAATATGTGATGCATGGTTTCCTGTGGAGCCTGCACAAATCGCACCATGAGCCGCGCACCGGCACGTTCGAGAAGAACGACTGGTTTGGTGTGGCCGGCGCCATCCCCTCGATGATCCTGCTGATGATCGGCACCCATTATGGCCTGCACATGATCACCGCCATCGGGGCCGGCATCACCGCCTATGGCGCCATTTATTTCGGCCTGCACGACGTACTGGTGCACCGCCGCGTGAAGCATTCGTGGAACCCGCAATGGGGTTATATGAAGCGCGTGGTGCAGGCGCACCGTCTGCATCATGTGGTGGAGACGAAGGAAGGCACGGTGAGCTTCGGCTTCATCTGGGCCCCGCCGATCCGCAAGCTGAAGGCGCAGCTGGAAGCCGATGGCCGCGGCCGCATCCGGGCATCAGCAAAGATGCGCGCCGAGATGGGCATGATCGACAACGCCGAGCATTGGGCGCGGTAAACGCTCGTTGGCTATGACGCTGGCGACGGCCAGCATGACAGACGATTTCAATCCGGCATCGTCCACAGGTCCTCGCGCGGAGGCCCCGGCATCGGCCAACGCTGTTTCCTGACCAGCATTTCGCCAAAGGCGGCGGCGACGGCGCGGGCCTTTTCGGCCTTGGTGGTGGAGACGCGGTTTTCCAGCCCGGCTTCTTCCAGGGTGCGCACCTTGCGGCCGATGCCGCCATAGATGCGGGCGGCGGCCAGCACCGCCCAGGCGGCACGGTTGCCGAGCGCGGAGGTGCCGAAGCGGGCCGATTCCTCATACTCCTCGGCCTTGAACACCAGCCGGGCGACCAAACGCGCCAATTGCCGGCGATAGGGCGGGAAAGCAAAATTGCCCGGGTCCAGGCCGACGCTGGCCAGCCAGTCATCAGGGATGTAGCGGCGGCTGTTCATCGCATCCTCGATCACGTCGCGGGCGATGTTGTTGAGCTGGAAGCTCATGCCCAGATCGCAGGCGCGATCCAGCACCGGGCGATTGTCCGGCTTCACGCCCATCACGATCGCCATCATCACGCCAACGCAGCCGGCGACATGATAGCAATAGGTCAGCGTGTCATCGAAGGTCAGGAACGGCCGTTCCTCCATGTCGATGCGGAAGCCGTGGATGAGATCGCGCGGGTAGCGCGCCGGCATGCCGGTTTCGTGCACCACCATGGCCAGTGCCTCATAGGGGGTGCCCGGCGTGGGATTGCCGGCCAGCGCGCGTTCGGTTTCCCAATGCACCTCGGCCAGGCGTTCCGCCGGCGGGCGGCGATCATCGTTGCGCCCTTCGCCCAGCACCTGGCCGTCGATCACATCATCGGTGTGTCGGCACCAGGCATAGAGCAGCATGGCGCGATCGCGCGTCGGCGCATCGAACAGGCGGCTGGCCAGTGCGAAGCTTTTGGAGCCGCGGGCGATGGCGTCGCGGGCATTGGCAAGAACGTCAGACACGAGGTGCTTCCTGCCCGCCTGCGCCCTGTCGCGCAAGCGGGCTAAACTCCCCTCCCCTTCAGGGGAGGGGCTGGGGGTGGGGAAGATTGAGCGCTGTGGCACAGCCCCACCCCTGGCCCCTCCCCTGAAGGGGAGGGGAAACAAGCGCTTACGCCGCCTTCTTCGCCAGCAGATCCTCGATCATCAGCTTGCCGGTGGCCTTGGCGCTACCCACCACGCCGGGGATGCCGGCGCCCGGGTGCGTGCCGGCGCCGACGAAATAGAGGTTGGTCAGCACATCATCGCGGTTGTGGGTGCGGAAATAGGCAGACTGCCACAGCACCGGTTCGAGGCTGAAGGCGCTGCCCTGATGGGCGAAGAGGGTGGTTTCGAAATCCTTCGGCGTCCAGGTGCGCATCGTCACCAGGTCGCGGCGCAGGTTGGGGATGCAGCGGCGTTCCAGCGCGTCGAGGATGGAGTCTGCATAGCGCGGCGCTTCCTTTTCCCAATCAATGTCGAGCTTGCCGAGGTGCGGCACCGGCGAGAGGACATAGAAGGCGCTGTGGCCGGGAGGGGCCATGGCCGGATCGGTCGCGGTCGGGTGGTGGAGATAGAGCGAGAAATCCTCGGCGAGGCGGTCGCCGCCCTTGTAGATCTCGTCGAGCAGGCCCTTGTAGCGGTGGCCGAACAGGATGGTGTGATGCTTCACATCCGGGCGTTCGCCCTTCAGGCCGAAATAGGTGACGAACAGCGACGGCGAGAAGCTGCGGCGCATCATCTTGCCGGCCATTTCGGCGCCACGCGGATGCGCGCCAAGCAGGTCCTTGTAGGTGTTGACGACATCGCCGTTGGAGACGACGGCATCGAAGCGCCCCGACCAGCCGTCGGCGCAGCGTACGCCGGTCACCCGGCCGCTGTCGGCCATGATCGCTTCGACCTTGCTGCCGATGCGGGTGGTGCCGCCCAGATCCTCAAACAGTTTCACCAGGCCGCGCACCAGCGCGTGGGTGCCGCCACGCGGGAACCACACGCCCCATTTCTTTTCGAGCGCATGGATGAGGGCATAGACCGAGCTGGTCTTGAACGGGTTGCCGCCGACCAGCAGCGTGTGGAAGCTGAAGGCCTGGCGCAGGCGGTCATCCTCGATATGGCGGGCGACCATGGCATAGACCGAGCGGAACGCTTCATAGCGCATCAGCTGCGGCGCGGCCTTCAGCATCGACTTGAAATCGAGGAAGGCTTCGTGGCCGAGCTTCTGATAACCTTCGCGGAACACATTGTCCGAAAATTCCAGGAACTTCTTGTAGCCGGCGACATCCTTGGGATTGAACGCCTCGATCTGCTTGAACAGGGCGGCTTCGTCGTTGGAATAATCGAACACCGATCCATCTTCCCAGAGCAGGCGATAGAAGGGCGTGACGTTGATCAGCTCGACATAGTCGGACAGCTTGCGGCCCGACAGTTCGAACAATTCTTCCAAACAGGTGGGATCGGTGATGACGGTGGGGCCGGCATCGAACTTGAAGCCATCATCT
>CAZAWH010000038.1:0-21554 GCA_964488775.1 uncultured Sandarakinorhabdus sp. | reverse complement strand
GGGTGGATCAGGATCCGCGCGTGGTGCTGGTGGTGTTCACCGAGGAGACGTTGACCGCCACCGGCAAGCGTTCGCCGCTGGACCGCACCATGTTGGCCCGGGCCTTGACCAATCTGGATGCCCTGGGCCCGCGCGCCATCGGGGTGGACATATTGATCGACCAGCCGCAGCCAGAGGACCCGGCGTTGAAGGCGGCGCTGCTGGCGATGAAGACGCCCACCTGGTTCGGCTTTTCCAGCACTGCCGAGAATGGCGAGTTCGTGATGCCGTGGCAGGAAGCCCATATGCGGCGGTTTTTCGGCAGCGTGGCCAGCGCCCCGGTGCGCACCGCCAACATCCGCCTGGATGTGGACAGTGACAATGCCTGGCGGCAATGGCCCAACCCGGCCGAGCGGCCGCCGAAATTGCTGGTGAACGCCATCACCGGGGCGAAGGGATATGAACGCCACCAGGGGTCGGCGATGTTCCGCAAGCCCCAGTTTGCCGACCGGCCGGTGTTTGCGTCGCTGCCGGTGGACCTGTTTGGCGACGCCGCCACGGCAGCCGCGCTGAAAGACGCCATTGCCGGCAAGATCGTGTTGATCGGGGCCGATCTGCCGGAGGTGGACCGCTTCATCACGCCGTTCACCCGCCTTTCGGGCAAGACGACGCCGGGGGTGGAACTCCACGCCGTGCTGATCGCCCAGGCGCTGGATGGGGCCACGCTGAGACCGCTGCCGCCGGGCCTGTTGTGGGGGTTGGCGCTGCTTGCGGTGGTTCTGGGCGCGATCACCGGCGGTTTTGATCTGGGCGCGCGCCTGCTGGTGCCGTTCGTGGTGACCGAAATTGCCGTGCTGGGCTGGCTGCCGTTCGGGTTGCAGGGCCAGGGCTTTGACACTTATGGCCTGCCCTGTGCCGGGCTGGGGGTGGGCTGGCTGGTGGCCCTGATGGCGGCATCCACCACCGCGCGCATCGTGGGCGCCGAACAGCGCAAGTTTGCGCAAGGGGCCTTGGGCAAATATCTGCCGCGCGATGTGGCCGAACAGATACTGCGGGAGCCGGAGCGGTTGCAGTTGAGCGGCGAGCGCCGGCCGATCTTCGCGCTGTTCACCGATATCGAAGGCTTCACCTCGATGTGTCAGAGCCAGCCGCCGGAAATGGTGGCAGCGACGCTCAATGAATATCTCGATACGATGAGCGACGTGGTGTTGAAGCACGGCGGCACCATCGACAAATTTGTGGCCGATGCCGTGGTGGCCTTTTGGGGCGCGCCCATCGCCCGGCCCGATGATGCGCAGCGCGCCATGGCCTGCGCGGTTGAGATGGCGCAGGTGGGCGAACGCTTCAAGGTGGAGCGCGACGGCCGGCCGGCGATGGGCCGCACGCGCGTCGGCCTGCACTGGGGCGATGTGGTGGTGGGCAATTTCGGTGGCGAGGGGCGGATTCAATATACCGCGCTGGGCGATTCGATGAATGTGGCGGCCCGGCTGGAAGGCGCCAACAAATCATTGAAAACCGCCGCGCTGGTCAGCCTGGAGGCCGCCGGCCAGATGGGGCTGGAGCATTTCCGGCCGATGGGCCGGGTGCGCGTGCGCGGCCGGGCCAAGCCGATCGAGGTGTTCGAGCCGCTGGGTGTGGGCGGGGCGGTGCCCGACAAGGTGTTTGCCGGGCTGTATGCCGCCTTTGAACGCGGGGATGTTTCGGCGCTGGAGACACTCAGGCAGCGTTCAGCCGCTGCACCCGAAGACAAGGCCCTCGCGTATCTGGTAAGGCGAATGGAACAGGTGGGACCGGGAGGTGTGTATGACCTTGATTAAGCCCTTTGCCGCGGCGCTGCTGGCGCTGGCTGCCACGACGGCGCTGGCCGGCCCGCTGGTGGTGCGTGCGGCCGGCCCGTCGGCGGCCAGCTTCAAGCCGGGCCAGCGCCTGGGTGACGGCCCGATCAACCTGAAGGCCGGCGATTCCATCGTCGTGCTGGATGCCAAGGGCACCCGCAGCTTTTCCGGGCCGGGCAGTTTCAGCCTGGCCGCGCCCAGCGCCGCCGCGCAGGAGGTGGCGTTCAGTGACCTTCTCGTGCAGAAGCCGGCGCGCCGCGCCCGCATCGGGGCGGTGCGGGCCGGTGGCCAGGATCAGGGGCCGCCCACCCCGCCGGGGGTGTGGGCGCTCGACACGCGGGCCAGCGACACGGTGTGTGCCATTGATCCGGCCAATATCGCGCTGTGGCGGGCCGACACCACCGCAGCCCTGACCATGACGGTGACCCGCGACGACGGCGCCAGCGCCAGCGTGACCTTTGGTCCGGGCCAGGCGCTGGCCACGCTGCCGCCGGCCGTGGCCGGCAAGGCTGGCGCGCTGACCATCAATGTCGGCAAGACGCCGGTGACGCTGACCATCAAGCAGATTGCGCAGAGCCCGGATGTGGAGGCGCTGGGCCTGGCGCTGGTGGAGGCTGGCTGCCAGAGCCAGTTCCAGCGGCTGGCGGCCAACACGCTGCAGAACTGAGGTTCCGGCCCTAGAGCGGTTTCCGACCAATCTGAAACACCGTCATCGCCCTTGCGGGCGACCCCTGGCGGGGCGGGCCGATTTTGGCCCGGTGCAGCGTCGCTGCGTCGGTTACGATGCCCAAAGGCCCTCTGGGCATCGCGCCCTTCTTGCTCCTTGCACCGAACCAAAATCGGCTCCGTGCCGGTGATCCAGATTGGTCGGAAACCGCCCTAGCGCAGGGTGAAGCGCACCTTGCGGTTGCCGAAATCCAGCGCGACGCGCCGGAAGCTGGCGAGCAGGTCGGAACCGAGGAAGATCGCCGGCTGGTCCTTCAGCCCGAACAGGGCGAAGGGCGGCGCATCGGCAAAGGCGATCACGACATTGTTGAGATAGAGCCCGCCCACACGGACATTGTCGATCACCATGGCTTCGGCCTTCAGCACCTGACCGGTGACTGATTGCAGTTCCACCATCTGCATCTTGTCGGGCGTGCGGTTGCCGAACAGCCGTTCGCGCAGGGCGCGGTTGCCCAGCGTCACTTCGCTGCCGGTGTCGATCACCGCAGCAACGTTGCGGCCGCGCACCGATGCCTGGGTGATGATCAACTGGCCCTTGCGCCGTTTCGCCACCACGATGATTTCATTGCCTTCCGGCACCAGCGGCCGGCGCGAATCCTGCACGGTGATGGTGCGCTTGTCGAAATCCAGCATCAGCCGCTGATCGGCCAGGGCATCGATGCCGATCAGGCCATCGGCGCCCAGATGCCGGGCAGACAGCGCCGGGGCGCGGAACGGCCCCATTTCGGAACTGCCGATGGTGATGGCGTCCACCTCCACCGTGGCCACTTCGCGCACGCCGGCCATGCCCTGGATGCGCACCGGCTCGCCCGCCGGCAGTGCCAGCCGGGCGGCCAGCCCGTCGGACACGACCGAGCGATCCGCGCCCGAATCGACCAGGAAGCGATGCGGGCCGTTGTTGTTCACCTTCACGTCGATGAACATGCGCTTCTTCAACTGTTCGGCGGCCAGCGCCTCGCCAGTGATTTCCAGCGCGTTGTCGATGGTGGCCGGCGTGATCAGTGGCGGGGTGACGGCGGGGGCCGGCACGGTGGCGGTTGCGGCCGCCGCAGCGGCAGCCAGAAGGGCGATGGGGGTCATCATGCACCCATCATCTGCCCATTGGCGCTGCCGGGCAAGAGCATGTAGGCAGCGGCGATGCCCAGCGTCCTGTCTGCCCTGCCGATCATTGCCACCTCGACCGGCGTCGTTGCCCTCGCCGAGATCGGGGACAAGACGATGCTGCTCGCCGTGTTGCTGGCGGCGCGCTATCGCCAGCCGGCGGCGGTGCTGGCGGGGATATTGGTGGCAACGCTGGCCAATCACGGCCTGGCTGCCTGGGCAGGATCGGCCCTGGCGGCCTGGCTGGCCGGACCGTGGTTCCAGCTGGCGGTGGCGATCGGGTTTCTGGCCATGGCGGCCTGGACCCTGGTGCCCGACCGGATGGACGAAGCCCCGGCACTGGTGGGCCGCGGCCGGGCCTTTGCGGCCACGGCCATCGCCTTTTTCGTGGTGGAGATTGGAGACAAGACCCAGGTCGCCACCGTGGCGCTGGGCGCGCGCTATCATGACATACTGGCCGTCACCATCGGCACCACGCTGGGCATGATGCTGGCCAATGCGCCGGCCGTGCTGATGGGCGAACGCGCGCTGGGGCTGGTGCCGCTGGCGCTGGTGCGGCGGCTGGCGGCGGCGCTCTTTGCCGGCTTGGGGCTGTGGCTGGTGTGGCAGCTGTGGCCCCAGCTGATCAGATGATTCCGCGCGCCTTCAGGTCGGCCAGCGCGGCGGCATCAAGGCCCAGCAACTCGCCATAGACGGCATCATTGTCCTGACCGATGGTTTCGGGCGCGCGGCGACGGACCGTGCCGGGCGTGGCGGACAATTTCGGGAAGACATTCTGCATCTTCACCTCGCCCCAGCGCGGGTGCGGCACGCCGATGATGGCATCACGGGCCTGGAAGTGCGGATCGTCCAGCATGTCCTGCGGGCGATAGAGACGGCCTGCCGGCACCCCGGCGGCGACCATCTTGTCTTCCAGTTCCTGCACGGTCAGCGTTTTCGTCCAGTCGCCGATCAGTGCGTCCAGTTCCTCCTGACGTTTGCCGCGCGCGACGTGGGTGGCATAGCGCGGATCGCTGGCCAACTCCGGTCGGCCCATCGCTTCGCACAACCGGCCGAACACCGTGTCCTGATTGGCGCCGATGAGATATTCGCCATCCTTGCAGGGATAGACATTGCTGGGCGCGATGCCGGGCAGCACCGAACCCGACCGCTCGCGGACATAGCCGGAGGCGACATATTCCGGCACCAGCGATTCCATCACCTGCAGCACCGCCTCATAGAGGGCGGAATCGACGATCTGGCCCTTGCCGGTGGCATGGCGGTGGTTGAGCGCGGCGAGCGCGCCCAAGGCGCCATAGGTGGCGGCCAGGCTGTCACCGATGGAAACGCCCATGCGGCTGGGCGGGCGATCGGGATCGCCGACTATGGCGCGCCAGCCGCCCATCGCCTCGCCAATGCCGCCAAAGCCGGCGCGGCTGCTGTAGGGCCCGGATTGGCCATAGCCCGAAACCCGCACGATGATCAGGCCGGGGTTCAGCGCATGCAGGGTTTCAGGCACGAGGCCCCATTTTTCCAGCGTGCCGGGGCGGAAATTCTCAATGAGGATATCGGCCTTGGCGATGAGATCACGTGCCAGTTGCTGGCCTTCGGGCAGGCGCAGGTTGCACGATACCGCGCGCTTGTTGCGGGCGACGACTTCCCACCACAGCGGATAATCGCCGCGGCCCCACACCCGCATCGGATCACCCTGGCCTGGGGGTTCCAGCTTGATGACATCGGCGCCCATGTCGCCAAGCAACTGGCCGCAGAACGGGCCGGCGATCAGCTGGCCCATTTCCACGACCTTGATACCGGCCAGCGGGCCGGTTGCCTCGGTGCTCATCGCGCCTTCTCCCTTATTCGGCCGCGATGGCCATGTGGTGCCACACCGGCGGCCGGGGCGCCGGCAGGCCGGTTTCGGCTTCGCAGGCGGCGCGCAGTTCGTCCACGGTGCCGCCCCGGTTGAAGATGGCGGGCTCGGCCGGCTGGGCCGCAGCCAGTTCGGCGCGCAGGGCCGCCGTTGCGGCCGCGTCCACCACACCCTCGGCATCGGCGACCACGCCATAGGCCCGGGCGCCGGCCACGCTCACCAGGCCCTGGCGGATCTCGAGGCCGACCAGCGCCGGATCACGATCGAGCGGGTTGCCCCAGCCGCCGCCACCCCAGGTGATGAAGTGCAACTGGTCGCCGGCCTCGACGTCCAGGCTGTCGAGCTTGTTGGCGACGATGGTCTGGGTGCCATCGGCCTTTTCGAGGATCTTGCGGGCGCGGCTGCCCGGCGCGCCGCCGTTGACGCCCCACGGATAGGTGAACCAGCGATCATCATGGATGGACACCGTGCCGGCCGACAGGAAGCGATAGGACATGAGGATGCCATTGCCGCCGCGGAACTTGCCGGCGCCGCCGGTATCGGCCAGCGCCTCGTAGCGTTCGATGCGCAGAGGGAAATAGCGTTCGAGGAATTCGTTGGGCACGTTGGTGAAGCCGGGCCACAGCGAATGGCCATCGGGCCCGTCGCCGAACGGTTTGCCCGGGATACCGCCAAAGCCGATCTGGAACAGCTGGAACCATTCGCCTTGTCTGTCCGGGCGCTGGTCGCGGCCGGAGTACATCAGGTGCGGCGAGGAGGAGAAGCCGGCCGCGCAGAGGAATTCCGGCGTGCGCTGGCCCAGCAGCGCGCCGAGCAGATCGAAGATGCGGCCGAGTGCGTGGGTGCGGCCGGACAGGGCAGCCGGGTAACGCGGCTTCAGCAGCGAACCTTCGGGGATCTTCACCTCGATCAGATCATAGAAGCCATCGTTGAACATGATCTGCGGATCGAAGACCATGATCATGTAGATGCCGAAGAACATCTTGAACATGTTCTCGTTCAGATAGAAATTGATGGCCGCGTCGCTCTGCGGATCGGTGCCGTCGAAATCCAGCACCACCTTGTCACCCACGCGCTGCATGGTGCACTTGATCTTGTAGGGGCCATAGCCCACGCCATCATCGCAGACGAAATCCTCGAAGCTCACCTTGTCGGTGGAGACCGACGAGGCGATCAGTGCCTTCATGGCGCGGTGGTTGCGGGCCAGCAGCGCGTCCATGGCGGCAACCACCTCGTCCTCGCCGAAGCGGGCGCACATCTCATCGATGCGGCGGGCAGCAACCCGGCAGGAGGCGATCAGCGCGTTCAGATCGGCGGCGCACCAGTCGGGCTTGCGGGTCTGGTGCATGATCAGCTTGATCAGATCCTCGTTATACTCGCCCTTCTTCCAGATCTTCACCGGCGGGATGCGCACGCCTTCTTCAAAGATCGAGCGCGCGTCGATCGGCATGGAGCCGGCGACCTTGCCGCCAATGTCGCTCTGGTGGCCGAACATCGCCGTCCAGGCCACCAGCCGGCCGGAGCGATAGACCGGCAGCAACACCAGCCAGTCGTTGGAATGGCTGATCGCCCCTTCGCAGCTGTAGGGGTCGGACAGGAAGATCATGTCGCCTTCCTCGATGGTGCCGTCCCAGCCCTTGAGGAAACCGTCGATGAAGCTGCCGAACTGGCCGACGATCATCTTGCCCGCCGGGTTGGCGATCATCGGGAAGGCATCGCCCTGTTCGCGGATGCCGGGCGACATGGCGGTGCGCACCAGCGTCGCGTCCATCTCGATGCGGGCGTTGCGCAGCGCATTCTCGATGATGTCGAGCGTGACCGGGTCGATCGCCTTGGCCGCGAACGGCTGCGGATTGGTTTCGATGATGCGGGCGGGCATGGGACAGTCCTTCAACCAGGGCTATTTGGGTTTGCCGGTGGTGGCAAAGTTCACGAGCCGGGTGAAACCGGCGCTCATCACGAAATCCACCGGACCGGCCAGCGCATCCAGCTTCTGGGCTGGGCTGCCGCCGATGCGATAGGTCATCTTCAGCCGGGTGCCGCCGGCTTCGGGCTTCAGCGCGATATCAAGGATGGCGCCCACCGGCAGCGATTGCAGCGGGCCAAAGCCGCCCGATAGCCGCAACAGCCCCGGCGGCATCACCGTGAGCACGGTCGCGTGGGTGGTGCTGCCACCGGGCCAGCGTTCCACCAGCGCGCCGCCGGCCTGGGGTTCAAGGATGATGGCGCCCGGCTTGCCGCTGTAGCTGTGGGCCGGATCCCACCAGCTGCTCCAGCTGGTCACGGCAGCCCATAGTTTGTCGGCCGGCAATGGTACCAGCGCTTCGTTCACCGAGACAAAGCCGTCCGCACCGCTGGATTCCAGCCGGGCAGCGGCCGGCGCGGCCGACAGGGCGGCGGCCATGGCGGCGATCATCATGGTCTTCATCAGCGTCCTCCCCAGATGGTGGAGAGGAGAGCATCCGCCAACAGCAACCAACCTGCAAGCAGGACCATGCCGCGTTCCCACCGGCTGGCGGAGCGGTTCAGGGCCCTGGCGGCCGGGCGCCGCGCGCGGGGATGGCGGTCGGGCATCAGGCCAGCATCCTCACGCCGGGGTGATCAGCAGATTGCCGAAATCATCGACGGTGGCGATGTGGCCATTGTGGACCAGCGTCGTGGAGTCCATTTCGGTGATCACCGCCGGCCCCGGCACGATATCGCCGGCGCGCAGCCGGCTGCGGTCGAAAATGGCGGCAGCGCGGGCCTGGCCATCCATCCACACCTCGTGATCGCGCACCCGGGCGGCGGTGGGATTGCCGTCACCCCTGGCGATGCGTTCGGCCGAGACGTTGGCCGCCTTGCCCAGCGCCACGACACGGATGTTGACCAGTTCCTGCGGCACCGAAAGATTGAAGGTGAACAGGCGCTTGTGTTCGGCATCAAAGCGTTCGGCCAGGCTGGCGATGGTGGAACCCGGCGGCGAGTAGAGTGGCACTTCAAAGGCCTGGCCGGCATAGCGCACGTCGATCTCGACGCGGATTTCCACTTCGCTGGCGGCCACGCCTTCGGCGGCCAGCTCGCCGCTGGTCTGGGCGATCAGCTCTTCAATCACCGCGCCCACTTCGGCATCGCTGGTCTGGGTGACCAGGCGGTTGAAGCTGCGTTGCGCATCCACCCGAAGCCGGGTTGTGGCATCGCCATAGGCGCACAGCACACCGGGCGAGGGCGGGATGATGACGGGCCAGGACCCCATCAGCATCCCCATGGCATTGCCGTGCAGCGGACCGGCACCGCCAAAGGCCATCAGCGCGAAATCGCGCGGATCATAGCCTTGCTGGACAGACACGAGGCGCAGGGCGCCAAACATCGTCTCGTTGACGATGGCGATGATGCCGGCCGCCGCCTCGAGCAGCGGCAGGCCCAGCGCATCGGCCACCGTCTGCACCGCACGCTTGGAGGCTTCACGGTCGAGCTTGAAGGCGCCGCCGAGCAGATTTTCCGGCAGATAGCCGAGCACGACATTGGCATCGGTGACGGTGGGCAGCTCGCCGCCGCGGCCATAGGCAGCCGGGCCCGGCACAGCGCCGGCCGATTGCGGGCCGACACGCAGCGCCTTGGTGAGTTCGGGCACGGTGGCGATGGAGCCGCCGCCGGCGCCAACAGTCTTCACGTCAAGCGAGGAGGCACGCACGGTGAGGTGGCCGACGCTGGTCTCCCGGCGCAGGCGGGGCTGATAATCCTCGATCAGGGCGACATCGGTGGAGGTGCCACCCATGTCGAGCGTGAGCACGTTGGGGAAGCCGGCGTTCTTGGCGATCCACACCGCGCCCGCCACCCCACCGGCCGGGCCGGACATCAGCAGGTTCACCGGGGCCGTCCGGCTCTTTTCCGCCGACATCAGGCCGCCATCAGAGCGCAGGAGGTTGAGCTTGGCGGTGGTGCCCCAATCCTTCAGCGCGTTTTCGAGATTGCCGACATAGCGCGAGACGGTGGGGCGCACCGCGCTGTTGGCCACGGTGGTGAGCGCGCGTTCATATTCCTGCATTTCGGGCAGGATATCGGCCGACAACGAGATCGGCAGGCCGGGCAATTCTTCGGCACAGATCTCGGCGATGCGGCGCTCGTGCGCGTCGTTCAGGTAGGAGTTCATCAGGCAGACGGTGATCGCCTCCACCTTTTCCGCGGCCAGCCGTTTCAGGCTCTGGCGCAGCGCCGCCTCGTCCAGCGCGCGCACGATCTGGCCGTCGGCGCCGATGCGCTCATGGGCTTCGATCGTGGCCTCCAGCGGCGCCATCGGGGTGGGCTTGGGCCAGACGATCCAGGCGGCGAGGCCACCCGGCACCAGGGAGCGGGCGATCTGCAAGATGTGGCGATAGCCTTCGGTGACGATCAAGCCGACGCGGGCGATCTTGTGTTCCAGCACCGCGTTGGTGGCGACCGTGGTGCCATGCAGGAACATGGACAGATCGGCCGCCGATATGCCGGCCTTGGCGGCCAGCTGGCGGGCGCCGGCGATCACGGCTTCCGACGGATCATGCGGGGTGGACGGCACCTTGTCGCGCACGGCGCGGCCGCTTTCCTCATCGATCACGATCAGGTCGGTGAAAGTCCCACCGACGTCGACTCCAAGGCGATAGCTCACGATTTTGCTCCGGTGGGAATGGGGCGCGCAACAAAGTCCCCTGCCTTGCCTGCCCGGCTGGGCAGGGCCCGGCCCATGATGGTGGCAAACCAGGCGTTGGCGGCGAGGGTGGTTTCCAGATCGAGTCCGGTGGCAATGCCGGACCGGCCGAACAGATAGAGAAGTTCTTCGGTGCCGACATTGCCGGCCGCGCCGGGCGCGAACGGGCAGCCGCCCAGGCCGCCCAGCGCCGAATCAAAGGTGCGGCAGCCAGCCTGATAGCCCGCCCAGGCATTGGCCGGGGCCAGCCCGCGGGTGTCGTGCAGGTGCAGGCGGATCGGGATGGGGGCGATGGCCTCGATCACCCGCTCGGTGAGTTCGCCGACCTGGGATGGCACGCCAACGCCGATCGTGTCGGCCAGCGCGATTTCCTGGGCGCCGGCATCGGCCATGCGGCGGGCCAGTTCGATGACGCGGGCCGCCGGCACCGGGCCTTCATAGGGGCAGCCAAAGGCGGCGCTGACGGTGACCTGGGCGAACAGGCCGGCCGCCTTGGCCTTGGCCAGCATGGCGGCGTTGGCGGTGATGCCATCGGCGATGCTTTGTCCTTGATTCACAATGCCGAACGTGTCGCTGGCCACCAGCACGCAGCCGGCTTCATCCAGTGGGCGCGGGCCATCCAGCGTGGCGATGGCGCGATCAACGCCGCGTTCGTTGAGGCACAGGCCGATGAAACGGACACCGGGTGCGGCGGGCAGGCCGGCGATCACCGCCTCGCCGTCGGCCATCTGGGGAACGCGGCGGGGGTTGACGAAGCTGGCCACCTCGATCCGGCGGGCGCCCATGGCGATCAGATGCTCTATAAGTTTGATTTTGCTGGCCGTTTCAACGAAGCCGGACTCGTTTTGGAGGCCGTCCCGGGGGGAGACCTCGACGATTTGGATGGCGGGCGGGGTGGACATGGGTTTTGTATACAAATGTGGGTGCTGCCTGTATAGACGGCACGGCGGGAGGATGTTGTGAGCGTGGTGGATCAGGCGGCGGATTATGCAGCGGCGGGCTTTGGCCAGGGGCTGGTGCCCGGGGCGCGGCCGGCGGTGCTGATGATCGATTTTGCCCGCGCCTATTTTGCGGCCGGATCGCCGCTCTATGCCGGGGTGGAGGCGGTGCGCGATGCCGCGGCGCAGCTGCTGGCGGCGGCACGGCGGCTGGACGTGCCGGTGATCCACACAAGGGTGGAATATGATCCCGGTGGCGGCAATGGCGGCGTTTTCTATCGCAAGATCGCGGCGTTGCGGGTGTTCGACCGTGGCAGCCCGCTGGGCGATTTCGAACCGCCGCTGCAGCCGCTGGCGGGCGAGACGGTGATCACCAAGCAATTCCCGTCGGCCTTTTTCGGCACCGAACTGGATGCGGTCCTGCAGTCGCAGCGCATCGACACGCTGGTGATCTGCGGGCTGTCCACATCGGGCTGCGTGCGGGCCAGCGCGGTGGACGCCATCTGCTGCGGCTATGTGCCGCTGGTGGTGCGGGAGTGCGTGGGCGACCGGCTGGCCAGCGTGCACGAGGCCAATTTGTTCGATCTGGCGGCCAAGACCGCCGAAATCATCGGCATGGCCGAAACAATCGCCTATTTTGAAGGGCTTGCGGCGCGGAAGGCGTGAAGCGCGCGGTGGATGTGGGCGGCCATCACGGCGCGGGCCCAATCGGCATCGCGGGCCGCAAAGGCTTGAATCAATTGATCATGTTCGTTGGCTGAGCGCATCAGGTCGTCGCGGGCATAGCGGGTGGCGGTGCGGCGCACGATCGGCTGTTCCACCAGGCTGGCCAGCATGGTGGCCAGCCGCGCCGAGGCGGAGGCGCCGATGACGAGATCGTGGAAGCGCCGGTTTTCGGCGAGGAAGCGCGCCACATCGGGTTCGTCGGCCGCCACGGCAGCCTGCAGCGCCTGGTTGCAGGCCTTGAGGGCGGCAAGGCCATCGGGGGTGAGGCGGCGGGCGGCGCGGGCGGCGGCGTGCCCTTCCAGCATGGCGCGCAGGGCAAAGATTTCCGCCACATCATCCACATCCCACGCCGCCACGACCAGCCGGCCACCGGGGGTGCGGATGGCATAATGTTCGGCCTCCAGCCGCTTCAGCGCTTCCCGCACCGGGGTGCGCGACACGCCGACGATATCGGCCAGCGCCTCTTCGCGCAGCGGCGTGCCCGGGCTGGCATCGCCAGCCAGGATCAGGCCGCGGATTTCGGCATAGGCCCGGGCAGAGGCTTTGTCTGACGCGGTGGTCATCAGCTGATTGGTCCGGCGTGAACGGGATAGTGTTGCAAAGCGGTGACGCCGGCGGCCGTTTGCACGGATGTGGCGCATTGGCAGCTTGCCAGCGCCGGCTTTTGTATACAAGAGCGACGCATTCGCGCGGCAGGGAGTGGCCGCGCCAGCAGCGGGAGTGGGACGAAATGCAGGCTTTTGTGTCCGATCGTGGCGGCCGGGTGGCGGCGCGCCGTGTCGTGGTGACGGCGTTGCTGGCGTCGGTGGCGGCATGGTCGGCCCCGGTGGCGGCACAGCAGGCCGCCGCCCCGGCCGAGGCCGAAAGCGGTGATGAAATCATCGTGACCGCCCGCCGCAACAGCGAGCGGCTGGTGGATGTGCCGGCCACGGTGTCGGTGATCACGGCCGAGACGCTGGCGGCCACCGGCACGTTCCGCACCCAGGAGATGGTGCAGCTGACGCCGGGCGTGACGATCGTTTCGGGATCGGCCGAAGCTGGCGACACCCAGATCAACATCCGCGGCCTGAATGGCGCCCGCGACGCCGAATCGAGCGTGGCGCTGGTGGTCGACGGCATCCTGAAGACCAACACCGCCCAGTTGAACCAGGTGCAGGGCACGTTGCGCCAGGTGGAAGTGCTGAAGGGGCCGCAGGGCGCCATCTATGGCCGCAACGCCGCGGCCGGCGCGATCGTGATGACGACGGTGAAGCCTGGTGACGTGATCGAGGGCGCGGTGCGGGCCAATTATGGCGAGCTGGCCACCGGCCAGGCCTTTGCCTATGTCGCCGGGCCGGTTTCGGATGGCGTCGGCTTTGTGCTGTCGGCCAATTACCAGACGACCGACGGCTTCTGGCGCAACGAGTTCCTGGGCAACGCCAAGGTGGTGGACGACCAGGAGAATTATGGCATCGACGGCCGCATCGTCGCGAAGCTGGGCGATGCCACCACGCTGGACGTGAAGGCCCGCCATGCCCGGCTGTCGGGCGCGTCGATCAATTTCAACGCCAGTTTCCACCTGCCCAATTTCGCGGCGGTGAACCCGGCCTTTTATGAAAATGTGAACGACCGCCAGTTCCGTTATTATGGCAACATCCGGCCGACCAACACCCAGAACACCTGGGAAGCATCGGCCCGCATCGAACATATATTCGAGCAGGGCAAGCTGACGGCGTGGACGCTGTTTTCCGATGTGGACCAGGCGCTGACCGCCGATGGCACCTCGGCCGATTTTGCCCGCTATATCAGCAACATCAACAACCCGACCAGCCAGGCGGTGAACAACCGCTGCTTTGCCACGACGGCGCAGCTGCGCGGCTTCCCGCTGGCGCAGCCGACCTTCATCGGCCAGATCCCGGTGCCGTTCATCTTCGCGCCGGCCAATGGCTCCACCTTCGGCGCCTACAGCCCGACGACCTGCGACGGCACCCAGCTGCAAACCCGCAAGCAGAAGGATATCTCGGCCGAAATCCGCTATGCCTCCACGCTGGATGGCCCGATCAACTGGTCGGTCGGCCTTTATTATCTGAACATCGAGCGTGAGACCGGTGTCAGCCTGGGCGCCGATCTGGGCCAGGGCGTGTCGCCCAATCTCTACAACGCGCCGGGTTCGACGAACCCGACCAGCCAGTTGTTCAACGACCGGTTCGACACCAATGTCTATGCCGCCTTCGGCACGCTGGACTGGAAGCCGGTGGAGCAATTCACCGTGGGCCTGGCCATGCGCTATGACATCGAACGCCGCCGCGCCACCAACCTGGTGCCGTTGGTGAATGATCCGATCACCGGCGGGCCGATCAACCCGGGCCAGAATGGCGCGGCCATCCCGCCGGCGGCCAACAGCTTCCGCCAGCTGCAGCCCAAGATCACCCTGGCCTACAAGGTGAATGACGACACCAACCTGTTTGCCAACTGGGGCGTGGGCTTCAAGTCGGGCGGGTTCAACAACCAGGGTTCGGCCGCCATCGTGGCGCAGAATTTCAACAATGGCACCGTGCCCGGCACCATCAACGCCGGCGTGCGCATCAACGACCAATATCGCCTGGAACGGTCGAGCGCGTTCGAGGCCGGCATCAAGGGCAGCCTGTTCGCGGGCCGCATCAGCTATGACCTCGCCGCCTATTACACCCAGGTGCGCGACATGCAGTTCTTCGAATTCTTCGTGGGCGGCTTTGGCCTGCTGCGCGTGGTGTCCAACATCGACCGCGTGGACGTGTGGGGCGCCGAAGCCAATGTCACCGCCCGGGTGGTGGATGGCTGGACGGTCTTTGCCTCGGGCAATCTGAATGGCAGCGAGATCAAGAAGAACGGCAGCCGGCCGGACACGGTGGGCAACAAGAGCCCCTATACCGCCGATTACACGCTGAACCTCGGCACGCAGGTTAGCCTGCCGATCAACGACAGTTTGAAGGCGAATTTCCGCGCCGATTACCGCCTGACCGGCCCGACCTGGTTCCACAGCGTGCAGAATCAGGAAAAGCCGACGCTGTTCAGCGGCCTGCTGCCGATTTCGGCGCTGGCGCTGCCGGCGGTGGTGGGCAACGCCCGTTATGACGTGACGCGGCGCGATCCGTTCGGCATCGTCAACCTGCGTGCCGGGATCGAGGGCAAGAACTGGCAGGTTTCGGTGTTCGCCAACAACCTGCTCGACAAATTGTGGCTGAACGAAGTGATCCCGGCGATCGAATTCGGCGGTTCGTTCATTTCGCCGGGCCAGCGCCGGGTGATCGGGGCTGAAGTCGGCTTCAAATTCTGATATGGGCTTGAGTGTGCTGCCTCCCCCCGGGGCAGCCACTCTGGCGGGGAGGGCCCGCCCGGCCCCTCGCTCCACCCCCACCCAGGAGCGAGGGGCCGTTTGCGTTTTGGGGGAGGCGGCCGTCACGGGGCCGCGCCATTTGCCGCTTGCCGACTCGCTGAAATGCAATATACGCCGCGCAACCGCTTGGAATTGGCGGGCCGGGTCACTGTAATTCCGTTTCGAGCCGAGGCGAGGTGGACATGCGGATTGGTGAGCTGCTGGTGGCGGCCGGCCTGGTGAGTGACGCCGACATCACGCGCGCCATTGACCGCCAGCATGAGGAAGGCGGGCGGCTGGGGCCGAACCTGGTTGAAGTGGGCGCGATCAGCGCCGAGGCCCTGCAGCAATTCTGCGATGCCATGCCGATGGAGCCGGCGACGCTGGCGGAAACCGGCCTGTCGGAAGGCTTTCTGATCGATCTGATGCTGAAGCTGCTGTTCATCGGGCCGTCGGAGACGCCGGATGACCTGGCGATGCGGATGCAGCTGACGCCGAAGCTGATCACCGAATTGCTGGAAACCGGCCGGCGCAGCCAGTTGGTGGTGGCGCTGGGCGGCGGCGGCGGGCTGCTGCACATGCGCTATGAACTGACCGATGCCGGCAAGTTCCGGGCGCGCGAGGCGCTGGCGCGTTCGGCCTATACCGGGCCGGCGCCGGTGCCGCTGGAACTATATTGCCACTGGCTGGAACGCCAGAAGGTGACCAACGAGATCATCGATGTGGCCAGCATGCGCCAGGCCTTTGACGGGCTGGAGGTGACCGACGCGCTGGTGGACAAGCTGGGCCCGGCCGTCACCTCGGGGCGTGCCGTGTTGATGTATGGCCCGCCGGGCAACGGCAAGACATCGGTGGCGCAGCGGCTGAACCAGGTGTTCCGCCAGATCATCTATATCCCCCACGCCGTGCTGGTGGAGGGGCAGGTGATGACGGTGTTTGACCCCGATGTGCATGCGCCGGTGGCACCGCAGAGCCTGATGCGGCCGCGGCTGGTGGCCTCCCTGCACCGGGAGGAGGCCGATGGCCGGTTCGTGCCGTGCCGGCGGCCGTTCATCGTGACCGGCGGCGAACTGACCATGGAGATGCTGGACCTGCGCCACGAGGCCGGGGGCAATTTCTATGTCGCGCCGCTGCACATGAAGGCGGCGGGCGGCTGCCTGTTGATCGACGATTTCGGCCGGCAGATGGTGTCGCCCACCGCGCTGCTCAACCGCTGGATCGTGCCGCTGGAAAACCGGGTGGATTATCTGAAGCTGGCCACCGGCAAGAGTTTCCGGGTGCCGTTCCAGACGGTGGTGATCTTTTCGACCAACCTGGCCCCGGCCGATCTGATGGACCCGGCCTTCCTGCGCCGCATTCCGTACAAGCTGGAAATTGGCGCGCCGGCACCGCCGGTGTGGCGGCGGATCTTCCAGGCGGTGGCGGCCGATTGCGGCATCGCCGCCAGCGAGGATCAGGCCGCGGCGATCGAGCGGTTGCTGGCCGAGCGGCACGGGCTGGAGCTGGCCGCCTATCAGCCGCGCTTCATCCTGGATCAGATCGTGGCGGCGTCCCGCTTTCGCGGGGTCGCACCGGCGCTGGCGGATGATCTGGTGGCGCTGGCGGTCGACAATCTGGTGGTGGCGCGGCGCAGCCCGGGCGAGGCCCCGACACTGGCCAACGTGTGACGGGCGCGGTCAGGCGAAGTTGAAGCTGACGGAGAGGCGGTCGGCCTTGGCGCCGTTGGGCAGCACTTCGTGGCGCAGCCAGCTTTCCCACAACAGCAGCAGGCCGGGGCGCGGCGCCACGTGGACGAAGCTGCGCATGGCGTCGGGCGCGTCGGCGCTGCGCGGCGGGCTGTGCATCAGCAGCGGCAGGCGCGGGTCTTCGAAGCGGATGGCACCGGCGCCGGCGGGCACCTCGAGATAGAGGGTGCCGGAAATCGTGCTGTGCGGGTGGATATGGCCGCTGTGGCTGCCGCCGGGTTTGAGGATGTTGACCCACAGGCTGTCGAGCCGGGGTTTTTTGGCGCCATAATCAAGATGGGCGGCGGCGGCGAACTGGCGGGCCTTGGCATTGAGCCAGCGCGCCAGATCGGCAAAGGCCGGATCGCGCACGGGCAGATCGTTGAGTGAGGCATAGCTGGTGTAGCCGCGATAGCCATGATCGCGGCTCCAGCGTTGGCCGGCGCGGTCATCGGCGGCCAGGGCGCGGGCGCTGTGGGCCAGATCGGCGAGCAGGGTGGCATCGGCCAGTTCGGATTGCCACAGCGGCGTGGGGAACAGGTGCGAGACAGTCATGATCGGCGGTTCATGAACCGCGGCGACGGGCGGCGCAAGCCGATGCCGCCCAAACGGGGTTAACAATCTCCGATATGGGCAAAACCCAAAATGGAGGTGCCGTTATCCGGCATGGAGATGATCCGGCGGCCAGGGCTGCCGGGCCGTGCTGGAGTGGTGTGCATGTGGCGGAAAAGCGGGCTGGCCAGGGCAGTGGCGGCGGTGGTCTGGGCGCTGGCAGCGGTGCCGGGGCTGGCGGCCACGGTGGTGATGACGCCGGGCAATGTGAGCCAGGCACTGGCGGCGCTGCGCCCAGGGGACACGTTGCGGATGGAGGGGGATTTCGCCACCCGGCTGGTGTTCCGCAACCGGGATTTCGGTGGGGTGCAGGTGGATGCCAGCCGCGCCACGCTGCGCGATGGCATGCAGTTGAGCAATGTGCACAACATCAGCTTTGCCGACGCCCGGATCGGCAGCCTGGAGGCCGGCACGATCAACCGTTTTGCCGTGCTGGTGGACCGGTCGACGCATGTGAGCTTTGCCCGGGCGACGGTGCTGGGCAACTCGGATGGCGTGGGCACCGGCATGCGGATCATCAATTCGCGTTATGTGACGGTGCGCGATTCGCTGTTTGACGGCAATGTGGACGGGATCACCCTGTTGACCTCGCCCGACAGCCTGCTGGTGCGCAACCGCTTCATCAACGGCCAGTCGGACGGGATGAAGATCGTCGACAGCCAGCGCATCATCGCGTCGGGCAACAGCTGTTCGGGCTTCGTGCCGTTGCCGCTGGCCCATCCGGACTGCATCCAGTTCTGGAGCGTGGTGGGCAAGCCGCTGCAATCCGACATCTATGTGCTGAACAACAGCGTGATCGGCGCGCAGCAGGGCTTCGCCTCCTTCGATCCGCACACGTTGAGCGGCACGCGCTTCACCTTTGCCGGCAATTATGCCGCCGTCACCTATGTCCACGCCATCAGCTGCCTGGGCTGCACCGACAGCCGGTTCGAGGACAATGTGATGAGCAGCCTGCCCAATTCGCCGCACCGGGCCAATTTCTTTGCCCCCACCGGGCTGGGCAACAGCTTTTCCAACAACAATATCTTTGATCTGCGCGGCATGACCGGGCCGGTGGAGCAGATCCTGCCGTCGCGAATCTGGTCGTCGCTGGTGCCCAGCATTGCCGGGCTGGTGGGCAGCCAGCACGACGACCGGGAATGGCGGGCACAGGCGCTGCTGGATCTGGAGCTGGAGCTGGACAGCCAGAGCGGCGGCGGCACCAGCCCAACGCCGGAACCGGCGACCTGGGTGATGCTGGGCGTGGGCTTCCTGTTCATTGGCCGCTCGCTGCGGCGGCGCCAGGCGCTGCCGGTGGTTCTGGCCTAGACCTCACCCTGGGTCAGACTGCGCTGCATCATCACGATGTCGAGCCGGCGGCCGAACTTCTCGCCAATGCCCTTCAGCACGCCGGCCGGCAGGAAGCCGCAGCTGGTGTGCAGGCCGATGGAGGCCTGGTTGCCGCTGTCCCCGATCACGGCGATGAGTTCGCGGAAGCCGGCGCTGCGCGCTTCGCTGGCCAGCGCCATCAGCAGGGCCTGGCCGATGCCGGTGCGCTGGGCATCCGGGGCGACATAGACGCTGGTTTCCCCGCACTGGCGATATGCCGGCCGGTCGCGGAACTGGGTGGCATAGGCATAGCCATCGATCTTGCCCATGGTGACATGCACCAGCCAGGGCCAGCCGTGCGATTTCACCTTCATCAGCCGCTGCGCCATTTCGGCGGCCGAGGGCGGTTCCAGTTCGAAGCTTGCGGTGCCGTGCAGCACGGCCGGGGCATAGATGGCGGCCAGGGCCGCGGCATCTTCCATGCGGGCGGGGCGGATGCTCATGCGGCCTCCAGCGCCCGTTCGGATGGCCGGGCCAGCAATGTGCCGCCGGGGCCGATCACCACCGGGCGGTTGATCAGGATGGGATCGGCCAGCATCGCGGCCAGGATGGTGGCATCATCGGCCTGCGGCAGGCCGCGCGCCTCTGCCGTGGTGCCGCGGGTGCGCAGCAGGGCGCGGGCGCCGCCCACCGCCGCCGCCACCCGCGCCAGCGTGGCGGCATCGGGCGGGGTTTTCAGATATTCGACCACCGTCACGTCATGGCCGGCCGCCCGCAACAGCGCGAGCGCGGTGCGGGAGGTGCCGCAATTCGGATTGTGCCAGATGGTGATGCCCGCCATGCCCCCAGATGTCCCGTGCCAACCTGCTGCGAACCCATCCACTTGAGCAGTCTGGCACGGCCGGCCGGCCCAAGTCCAGCGGCTGCGGGCGGCATTTTTGGGAGGTGGCGGCCGGATCAGCCGGCCAGCACGGTGCGCTTGAAGGCGGCCACCACGTCGGGATCATAATGGGCGCCGGCGCATTGTTCGAGCACGGCCAGGGTGGCCGGCATGCCGCGGGCGGCGCGATAGGGGCGGTGGTTCACCATGGCATCCACGGTATCGGCGACGGCCAGGATGCGCGCTTCCAGCAGGATCTGATCGCCGGCGAGGCCATGCGGATAGCCCGATCCATCCAGCCGTTCATGGTGCTGGCGCATGATATCAGCGACCGGCTGGGCGAATTCGATGCGGCTGAGCACGTGATAGCCGGCCTCGACATGCTGTTTGACCATGTCAAATTCCAGCGGCGACAGGCCGGTGGGTTTGACCAGCAGATCAATCGGTATGGCGTTCTTGCCGATGTCATGCACCAGGGCGGCCAGGCGGATCATCCGGCAGCGATCTTCGCCCAGGCCCATTTCGCGGGCGATGCGATCGGCCAGCTGGGCGACATTCTGCTGATGCCCGGCAGTGTAGGGATCGCGCATTTCGATCATTTCGGCCATGGCCAGCAAGGTCTGTTCCAGGGCGCGATCCAGCTGCTGCATCTGGGCGATGGTCTGCTGGCGCAGTTCCTGCTGTTCGGTCACATCCTGGAAGCAGACGACCAGATTTTCCACCACGCCGTCATTGCGCCGCACGGGCCTGGCGCTGAGGCGGATCCAGCGCCGGCGGCCATCGGGATGGGGTATGCCGAGCAGCTGGTTGTCCAGACCGATGCCGGTGCGCACCACCTCCATGATCGGATGTTCGGCTCCGGCAAACACACTGCCATCCTCGCGGATGACATCCCATTTGCTGCGCAGCGGGCTCCAGCCGATCATGTCGGCCTCCTTGTAGCCCAGGATTGCTTCGGCCGCGGGGTTCACCCGCATCACCCGGCCATCCGCCTGATGATAGACGACGCCCGTGCTCATGGTTTCGAACAGCACGCGATAATGAAGGTCGCTGTTCTGCAGCTGGGCCTTGGCATCGGCGAGATCAGTGATGTCCCTCGCAGTGAGGGTGATGGCTGTGCATTGCCCTTCGGCCGGCTGCCGTTTCAGGCGCAGGCGCCAGCGCCGGCCAGCGGCCCCGGTATGGATATGCTCGGATTCGCCTTTGGCGAGTGTTTGTTCGATATAATCTTCCCACGCTGCCCGCGTCTCAGCGCTGATCGCGTTGCGCAGGTCAACGTGGTCGGTATCGTCGGTGCCCAAGCCAAAGGTCAGCCAGGACAGGCCAGCCTCGTTGCCATAGATCAGCTGAAAGCCGGGATAGGTCATCACCAGCACGACATCGGCCATCTTGGCGATGAGATCATTGGCCAACGACTTTGCAAGGGCCGGCTGCGCGCGCGTGTGAGGCATCATTCCCCCCAAACATACCCCATGCCGGCCCTTCGTCTGTTGCGTCTGGCACCGGCACTCTTCAACCCGCGGTGGCGGCCGTAGCACGATGACCATGCAAATGACACAGGTTTCATGACGACTGGCCGGCCAACGGGGTTGTTTCATCGGAACTGCCGCAGCTTTATTGCGAATTGCGAAGCATTGGGGCGCTGCTGGCCGATAATTTCACACAAATTTACATTTATCCGAACTTCATGGCACCGGCGTGACCAGTGGGCCCGAGTCGTTTGCCGCCGTGCCCCCTCCCAGCCGCAACAGCTTGACCTTTGGGCCGGGCATGGCAGGGCAGGAGCGAAAGACCAGTTTTGGGGAGAATGACATGGCCGGGCCATTGCAGGGGATCAGGATCATCGAACTGGCCGGGATCGGGCCGGGGCCGTTTGCCG
>CAZAWH010000037.1:0-21846 GCA_964488775.1 uncultured Sandarakinorhabdus sp. | reverse complement strand
CGGTGGCGCAGCGCCATGGTCGCCACCTCGGCGACATGATGCGGCTTCACCTCCTTCTTGCCCGCCAGCGCGGCCTGGGCCCGGGCGGCGCGCAGCAGGGTCAACTCCCCGCGCAGGCCATCGGCCCCCACCGCCGAACACAGCTGCGCGCCCAGGCCCAGCATCTCGTCGGCCACCTGCACCTTGGGCAACAACCGCCGCGCCTTGGCGATGGCCTCCAGCGTGGCCTGCTCGCTGTCCTGGAATTCCGCCACAAAGGCGGCCGGATCACGGTCAAACCGGTCGCAACGCTTCACGATCTCGATGCGGTCGCCCATGTCGGTCGGCGTGCGCACGTCAACCGACAGGCCAAAGCGGTCAAGCAGCTGCGGGCGCAGCTCGCCCTCTTCCGGGTTGCCGCTGCCCACCAGGATGAAGCGCGCCGGGTGGCGGATCGACAGGCCCTCGCGCTCCACGACATTGGTCCCGGAAACCGCCACGTCGAGCAGCAGATCGACGAGATGATCCTCCAGCAGGTTGATTTCATCAATGTAAAGGAAACCGCGATTGGCCTTGGCCAGCAGGCCGGGCTCGAAGCGCTTTTCGCCGGTGGCCAGCGCGCGTTCCAGATCAAGGCTGCCGACCACCCGGTCTTCCGTCGCGCCCAGCGGCAGATCGACGAACGGCACATTGGCCTCTTCGGTGCGCTTGCCGGCCTTGTCGCGGCAGCCCTCGATGCAGGGGCTGCGATCATCGGGCGCGCAGAAATAGCGGCAGCCCGGCACCACCTTCATCGGCGGCAACAGGCCGGCGAGCGCGCGCACGGCCGTGGATTTGCCGGTACCGCGGTCGCCAAACACCATCACGCCGCCCAGCCGCGGTTCCACCGCCGCCAACAGCAGCGCCTGCTTCATTTCGGCCTGGCCAACGATGGCGGTGAACGGGAAAGGGATACGTGCGCTTGCCATGGCGCTGCCTTAGGGGCCCCGCGTCAAAGCATCAAGCGGGCCACGCAAAACGCCGCAGGCTCAATCGAACTTGCCGCTGCGCACCACCTCGACATCGCTCGACATCAACAGCAGATGATGGCTTTCCAGCAGGGGGGCGAGGCGATCGGTGAAGGCTTCGGCATGTTCTGCCCCGGTGATGGCCAGAAACATCACCTTGGCGGTGGCGCCCGACAACTGGTCATCGCGCCAGCGGCCATGCGCCCCCGCACCGCCCAGCGTGGGCAGCAGGGTATAATGGCTGATCCCGGTTTCGGCGGCCAGGCGCACGATGGCGGAAATCAACGGCTCGTCGGCCAGCACCTCGATGCGGCGGCGGTGGCTGGTGGTGGTCATGCCCGTTCCCTATCCCCGGATCAGCGGCCAGACATGCGCGGCCAGCCAGCCATAATAACCGATGCCGATGGTGAGGTTGAATGGAAATGTCACTGCCAGGCTCATGCCCAGATAAAGGCCGGGATCGGCCGCCGGCAGCGCCAGGCGCATCACCGCCGGCACTGCGATATAGCTGGCCGAACCCGCCAATATGCCCAGCGCCGCCGCCGACCCGGCATCCAGGCCCAGTTCCACCCCCAGCACCACGCCCAACGTGCCGTTCAGCAGTGGCAACAGCAGCGCCAGCACGGCGGTGCGCAGCGTCAGCGCCCGGCGATCCAGCAGGCGCCGCGCCGCGATCAGGCCCATGTCGAGCAGGAAGATGCACAACATGCCGCGAAACGGCACGTCAAACACCGGTGCGATCGGCGCCATGCCGCCCTTGCCGGCCACCAGGCCGATCAGGAAGCTGCCGAGCAGCAGGATCACCGAGCCGTTGAGGAAGGTTTCGTGCAACAGGCCGCCGCGCGGCGCCAGATTGTCCTTGCCCTGGGCCCGGGCCAGCAACAGGCCGGTGATGATCGCCGGGGTTTCCATCACCGCCAGCACCGCCACCATGAACCCGGCCGGCGCCATGCCGGCGTGACGCAGGATTTCCGACCCGGTGGCAAAGGTCACCACGCTCACCGAGCCATAATGCGCCGCCACCGCCGCCGCGTTGGTGCGATCCAGCCGTCCCGCCGTGCGCAACAACCAGAAGGCCGGCAACGGCAGCAGGAAGCTCAGGCCCAGCCCGGCCCCGCCGGCCAGCAACATGTCGTGGGTGAAGCCGGTCTCGGCGACCTCGCCGCCGCCACGCAGGCCGATGGACATCATCAGATAAAGCGAGATGCCCTTGGCCACCGCCTCCGGAATCGCCAGGTCAGACCGCGCGAACGCCGCCAGCGCACCAAGCAGGAAGAACAGCACCACCGGCTGCAGAAGGGCATCAAGAGCCAAGGCCGCGCTCCTGCGGGTTCAACATGAACGCGCCGTAACCATTCCGGCGCGGTGGCACAAGGGGGGCATTGGCCCACGAAAAAGCCCGGCGGGGGTGCCGCCGGGCTGTTCTCGGTCGGTCCGGGCCCGGTGTCAGGCCGCGGCTTCCACCCGGTGCAGGGCGCACTGGCCCCAGATGTCGGAAAGCGCCTTCACCAGCCGCTCGATATCATCATCGCTGTGCACCGGGCCGGGCGTGATGCGCAGGCGTTCGGTGCCAACCGGCACGGTGGGATAGTTGATCGGCTGCACATAGATGCCGTGATGTTCCATCAGCCAGTCGCTGATCATCTTGGCCTTCTTGGCATCGCCCACCATCACCGGGATGATGTGGCTGGGATTGTCGAGCTGCGGGATGCCGGTGGCGCGTAGCGCGGCGCGCACCTTGGCCACGCGCTCCTGCTGGCGCTTGCGCTCGAACGGGCTGGCCTTCAGGTGCTTGACCGACGCCAGTGCCCCGGCGGCGATGGCCGGCGGCAGCGCGGTCGAGAAGATGAAGCCTGACGCAAAGCTGCGCACGAAATCGCACAGCGCGCGGGAGCCGGTGATATAGCCGCCAACAACGCCATAGGCCTTGGCCAGCGTGCCTTCGATCACGGTCAGCCGGTCCATCAGGCCTTCGCGCTCGGCAACGCCGCCGCCGCGCGGGCCATACATGCCCACCGCGTGCACTTCGTCGATATAGGTCATCGCGCCATGCTTGTCGGCAACGTCGCAGATCTCCTTGATGGGGGCGATGTCGCCATCCATCGAATAAACGCTTTCAAAGGCGATCAGCTTGGGCACATCCGGGCCATATTGGCTGAGCAGCCGGTCGAGATCCTCGACATCATTGTGCTTGAACACGTGGAACTTGGCGCGGCTGTGGCGAATGCCCTCGATCATCGAGGCATGGTTCAACGCGTCGGAAAACACCACGCAGCCCGGGATCTTGCTGGCCAGCGTCGACAGCGCCGCCCAGTTGGACATGTAGCCCGAATTGAACAGCAGCGCGGCTTCCTTGCCGTGCAGATCGGCCAGCTCTTCCTCAAGCAGGCGGTGCACGTGCATGGTGCCGGAAATATTGCGGGTGCCGCCCGAACCGGCGCCAGACTTGTCCAGCTCCTCATGCATGGCGGTGAGCACATCGGGGTGCTGGCCCATGCCGAGATAGTCGTTGGAACACCAGACGGTCACATCCTGGGTGCTGCCGTCCGGCAGGTGGCGCGTGGCGTGGGGATAATCGCCCCGCCGCCGCTGCAGCTCGGCAAACACGCGGTAGTTGCCGCGTTCTTTCAAGCCGTCCAGCGCCGCCTGGAAATGAGCTTCAAAGTTCATTCATCTTCTCCCGGCGCCGTTCATTGCACGGCGTTTTGTCGCACCGCAAGCGGATTCGTGTCAGTCTGGCCTGACACATTGGCGGAAATTTCGGGGGCCTCTGTCAGGCTGGCGTTGCCGTTGGCGCGGGCCGGCTGGCGCAGATGCTCGGGCATGGCCCAACGGAACATCGCCGTGTCCTGCCACGGCACCACCAGGAAGCCATGTTCGAGGAAGGCCAGCGCCACCAGGGCAAAGGCCAGCGCATAACCGGTGGCGATGCCGCCCCGGCTGGACAGCGCCATGTCGGCCAGCCAGGCCGCCAGCACGGCAATGCCCGACACCGAAGCCACGAAGAACCAGCGCGGCGGAGCAATGCGGAAATAGCTGGCGAGATAGCGCATGTGATCCGGCATCATCTCGGTCGACAGGTGCGGCACCCCGGCAAAGATGTTGAACTTGGCCGAAAGCCGCATCACGAACAGCAGCAGGAAGGTCAGGGTCGCCGTCTGGTTGGCCTTGCCCCAGGTGGCAGCGGCCAGCGCGATCAGGCACAGGAACATCGCCACTTCATGATAGATCAGCGTGGCCGCGGCGAGGCGGAACCGCCGCCAGCCGCGCGCATCGGGCGGGCAGGGTTCGCGGTTGGGGCCGGTGACAAAGCCCATCAGGAACGACAATTCGTGCCAGCCCCACAGCACCAGCGCGCAGGCAAAGGCGACATAGGCGGCCCAGGGGCTGGTTTCTTCGGCCGTGGCGATGATGCCGCCCATGGCAAAGCCCGACGCCACCGTGGCCATGGTGATGCTCACCGGCCAGGTGTGGCTGGGCAATTTGTCCAGCCACAGCACAAAGCCGGTGGCGACAAACCACAGCACCGTGGCAAACAGCAGAGGCAGTGCGAATTCGGTCACGTCAGCGCCCGCTGGCTTACCAGACCGGCGCCATGCGCACGTTGGGGGTGACCTCCATCTTGTCCACCGGGTGGAGATAGAGGCGCGCGAAGGTGACCGCCGCCTTCAGCGACAGGCCAACCCGCTTGAGGCTGCCAACGATACCGCCCTGCGCCACCGCCGCATCAATGGCGTCGCTGGTGGTGCGCATGGTTTCCAGCAGCGCGCGATAGCTGGGCGCGTCGGTCTGCAGGCCGATCGGGAACACCTGGCGGGTGATGTCGGTGGTGATGCGGAACACACGGAACCCGAAATCGGTCGGATCAATGCCGAAGTGCTTGTACAGCACCGGCCGCTTGTGATCGCGCACATACATGGTGGCATAGACCGCGTTCAGGAAGAAGCGGATCCACAGCACATTCAGGCCCGACGTCAGCTTGGGGTCCGACCGCATCAGCAGGGCAAAGGCCTCGCCATGGCGGAACTCGTCGTTGCACCACTCCTGGAACCACTTGAAGATCGGGTGGAAGCGCTTTTCCGGGTGCTTTTCCAGATGGCGGTGGATGGTGATGTAGCGGGCGTAGCCGATCTTTTCCGACAGATAGGTGGCATAGAAAATGAACTTCGGCCGGAAATAGGTGTATTTCTTGGTCTTGGTCAGAAAGCCCAGATCGATGCCGATGCCGGCGTCCTTCAGGCTGTCGTTGATGAAGCCGGCATGGCGGCTCTCGTCCCGCGCCATCAGCTTGAACAGCGCCTTGGCATCCGGATTCTTCATGCGCTTGGTGATTTCGGCATAAAGGATGCAGCCGGAAAATTCCGACGTCATCGACGACACCAGGAAATCGATGAACTCCGGCTTCAGCTCCGGGTCCATGGCGGCGATCACGCCGTCAAATTCCGGCGTGCGCTTGAAATGCTTCTTGTTGGGATCGGCCTGCATCTCGGAAATCAGGCTGTCCCACTCTGCGCGCACGCGGCTGACGTCGATGCGGTCCATCGCGTCATAATCGGTGGTGTAAAAGCGCGGAGACAGCACCGTTTCCTGGCGCGCGATCGCCATCGCGTCTTCCTTGGTGATCTCAACGGCGCCACCGGCGGTGATCGGGGTCACGGCATTCATCACGGCTTCTCCGAGCTGAAGGTGATTTCGTACAATTCGGTCAATTCCAGCTGGGCCTTCAACTTGGTCCACAGCCGTTCGAAGGGGGTGGCCTTCCACACGGTCACATCCCGGCGCAGGGTCAGGCGCTCGCCAAACGGCAGCTTCACCGCCGCCCCATGCACCTTCACCTGGTCCCCCGGGCCCAGTTCGACATCGCCGTCCAGTTCGACATGCGCGTGCAGATTGTCGAACGTGTGCTCGATCAGAATCGTGCACTTGGTGTCGAACCGGTCGCGGGTGAACAGGCCCATGGCTCAGGCCCCACCAAAGAAGGGCGAGGCCGAATTGGCGGCCGGGATGGCCGCCACGATCGGCTGCGCCGGCACGCCACTGCCGCCGGGGGCATAAGGCACCAGCAACTGGGCGAAGGCGGCGCGGTTGGTGTGGCCGAAACTGCCCAGCTCGATGATGCGGCCGGTGGACTGGTCGGTCAGCGTCAGCGCGCCATCGGCCCACTGGGTCACCGTCACCGGGCCGGTGCGCGCCACTTCGTGCAGGCGGCGCTCGCGCATCAGGCCGCGCATCACGCCGCGGATGAAGCCGGTGTTGCTGCCGGCCGGGAAGATGAACACCAGCCTGTCGGCGGCGATGTCAAACACCAGCAGCGCGCCGTCAGCCCGATCCTCGAACCGGAAATCGCGGGTGGCGACGCTCGCCACCTGGCGGCGTTCCCGCGACTGCGGGGCGGTTTCCGGCGCCGGCAGCAGGCCGGCCCGGATGCTGCCCACCGTCAGGATCGACACGCCGATCAGCGCGCCGGCCGCATACAGCGCCGTCTTGGGAAAGCGTTCGTTGGTGAATTCACCGCTCATGCCGCCGCCCCTAGCATGGCAGCGTTGCCGGCGGCATCCGGGCTTGCCGCAGGGGCCCGCGCTGGATCGGCCTGCACCAGCGCCTCGGCCAGCATCGGCACAAAGGCTTCGGGCACGGCGCGCAGCATCGGCTGCGGCGATCCGAATTTCCACGGCCGCACATGCGGCCACATCTGCAGATAGGCGAGCGGGAAGCGCACCGTGGGGGTGAGCGAGACATCCACCAGCCCGGCACCCGCCGGCTTGGCATCGGCGCGGCCGACAAGCGACAGCGGCACGTTCACGCACTTCGGCAGCGCCACGCCAAAGCGCAGCACCACACGCTTGTTGGTGAGGGTGTAGATCGTCGATTTGGCCTGTGCCCGCGCCAGCACGGCCAGGATGGCCAGACCCAGCACCGCCACGCCCAGCGTGATCAGCGCGCCGGTCAGCCCGGTGCCGCCCGCCATGAAGGCCAGGCTGGCCACAAACACGAACCAGGCGGCAACCAGGCGCGTGTGGAAGACGCCACGCGCCACGCCCCGCCAATCTGGCGTGCCTTGCCAGAGGATCTCCTCCCCTGGCGGCAGCCGCCCCGGCAGACCGGGGATCGGCTCGTCTTCATACTCCATCGACACAAGCAGCTCCGTCCGTTTCCGTTCCGCACCGCCCCCAGACCCATAAGGGGGCTGGGTGACGGATCAGATCAGCGGTTCGGCCCGTTCGGGGGTCGCCCACAGATAACCGGCGCCAAAATAGGCGGTGATCTTCTCTTCCTCGAGCAGGGTCACCTGGTCCGCGCTCTTGGTGCGCGGCACGCCCGCGATCTGCGCGGCGGTGATGGCGTCGGTCATCACACCGGCACGGGTCACGCGCGACATGGTGATCGGCATCAGAATGGTGCCACCGGCGGTCAGTTCGACCTCCATGTAACGCAGGCAGGATTCGGCGCGGTCCATCCACAGGTCCTTCACCGTGCCCGCCGCGGCGCCATCGAGGCCATAGACCACGAGGCCAACCGGGTTCACGTCATTCTGGTGCACGGTCACCGGGTGGCTGATCACGCGGGTCGGCACGATGCGCGGCTGGCCGTGCATGTCCAGATCCGGCCGGTCGGCGCGCTGCGCGATCGAGGCCGGACCGACGCCCGAGGTCAGCTTGTCGCCCACCACGTCCAGCGGCTCACCCGGCCAGGCGCGCGGCAGCACATTGGCCGGCACTTCGTCACGGGCATTGGCGGTCGGGGTCGTCACTTCGCCCAGGCCGTGCGGCAGCTTGAAGGTCTTCGCCGGCTTGAAGAACAGCGCATCGGTTTCCACGCCGCCATGGGCAGCGCCGGTCAGATCGTCCTCAACCGGATAGCCTTCGCGGCGATCTTCCCCGCGCAGGTACCACACCAGGCCCAGGAAGAAGAGGAAGAAGGCGAAGAAGGTCAGTTCGGCGATATCCAGGCCGCCAACCAGGTGAACATTCGACATGCGAGGCATCTCCCCTCAAGAACCAAAGCCCGCCACGACCGGCGCATGGCCGCGGCGAACCGGCGCGATCATCATGGCCGTCCCCCGCCGCGCCTGCGGGATGGCCCTGCGATTCCCTGACAAAGCCCATAACACGCGCTTCGTCAGACCTGTTAGTGCAGACCATGACAGAAACGCAATGTTTCCCGTCATATTCTGCAAATTCACCCTGTTGCCCTGCGCCTGTGCCCGGCGATTGGCCACACCCTGTGGCCAGATGCCGCAGGCAGCGGAGCCGTTCATCCCAGCAGCACCTCCTGGGCATGGCTGGTGTAGAAGCCGCGGCTCACCCGGCGGTCGCGGCCCAGTTTCGCATGGGGCACGCTGCGCGACAGGCGCGATTTCAACAGATCATGCGCCACCGGAATGATGCTGGGCGACCGGTCGCTCTTCGGGAAAAACTGCCCGATGGCGCGCGCGGTGCGCAGCAGCGGCGTGCCCGGCGCAAAGGTGAACAGCAGCGAATGCGTCGCCCGCTCCGCCAGCCGGGCGGTCGCGGCGGCGATCTGGTCGCTTTCATAATGGATCAGCACATCCATCGACACGATATGATCGAACTGGCCGAACGACGGGTCGAGCATGTCGCCGGCGTGCAGGCTGATGCGCGCCTTGACATCCTCGGGCAGGCGCTGCTTGCCGATCTCGATCAGCTGCGGCGACACATCGATGCCGACCACCTCCGCGCCGCGCCGCGCCGCCTCGATGGCCAGCATGCCGGTGCCGCAGCCGGCATCCAGGATGCGGCGGCCGCTCAGATCCTGCGGCAGCCAATCCAGCAGGGTATTGCGCATCTCGTCACGGCCGGCCCGCACCGTGGCGCGGATCTTCGACACCGGCGCGTCGCTGGTCATCGCCGCCCAGGCATCCAGCGCGGTGCGGTCAAAATAATGTTCCAGCTTCGCCCGCTTGGTTTCCCAACCGGGGGCATGCTTGGGCGTGTGTGCGTTCATTCGAAACCCAGGAAATCGAAAATGTCGCGATCCTTCATCGGATGCGCGTTGCACGGATCAACGCCGGCCCACAACAGGGCGGCGAGCCGCTTGTACTCGTTCTGCGCCGCGATGATTTCCGGCTCATCGCCCATTTCAAAGATGGTGCATTTCTTCAGGCGGCTGCGGCGGATGGCATCCAGATCGGGCAGATGCGCCAGCCGCTCGATGCCGGTGGCGCCGCAGAAGCGGTCAATCTCGTCGGTGTTGGCCGAACGGTTGGCGATGCAGCCGGCCAGCCGCACCTCGTAATTCTTCGCCTTGGCCTGGATGGCGGCCATGATGCGGTTCATCGCGAAGATGCTGTCGAAATCATTGGCCGTCACCACGATGGCGCGTTCGGCATGCTGCAGCGGCGCGGCAAAGCCGCCGCACACCACGTCACCCAGCACGTCAAAGATCACCACATCGGTGTCTTCCAGCAGGTGGTGCTGCTTCAACAGCTTCACCGTCTGCCCAACCACATAACCGCCGCAGCCGGTGCCGGCCGGCGGCCCACCGGCCTCCACGCACATCACGCCGTTATAGCCTTCGAACATATAGTCCTCGGGCCGCAGCTCCTCATGGTGGAATTCATGCTGTTCCAGCACGTCGATCACCGTCGGCATCAGCTTCTTGGTCAGGGTGAAGGTGCTGTCATGCTTGGGATCGCAACCGATCTGCAGCACCCGCTTGCCCAGCAGCGAGAAGGCCGCCGACAGGTTGGACGAGGTGGTGGACTTGCCGATGCCGCCCTTGCCATAGACGGCGAACACCTTGGCACCCTCGATCTTCTGGCTCGGGTCGAGCTTGACCTGCACGCTGCCTTCGCCGTCGCCGGGAAGGCCGGGCTTGCGGGTCTTGTCGATGATGAGGGTCATGTGGGCAGACTCCTTCAGGCGGCCATGGATCCGGCCGGGGCGACACCTTCCAACTGATCCTCGATGGCATCAGTTGCGGCATAAAGCGCAGCCAGCGTTTCCGCATCGGGCTGCCAGAAATTGCGGTCGGCCGCCTCGATCAGCCGGTTGGCGATCTTGGCCGCGGCGCGCGGGTTCATTTCGGCGATGCGCTGGCGCATGGCGTCATCCAGCACATAGGTTTCGGTGATGCGCTGATAGACCCATGGGTCAACCTGGCCGGTGGTGGCCGACCAGCCGGTGGTCGTCGTCACCGCCGCTTCGACCTGGCGCACGCCTTCATAGCCATATTTCAGCTGCGCCTCGATCCACACCGGATTGAGCGTGCGGGTGCGGGTTTCCAGCGCCACCTGTTCCTGCAGGCTGCGCACCTTGCCACTGCCTTGCGTCTGGTCGCCGATATAGACCGGCGCCGCTTCGCCCTTGGCGCGGGTGACGGCGCGGCTGATGCCGCCCAGCGTGTCGACATATTGGTCGATGGTGGTGATGCCCAGCTCAACCGATTCGAGGTTCTGATAGGCGCAATCCACCGTCTTCAGCGCGCTGGCCAGCAGGCCAGGCTGGCGCTTCGGTTTGCCATCGACGCCATAGGCATAGCCCTTCTGCTTTTCATAGCAGTCGGCCAATTCGTTGGGATCGGTCCAGTTGGCGCTGTCGATCAACAGGTTGACGTTGGCGCCATAGGCCCCTTCGGCGTTGGAATAGACGCGCAGGGACGCCGTCGCCATGTCACAGCCATGCTCTTCGAGATAGGCGAGGCTGTGCTTGCGGATATAGTTCATCTCGAGCGGTTCATCGGCTTCCGACGCCAGCAGCGCGGCTTCGGCCAGCATCTTGGTCTGCAGCGGCAGCAGATCGCGGAACACGCCCGACATGGTCACCAGCACGTCGATACGCGGCCGGCCCAGCTGTTCCAGCGGGATCAGCTCCGCACCCGACAAGCGGTTGTAGCTGTCAAACCGCGGCTTGGCGCCCATCAGGGCCATGGCCTGCGCCACCTGGGCGCCCTCGCTCTTCAGATTGTCCGTGCCCCACAGCACCATGGCGACGGTTTCCGGCAGCTTGCCGGCGTCTTCCATGGCGCGGTCAAGAATGCGCTGGGCCTGGGCCGCACCGTCCTTGCAGGCATAGGCCGACGGCAGGCGGAACGGGTCAAAGCCGTGGATGTTGCGGCCCGTGGGCAGGATTTCCGGATCGCGCAGGATGTCGCCACCGGCCACCGGCGGGACATAGCGGGCATCCAGCGCCCGGATCAGCCCGTCCATCTCGTGATTCTTCGACAGCGCGGCATTGATGTTGGCCAGTTCGCGCAGGGTCGGCGTGTTGGGCACGATGCGGCCCTTGATCAGCTTCTCGATCGTGTCGCGATCAATGCTCTCACCGCGCGCGCTGGCACAGGCAAACAGCATGTCGATCCGCGCCTCCTCGCTTTCGGCATCGCCGAACACGTGCAGGCCCTGCGGGATCAGCTCCTGCTCGATCTCATACAGCTTGGCGGCCAGCTTGGAGACATCGCTGCCATCCAGGTCCATCGCCTCGGCCTGCTCGCGGATGATCTCCTCGAGACCGGGCAGCTCCGGGCTGCCCGGCTCGGTCGAGCGCCAGCGGTCCACGCTGGCCTTGATGTCCGAAAGCCCCTTGTACAGGCCGGAATTGGTCAGCGCCGGGGTGAGATAGGACACCAGGGTCGCGCCCGAGCGCCGCTTGGCCAGCACGCCTTCCGACGGGTTGTTGGCGGCATAGAGATAGATGTTGGGCAGATCCTGGATGATCCGCTCCGGCCAGCAGCTCATGGTCATCCCGGTCTGCTTGCCGGGCATGAACTCCAGGCTGCCATGGGTGCCCCAATGGATCACGGCATGGGCGCCGAAATCATTCCGGATCCAGCGATAGAACGCCATGAAGGCGTGGGTCGGTGCAAAGCGGCCATCGAACAGCAACCGCATCGGGTCGCTCTCATAGCCGTTGGCCGGCTGGATGCCGACAAACACATTGCCGAACTGCGCGCCGGTGATCAGCACATGCTTGCCGTCAGACTGGAACTTGCCCGGCGCCGGGCCCCATTCCTGTTCGATTTCCTTGAGATAAGGCTCGGTGGCAACAATGCGGTCAGCCGGCACAAAGGCGTGCACATTGGCTTCCTGGCCATATTGCATGGCATTGCCTTCGATCACCCGGCGGCGCACCTCGTCGGCATCAGCGGGCACCTCGACGTCATAGCCTTCGGCCTTTAGCCGCACCAGCGTGCGATGCAGCGAATCGAACACGGCGAGGAACTGCGCCGTGCCAGCCGCGCCGCCGTTGGGCGGGAAGTTGAACAGCACGACAGCCAGCTTGCGATCCTTGTTGGCCGCGCGGCGCAGCTGGACCAGCTTCAACATCTTGTCGGCCAGCGCCTCGGCGCGTTCCGGGCAGGACTGCATGGCGCGCACCCCGTCTGACGGGGCCCAGCTGCACTTGCGCTCGCACCCGGTGCACGGCTCGCCGCCGGCATCGCTGCGGCCGCCAAACACCATCGGCTGGGTGCCGCCATCCAGTTCCGGAATGGCGATCATGATGGTGGCTTCCAGCGGCAGCAGGCCCTGGCGGTTGGCGCCCCATTGCTGCAGCGTCTGGAATTCCACCGGGTGGGCGGCGATATAGGGCCGGTCCAGCTTGGTGAGGATCTCCTCGGCCGCCTTGGCATCGCTGTAGGCCGGGCCGCCGACCAGGCTGAAGCCGGTCAGGTTGATGACGGCATCAACGGTGGCCTTGCCGTCCTTCATCATCAGCGCCTCGATCGCCGGCCGCTGGTCCAGCCCGCCGGCAAAGGCCGGAATCACATTCAGGCCTCTGGCCTCAAGGGCTCTGATCACGCCGTCATAATGATTGGCATCCTTGCCCAGCACATAGGACCGCAGCATCAGCACGCCCACCGTGCCCACTGCGTCCTTCTTCCACGGCAGGTCGGTCAACTTCTCCGACATGCGCTGCGGCAGATCGGGGTGATACACCCCCACATCCGGATATTCCTGCGGCGGTTCGATCTTCGCCTTGCCGCGCAGGGCCTTGCGCGGCCCATCGGCATAACGGTCGACCAGCGCCTGCACCATCTGGAAGGCGTTGTCGTCGCTGCCCGACAGCCAATATTGCAGCGTCAGGAAATAGGCGCGCACATCCTGCGCCGTGCCCGGCACGAACTTCAGCAGCTTGGGCAGCCGGCGCAGCACCGCCAGCTGGGCGGCGCCGCTGTTGGCCGCACCGTCCTTGGAACTGCCGCGCAGCTTCTTCAGCCAGCCCAGCGGACCCTTGGGCGGCACGTCCATGCGATAATCGCCCATCCGCGTCATCTTCACGACGTCGGACTGGCTCATCAGGCAGACCATGGCATCGCATTCCTCGCGGCGCGCGGTCAGCGCGTCCTTGATCATGCGGATCTGTTCATCAAGGAACAGCATGGTGACGACGACGATATCGGCCCGGGCGATGTCGGCGCGGGTGGCCTCCAGCTTGCCCGGCTTGTCCCAATCGGCAGCGGCATGGAACCCGATCGACACCGGCAGGCCCAGCTTCTGGAAGCGCGCACGGGCCCGATCGATCGCGCCCGACAGATGGTTGTCGAGTGTGACGATCACGACATGGCAGTGATCGGGCCGGTCCTGCTTGGAGGGCGGGGTATCAGCGCGCATAATGGGCTTTGGCCTCGTACAAGGTCTCGCGGGTGATGGTGGAAACGCCATGCTCGGCGGCATAGCGTTCGGTGTTGCGGCGGGCTTTGCCGCGCACGAAAAACGGGATTTTGCCCAATTCGGCAAGGGCTTCGGCCGTCCAGCCGCCCGGTTCATTTGTCGCAGGGGCGGGCGCCGCCGCCGCCGGCGCGCGGGCCTCGGCCATCGCCGGCGCCGCCACCACGGCCGGCGCATGCGCGGGCGCGGCATGGCCAAGATGGCTGGGCCCGGCGGCATCGGAAAATTCGAAATCGTCGCGGAACATCGTCAACAGATGTTCCTCCAGGCCCATCACCAGCGGATGCACCCAGGTGTCGAACAGCACATTGGCGCCTTCAAAGCCCATCTGCGGGCTGTACCGCGCCGGGAAATCCTGCACATGCACCGGGGCCGAAATCACCGCGCAGGGCAGGCGCAGGCGCTTGGCGATGTGCCGCTCCATTTGCGTGCCCAGCACCAGCTCCGGCGCGGCGGCCTCGATCGCTTCCTCCACCACCAGATAATCATCGGTGATCAGCGGATCGACGCCATAGATCTGCGCCGCGGCGCGGATTTCGCGGGCGAATTCGCGGTTGTAACAGCCCAGGCCCACCACCTTGAAGCCCAGCTCCTCGCTGGCAACGCGGGCGGCGGCCACGGCATGGGTGGCATCCCCAAAGATGAAGACGCGCTTGGCCGTCAGATAGGTTGAATCGACCGATCGCGACCACCAGCCCATCCGGCCCTGGTCCACCGCGCCCGGCATCATCACCCCGGCGACCTGGCACACTTCCGAAACAAACTCGCGGGTGGCGTTCACCCCGATCGGCACGGTCTTCACCGTCTTCTGGCGGAAGGTGCGTTCCAGCCAGCTGCAGGCCTGGGCGGCGATTTCGGGATAGAGGCAGATGTTGAAATCCGCCTCGCCCAGCCGCACCAGATCGGCCGGCGTCGCGCCCATCGGCGCCACCACATGCACGTCGATGCCCAGCTGGCCGAGCAGGCGGGTGATTTCCACCACATCGTCGCGATGGCGGAAGCCCAGTGCCGTCGGGCCCAGGATATTGGCGCGCGGCCGGCGCGGACCATCGGGGCCCACCGCCGGCGGCGGCCGCACGTCCTTGTCCGCCAGCCCGCGCACCAGCTGATAGAAGGTTTCGGACGCGCCCCAGTTTTCCTTGCGGCTGTAACTCGGCAGTTCCAGCGGGATCACCGGGCAGGCGAGGCCCATGGTCTCGGCCAGGCCGGCCGGATCATCCTGGATCAACTCGGCGGTGCAGCTGGCGCCCACGATCATCGCCTGCGGCCGGAACCGGTCATAGGCCTCGCGCGCGGCGGTCTTGAACAGCTCGGCCGTGTCCTTGCCCAGATCGCGGGCCTGGAAGGTGGTGTAGGTGACGGGGGGGCGATGGTCCCGCCGCTCGATCATGGTGAACAGCAGGTCGGCATAGGTGTCGCCCTGCGGCGCATGCAGCACATAATGCAGCTGCTTCATGCCGGTGGCGACCCGCATGGCCCCGACATGGGGCGGCCCTTCATAGGTCCAGACGGTGAGCTGCATGGGCTATACCCTCAACAGATCACGGCGGTTGAGCGGCCGGGCAAACAGCTCGGCCAGATCGCCCGCCTGTTCGTAACCATGGATGGGCGAGAACACGAGCTCGATCGCCCATTTCGTCGACAGGCCCAGCTTTTCCAGCGGGTTGGCCAGGCCCAGGCCGCACACGGTGAGATCGGGGCGATTGGCCTGCACCCGGTCCAGCTGCTTTTCCACATCCTGGCCTTCGGAAATCAGCGTGCCTGGCGGCAGGGCGGCCAGTTCGTCGATCAGATGCCCCTTGTGCAGATAGGGGGTGCCCACCTCCACCAGGCTCATGCCCAGCTCGCCGGCCAGGAAGCGCGCCAGCGGCACCTCCAGCTGGCTGTCCGGCAGGAAGAAGATGCGCTTGCCGGCCAGCTTGGCGCGATGCGCGGCCAGCGCCTTGCGCGCCCGTTCGCGCGGCGGCGCCGTCACCATCTCGAACCGGTCCTCGCTCACGCCAAAGGCCTGCGCCCCGGCATGCAGCCAGGCGGTGGTGCCTTCGGCGCCAAAGGGGAACAGGGCCGGCAGATGCACCGCACCGCGCTTGTCGAGCGCGGCCCCGGTTTCGGCCAGGAACGGCTGCGCCAGCAGATAGCGCGTGTTCGGCCCCACCGCCGGCATCTGGCCGGCGCGGCGGGCCGGCAGGCTCACCACCTTCTCGATGCCCAGGTCGCCAAACAGCCGCAGCAGCTGGTCTTCCACCACGTCGGGCAGGCTGCCCACCACCATCAGCTGCCTGGCATCGGTGAAGGGCAATTCCGGCACCAGCGCGGCCAGGCAGGCATCCTCACCCTGCGTGAAGGTCGTCTCGATGCCAGACCCGGAATAGTTCAGCACATGGCAATTGGGGGCAAAGCGCTGGTTCAGCCGCTGCGCCGCGCGGCTCAGGTCCAGCTTGATCACCTCCGACGGGCAGGAGCCGACCAGGAACAGCATGCGGATATCGGGGCGCCGGGCCAGCAGGCGGGTCACCACCCGGTCCAGCTCCTCATTGGCGTCGGCGAGGCCGGCCAGATCCTTTTCCTCGATGATGGCGGTGCCGAATCGCGGCTCGGCAAACACCATCACGCCCGCCGCCGATTGCAACAGATGGGCACAGGTGCGGCTGCCCACCACCAGGAAAAACGCGTCCTGGATCTTGCGGTGCAGCCAGATGATCCCGGTCAGCCCGCAAAACACCTCGCGCTGGCCCCGTTCCCGCAGGATGCCATCGGCTCCCACCGGCGGGGCATCGCACCCCGGCACCGGGCCGCCTGCACTCATGCGGCCGCCGCCGATGCGGCTGCCGATGCCGCCGCCAGCACGGCAATGGTCGCGGCCGGCGTCTGGCCCGCGGCAGCCGAGTCGGCTGCCGACTTGGCCGGCTGCGAGGTCAGGCGCGCCATGCGCAGCTTCCAGATGAACTGGGCCGCGTTGATGACATAGGCGACATAGGCGGCCAGCGCCGTGCCGAACAACACGCCCTCATCGGCAATACCGGTGAACAGGCCGAACAGGTAAAGCGTGTGCAACACGATGACCAGCATCGAGAACACATCTTCCCAGAAAAAGCTTTCGTGGAAAAGATACTGACCAAACACCACCTTTTCCCAAATCGCACCGGTGATCATGATGGTATAGAGCGCCATCGTCTTGATCACGACCGACCAGACCGCCCAGTCATAATTCTTGCCGGTGTTGAGATAGTCGATGACCAGATAGAGGCTGACGCCAAAGATCAGGAACTGGATTGGCGCCAGCAATCCCTGCACCAGCGTCCATTTCGTGCTGTCGCGCCGCACCCGTTCTTCAGGCGTGTAGAGCGGGCGCTGGCCCGTCGCCGACACTGGTTCTGACGCTGACGCTGACAACCCCTCAACCCCTCGAAGATTACGCAAATTTCCCTATCACCACCCCCCCATGTGTCAACCTTGATTGCGCCTGTGCTGTCATCCCCGCCTGTCAGGGCCAGCTGTCAATCCGGCCTGTCGCCGGCCCGGAAACCGGCCGGCGTTGCATCGCAGCAACGCGGCTGCGAAATCATCGTGAAATGCCCCATGCGGGCGGTTGCAAGCCGGGCAGGACTGGCATAGCCTGTGTCAGGATGTCGCGACAAACCGGCTGTGCCCCGCCGGTCCACGACACCGGTGGGAGCCACCGCCTGCGGGCGGCGGAAAAGAAGATGACGTCCATGCTGGACATCGTGGCGGAAGCGACAAGCGCCGCCACCAAGGGCTGGAAACGCGCCCGTCAGGCCGCCTTTGGCGGTGCTGGCGCTGCCGCCGTGCCGCCCGATCGTGCCGATCTGGCCCGCCTGATCGAAGCCGACATCATCCCCCGCCTGCTGGCCAGCCATGGCGCCGCCGCCGGGGCCAGCCCGCGCCAGTTGCCCGCCGGCCTGGTGCCGCGCCTGGCCCGCGCCCTGCTGGACGAGGATATTGCCGAGCTGGTGGTCGAGGTGGAGGCCCTGCACGCCGATGGCCATGATGCCCAGCATCTGATGGAACGGCTGATCGCGCCCGCCGCACGCCTGCTGGGCGATTGGTGGCTGGCCGATGATATTGATTTCGTTGACGTGACCATGGGCCTGTGGCGCTGCCAGCAACTGGTGCATGCGCTGTCGGCGCGCACGCCGGGTGCCGCCGCCCCGGCCGCCATGCAGCGCCACGCCCTGATCCTGCCGGCGCCCGGGGAACAGCATGTGCTGGGCGCGATGATCGTGGAGGATGCCTTCCGCCGCGCCGGCTGGGCCACCCAGTCCGGCGCCGCCCTCGACGAGGATGCCCTTGTCACCCTGGTCGCCGCCCGCGCCTTTGATCTGGTTGGCCTGTCCGCCGGCAGCCAGCGCGTGCTGGCCGGCCTGCCGCGCACCATCGCCACGCTGCGCCGCGCCGCCGGCCGGCCGATCCTGGTGCTGGTGGGCGGCCCGGCGGTGGGGGACGATGCCGATCTGGGCCGCCGGCTGGGCGCCGATGCCGTGGCCGGCGATGCCGCGCAGGCGGTGGCGCTGGCCGAACATCATCTTGCCGGCCAGCCGCCGGCCCACGCCGCGGCGCTGGAAGGATAAGGCCAGAGACAGAGCAGACCGCACCGAACAGACCACACAGGACATACCGGAACAAGAACAGGAACAGGGGGCCGGAGAACAACGGCATGGACGCACGGAACATCAACAATATCAGTTCGCTGCCCAGCGATGGCGCGATTGATCTGGCCGCCCTGGTGGCCAGCCGCCCCGACAGTGCGCTCGCCGCGCTGCTGGCCGCCGCCGATCTGGTGCTGGTGGTAAGCGCCAGTGGCCGCATCGATCAGGTGCATGTGGGCAGCGGTGATATTGATCCGGCCGAAGTGGCCGATTGGGAAGGCGATGACTGGCGGTCCACCGCCCTGCCCGACAGCGTGGGCAAGATCGACGGCCTGATGAACGATGCCATCGCGCCGCGCTGGCGCGAGGCCAACCATGTTGGCGCCGAAGGCGAATTGCCGTTGAAGTGGCTCACCCTGCCGCTGCCCGGCGGCCGCCGCCTCGCCATCGCCCGTGATCAGCGGGTGGCCGCCAGCCTGCAACAGCGGCTGGTGCGGGCCCAGCAGGCGATGGAACGCGATTCGATGCGGCTGCGCCAGCTGGAAACCCGCCACCGGCTGCTGTTCGATTCGGCGGCCGAACCGATCTTCATCATCGATGCCGCCAGCCGCCGCGTGCTGGAAGCCAATGCCGCCGCCCGCCGCGCCACCGGCCTGACCGCCCACGCCCTTGATGGCGAGAATTTCGCCGCCCTCGTCCATCCCGACGATCACGACAGCAGCATCGCCGTGCTGGGCGCGCTGACTGCCAGCGAACAGCGTCACCCCGCCCGCCTGCGCCTGGCCAGCGGCAAGGCCTTTGCCATGAACGCCAGCCTGTTCCGCCAGGATCGCGACAACCGCCTGCTGATCCGCCTGCAGCCGCTGGATGCGGCGGCGCCCGCCGATGGCGAGCCGCTGGCCGAAGCGATGGAGCGCATGCCCGACGCCTTCGTGCTCACCGACGACAATTTCGACATCATCGCCGGCAACGGCGCCTTCCTCGATCTCGTCGGTCTGGCGCGCCCGGCCGAACTGGTCGGCCAGCCGATCAGCCGCTATCTCGGCCGCCCGGGCATTGATCTGGGTGTGCTCACCACGGCGCTGCGCGATCATGGCACGGTGCGCAGCTTTGCCACCATCGTGCGCCCCGGCCATGGCGATCCCGCCAGCGGCGACGGCGAGGCGGTGGAGGTTTCGGCGGTGTCCTCGGGCGGGGCCGCCGGCCTGCGCCACGGCTTTTCCATCCGGCCGATGGCGCGCGACGCCGCGCAGGGCGCCACCGCCTCCCTGCCGATGAGCCAGCTGACCGATCTGGTCGGCCGCGTCTCCCTGAAGGACATCGTGCGCGAATCGACCGATCTGATCGAACGGCTCTGCATCGAGGCGGCGCTCAACTACACCGACGACAATCGCGCCTCGGCCGCCGAAATCCTCGGCCTGTCGCGGCAAAGCCTCTATTCCAAGCTGCACCGCCACGGGCTGGGCAACCTGGGCGAGAGCGACACCAGCACCGACAGCAGCAACGACAACAGCTAGGATTTCGCCCCACCGCCGCGCGGCAAAAGGTGGCGCTGCCGGGCGCAAGTGTCTCGCAGCGTTGACGCCCCTGATGCGTCAAGACTAGTTTACAGCCATGGAACATGTCCCTCCGCCGCGCCCCGGTGATGCGCTGCCCGCCGGCCTGCCGGCCACGGGCCTGCCGCGCCCCCGCGCCGTGCTCGAACTGCTCAAGCCCGTCACCTGGTTCCCGCCGATGTGGGCCTTCATGTGCGGGGTGGTCTCATCGGGCGTGCCGCTGGCCGATCGTGTCGGATTCCTGATCGCCGGCATGCTGCTGGCCGGGCCGCTGGTGTGCGGCAACAGCCAGGCCATCAACGACTGGTTCGATCGCCACGTCGATGCCATCAACGAGCCGCAGCGGCCGATCCCGTCGGGCCGCATCCCCGGCCGCTGGGGCCTCTACATCGCCATCCTGGGCAGCATCATCAGCCTCGCCATCGGCTTCATCATCGGCCCGGTGGTGGGCGTTGCCACCATCGTCGGCGTCGCCATGGCCTGGGCCTATTCGGCACCGCCCTTCCGCTTCAAGGCCGAAGGCTGGCTCGGGCCGCTCGTCTGCGCCGCCGCCTATGAAGGCGTCAGCTGGTTCACCGGCGCCGCGGTGATGGCCGGCGGTGTGCCCGATACCCGCATCATCTGGGTGCTGTGCATGTATGCGCTGGGCGCGCACGGCATCATGGTGCTGAATGATTTCAAGGCGGTGAAGGGCGATGCCCAATCCGGCGTCAACAGCCTGCCGGTGCAGCTGGGCGAACGCAACGCCGCCGAAATCGCCTGCTGGACGATGGCATTGCCCCAGGTGGTGGTGATCATCCTGCTGGCGCGCTGGGGCCTCGCCTGGCCGTCGGCCATGGTCGCCTTCAGCCTGGCCATGCAGGTGGTGCTGATGCAGCGCGTGCTGGCCGCCCCGGCCGCCAACGCGCCCTTCTACAACGCCACCGGCACCACCCTTTATGTGCTCGGCATGCTCACATCCGCCTTCGGCCTGTCGGTGATCGTGTGATGGCACCGCTCAGCTGGCTGGGAATCGCCCGCCTGGGTCTGGTGCAAAGCGCGCTGGGCGCCATCGTCATGCTGGCATCCTCGCTGCTCAACCGCATCATGGTGGTGGAATATGCCACGGCCGCCGCCCTGCCGGCCGGGCTGGTCGCCTTCCATTATGGCGTGCAGCTGTCCCGCCCGAAATGGGGCCATGGCAGCGACGCCGGCTGGCGGCGCACGCCGTGGATCATCGGCGGCATGGCAGTGCTCGGCGCCGGCGGCCTGCTCGCCACCTTCACCACCACGCAGCTGGGCGGCCCGTTCTGGCCGGCGCTGGCGGCCCTGGTGCTGGCCTATGCCATGATCGGCATCGGCGTCGGCTCGGCCGGCACCTCGCTGCTCGCCCTGCTCGCCACCCGCACGGCAGAGGCCCGGCGGCCGGCCGCCGCCAGCCTGACCTGGATCATGATGATCATCGGCATCGTCATCTCGGCCGGCACCGCCGGTGCGCTGCTCGATCCCTTCTCGCCGCAACGCCTGATGGGGGTGGCGGCCGGCGTCGTGGCGGTGGCCTTCACCCTGACCTGCCTTGCCGTCTGGGGTGTCGAAGGCGCGCCGCAAGCAGAGGAAAAGCGCGAAGCCGCCCCCTTTGGCGAGGCCATTGCCGCGATCTGGGGCGACCCGCTCACCCGGCTGTTCAGCATCTTCGTCTTCTTCTCGATGCTGGCCTATTCGATGCAGGATCTCATCCTCGAACCCTTTGCCGGGCTGGTGTTCGGCATGACGCCAGGCCAATCGACCAGCCTGTCGGGCGTGCAGCATCAGGGCGTGCTGGCCGGCATGATCCTCGTTGGCGTCGGCGGCCATGCCTTTGGCGGGCGCCAGGGCCTGAAACTGAAGCGCTGGATCGTCGTCGGCTGCCTCGCCTCCGGCCTGGCGCTCGCAAGCCTGGCGCTGGCGGCGCGCGCCGGCCCCGGCTGGCCGCTCAGCCTCAATGTCGCCGTGCTGGGCTTTGCCAACGGCATGTTCGCGGTGGCCGCCATCGGCTCGATGCTGGAACTGGCCGGGCGCGGCGGGCCGGGCCATGAAGGCATCCGCATGGG
>CAZAWH010000036.1:2995-22590 GCA_964488775.1 uncultured Sandarakinorhabdus sp. | reverse complement strand
CTGCGCGTCTTCCAGCGTCTCGATCAGGGTCATGGCGCCTTCGGGCACCTGGCCAAAGGTGCCGATCACCTCGGGATGGCCTTCATGGCCGATGAACAGGATGTGGCAGCCCTGCGCCACCAGCCGTTCGGCCTGGCGATGCACCTTCGACACCAGCGGGCAGGTAGCATCAACATAGGTCAGGCCGCGCTCTTCGGCCTTGGCCGGCACCGCCTTGGGCACGCCATGGGCGGAAAACACCACCGGCACGCCATCGGGCACTTCGTCCAGCTCTTCCACGAAGATGGCGCCTTTGGCCTTCAGACTGTCCACCACGAACTTGTTGTGCACGATCTCGTGCCGCACATAGACCGGCGCGCCCCAGCGCTCCAGCGCCAGCTCGACGATATGGATGGCCCGGTCCACCCCGGCGCAAAAGCCGCGCGGGGCAGCCACCAGCACCTTCAGGGCGGGGCGCTCGGCACCAGGGGCGGCAACAGGGGCGGTGGGGGCAGCGGCAGCGGTCGTCATATCCCGCGCCTCTACGCGATTGCAACGTGGCCCGCAACGCCGCTTGCCCCCGCGCCAATTGCCCCATAGGAGAAAGGCCATGATCCGCGCCCCTCTCGCTTCCCGCCTGCTGCCGGCCGGCCTGTTGCTTTCCGCGTTGGCCCTGGCCGGGTGTGAGCGCAACCCGCTGATCGTCAGCCGGTCGTCCTGTCCCGCCGTGGCGGTGGCCACCTATGCCGGCGATACCACCTTGTTCCGCGGCGATGCGCCCGATGCGGCCAATCTGGATGTGGTGGCCAGCATCACCAACGTGCGCGACGCCTGTGGCGAAACGGCTGACCAGTTCAGCTCACGCATCACCTTCGACATCGTCGCCCGCCGCACCGACACGCGGGAAGCGCGGCAACTGGTGCTGCCGGTGTTCGTCGCCGTGGTGCAGGCCGGCAACCTGATCACCGCCAAGGACATCACGCGCGTCACGGTGAATTTCGCGGCCGGCCAGGAACGCGCCATCGGCCAGGGCATGGCCACCGCATCGGTGTCGCGCCAGGCCGCATCGGTGCCCAAGGCCATCCTCGACAAGATCAACCGCCAACGCCGCCCGGGCGAGATTGACGCCGCCACCGATCCGATGGCCGATCCGGAGGTGCGGGCCGCCATGCGCGCTGCCAGCTTCGAAGTCCTGCTTGGCTTCCAGCTCGACGATCGCGCGCTGGCTTACAACGTCGCCAAATAACGCCGCCGCGCCCCCACCAGGGCAAAGCCGGCCAGCAGCAGCAGCCAGTTCGCCGGTTCCGGCACTGGCGCCAGCCTGATCGGCATCAGCGCGCTGGCCGATGGCTCGTCCGCCAGCGCCGGCGCCGCGCCGCCATCGCCTGGCACCACCGGCAGGCTCGGCTCCGGCCCCGCCGCCGGCAGCGGCACCTCCTCCCACGGCATCAGCCGGCGAAACCCGCCAGGGGCGCAGCCGGCAGCGGCGCAGCCCGGTGCCATGCGGCCCAGCGTGCCGGCATCCGGCCATTCGCGACCGTATGTCACAGCCGCGCCGCCGGCCACCAGGCCCGGCAGGTCCGGCCCCTGTGGCGGGGCATCGCCCGGCCGGTGGGCCAGCACGGCGGTGGCGATGCCGGTGATCATGAACCCCAGGGAAAGGGCGGTTGCAAGGGCGGTGGTGGCATATGGCTTCATGCCTAGAGGCAACGGCCGCGTCGCCCCGGCTTTCAGCGCCGGCTGCGCAATTCGGGCCATTGACTCGCGCGGCCGCTTCGCCCAATCGGCAGGCGTCGTCGGGGGCAACCCCGGCGCCGCGCGCGGGAGAGTGCGATGGGGCAACCCAAAGCCGCCGAAGGAGCAAGCCGCCCCCGGAATCTCTCAGGCCCAAGGACCGCGCCGGCGTATCAGCGACACTCTGGAAAGCGGATGCCGGCGCACGCCGTCATCCCACCGAAGGGGTAAGCTCCGCAAACGCGGAGTCAAAGCTCTCAGGTCTGGCGACAGTGGGGGAACCAGGTCCGGCACAAGGCCGGGCCGTGAACTGTTGCCGGGGGCCTTATGGCTGATGCTGCTGATGCTGCCGATCTGAAACCACTGCCACTGGATGGCCTGCACCGCCGGCTGGGCGCGCGCATGGTGCCGTTCGCCGGCTATGCCATGCCGATCCAGTATGACGGCATCATTGCCGAGCACAATTGGACGCGGGAACAGGCCGGCCTTTTCGATGTGTCCCACATGGGCCAGCTGCTGGTCGAAGGCGACGGGGCCGCCGACTGGCTGGAAAGCCTTGCGCCCGGCGACTTTAAGGCGTTGCAAGCGCACCGCGTCCGTTATTCGCTGCTGATGGCCGATGATGGCGGCGTGCTGGATGATCTGATGGTCACCAACACCGGCCGCGGTTTCTATCTGGTGGTCAACGGCGCCACCAAGCATGACGACATCGCCCACATGGCATCGCGCCAGCCGGCCGGCATCAGCCTCCATCACATGGAAGACCATGCCCTGCTCGCCCTGCAGGGCCCGGCCGCCGTCACCGTGATGAGCCGCTTCAGCCTCACCCCCGAAACCGCTGACCAGCCGGCCTTTGCCGATCTCAAGTTCATGGCCGGTGCCCGTTATCACTGGAATGGCGTGCTCATCGGCATCACCCGCTCCGGCTACACCGGCGAGGATGGCTATGAAATCTCGGTGCCGGCCGCCCAGGCCGAGGCCCTGGCCGAAGCGCTGCTGGCCCATGCCGAGGTGAAGCCCATCGGCCTTGGCGCCCGCGATTCGCTGCGGCTCGAAGCCGGCCTGCCGCTCTATGGCCATGATCTCACGCCCGAAATCACCCCGGTCGAAGCCGATCTTGCCTTCGCCATTTCCAAGCGGCGCAAGATCGAAGGCGGCTTCCCCGGCGCCGCCCGCGTGCTGGACCAGCTGTTCAACGGTGCCCCGCGCAAACGGGTGGGCCTCGCCATCGAAGGCCGCATGCCGGCGCGCGAAGGCGCGACCGTCTGGAAGGACGATGCCCAGGTCGGCGTCGTCACCTCCGGCGGCTTTGCCCCCAGTTTGGGCGCCCCCATCGCCATGGCTTATGTCGAAACGCCACTGGCCGGCGATGGCACGGCGCTGGAAATTGATGTGCGCGGAAAGCGGATTGCCGCCCGCGTCGTGCCGATGCCGTTCCGTCAGAAAAACTATGTGAGGGAAGGAAAACAGGGATGAGCCGTCTTTACACACAAGAACATGAATGGATCGACGTGGCCGGCGATGTCGCCACCGTCGGCATCACCGATTATGCGCAAGGCCAATTGGGCGACGTGGTGTTCGTCGATCTGCCCGAAGCCGGCCGCGCCGTGACCAAGGGCGGGGAAGCCGCCGTGGTCGAATCGGTCAAGGCCGCGTCCGACGTCTATGCCCCTGTCTCGGGCACCGTCACCGAAGCCAACCCGGCGCTTGCCGACGATCCTTCGCTGGTCAACAGCGCGCCGGAAGGCGAAGGCTGGTTCTTCAAGCTCACCCTGTCCGACGCGTCGGAACTCGACGGCCTGATGGACAAGGCGGCCTACGACGCGTTCCTCGCCAGCCTCTGAAGATGACGGCTGGCACCGCCACGGCCTGGGATCCGGCGCTTTATGCCGCCAACGCCGCCTTCGTGCCGGCGTTGGGGGCAGCGGTGCTGGATCTGCTCGCCCCCCGGCCGGGGGAGCGGGTGCTGGATATCGGCTGCGGCGATGGCGTGCTGACCCAAAAGCTGGTGGAGGCGGGTTGCACCGTGGTGGGCATCGATGCCGATGCCGCCATGATCGCCGCCGCCACCGCGCGCGGGCTGGATGCGCGGGCCGGCGACGCGCGCGAACTGGCCTTCACGGCCGAATTTGATGCCGTCTTCACCAACGCCTGCCTGCACTGGGTTGGCCAGCCCGAACGTGTGACGGCCGGCGTCAGGCGCGCGCTCAAGCCCGGCGGGCGCTATGTCGGCGAATTTGGCGGCCATGCCAACATCGCCGCCATCCGCACCGCGCTGATTGCCGTGCTTGCCCGCCACGGCTTCCCGCCGGCCGGCAGCGAAACCAGCTATTACCCCACCGCGCAAGCCTTCCGTGCCGTGCTGGAACAGGGCGGTTTCGTGGTGGAAACCTGCCAGATCATCCCGCGCCCGACGCCGCTGCCCGCCAGCGGCATGGCCGGCTGGCTGGAAACCTTCCGCGGCGGCTTCATCGATGCCGCCGGCGTGCCGCCCGAATTGCGCGATCAGATCATCACCGAAACCTGCCAGCTGCTCGCCCCGGCGCTGCGGTCGGCCGACGGCCAGTGGACGGCCGATTATGTCCGCATCCGTTTTTCCGCTCACCTCCCGGAGTAAGACCCTTGCGTTACCTCCCCCTTTCCGGCGCTGATCGCCAGGCCATGCTGGCCACCATCGGCGCCAAGACCATCGATGATCTGTTCATCGATGTGCCGTCCGAAGCCCGGCTCGACGGCCCGATTGCCGGCTTGGCCGGCCATGCCAGCGAAATGGCGGTGGAACGCGCGCTGGTGAAGATGGCGGCGAAGAACGCCACCGCCAGCACCACGCCCTTCTTCATCGGCTGCGGCGCCTACAAGCATCATGTGCCGGCCACGGTGGACATGGTGATCCAGCGCGGCGAGTTCCTCACCGCCTACACCCCCTATCAGCCGGAAATCGCGCAGGGCACGCTGCAGGTCCTGTTCGAATTCCAGACCCAGGTCGCCCGGTTGACCGGCATGGAGGTGGCCAATGCCTCCATGTATGATGGCTCCACCGCGATGACGGAGGCCGTGTTCATGGCCCGGCGCATCACCCGCAAACCCAAGTGCATCGTCTCGGCCGGCGTCCACCCGCACTACACGGCGGTGCTGAACACGCTCACCCGCTTCACCGGCGATGTCGTGGTGGCCGGCACGCCCAGCCTCACCGCCGGCGCGCCCGGCGATGATCTGGCCAGCCTGATTGCGCAGATCGACGCCGAAACCAGCTGCGTCGTCGTGCAGAACCCCAATCTCTTCGGCCATATCGCCGATCTCACGCCGCTCGCCGATGCCTGCCACAAGGCCGGCGCGCTGCTGATCGTCGTCGTCACCGAAATCGTCTCGCTGGGGGCGGTCAAGTCGCCGGGCGAAATGGGCGCCGATATCGTGGTGGGCGAGGGCCAGTCGCTGGGCGCCGGCCTGTTGTTTGGCGGCCCCTATCTCGGCCTGTTCGCCTGCCGCGAAAAGCATGTGCGCCAGGCGCCGGGCCGGCTGTGCGGCGAAACCGTGGACGCCAGCGGCAAGCGCGGCTTCGTGCTCACCCTGTCCACCCGCGAACAGCATATCCGCCGCGAAAAGGCGACCAGCAACATCTGCACCAACTCGGGGCTGATCGCGCTGGCCTTCTCCGCCCACCTCACCCTGCTGGGCGAAAAGGGCCTCCGCCAGCTCGCGGCGCTCAACCATGCCCGCGCCGTGCAGCTGGCCGAACGCCTGGGCCGCGTGCCGGGCGTTACGCTCCTGAACGGGCCGTTCTTCAACGAATTCACCCTCGATCTTGGCCGCGAAGCCCGCCCCGTCGTGCGCAAGCTCGCCGAAAAGGGCGTGCTGGCCGGCGTGTCGCTGGGCCGGCTGTGGCCGGGCGAAAAGGCCCTGGCCAGCGGCATGATCGTGGCGGTGACCGAAACCGCAACAGACGAGGATTTTGACGCGTTCGAGGACGCGCTGGATGAGGTGATGGCGTAATGGCGATGAATGATGTGGGCCGCCCGACGCGGCTGGTCGCGGGCACCGGTGCGGTCGCCGAAACCTTCACCGGCAACAAGGCGCTGATGCTGGAAGAACCGTTGCTGTTCGAACGCGGCAGCCTCGACACCTCGGGCGTTGATCTGCCCCCCGTGCCGCCGGTGCCCGATCGGCTGGGTGGCCTCGCACGCGATGCGGTGATCGGCCTGCCCGGCCTGTCCGAACCCGAAACCGTGCGCCACTACACCCGCCTGTCGCGGCAGAATTATGCCATTGATCTGGGCATCTTCCCGCTGGGTTCGTGCACGATGAAGCACAACCCGCGCCTCAATGAGAAGATGGCGCGGCTGCCCGGTTTTGCCGATATCCACCCGCTGCAACCGCAATCCACGGTGCAGGGCGCGCTGGAACTGATCGACACGCTGGCCGATTGGTTGATTAAGCTGACCGGCATGCCGGCGGTGGCCATGAGCCCCAAGGCCGGGGCCCATGGCGAATTGTGCGGCATGCTCGCCATCCGCGCCGCGCTGGATGCGAAAAATGATCCGCGCCGTGTCGTGCTGGTGCCGGAATCGGCGCATGGCACCAATCCGGCCACCGCCGCCTTCTGCGGCTTCACGGTGGAAAATATCCCGGCCAACGCCCGCGGCCGCGTCGATCTTGATGCCATGCTCGCCCGGCTTGGCCCGGATGTGGCGGCGGTGATGATCACCAATCCCAACACCTGCGGCCTGTTCGAGCCGGATCTGAAGCGCATTTCCGACGCGGTGCACGCCGCCGGCGGCTATGTCTATTGCGATGGCGCCAACTTCAACGCCATCGTCGGCAAGGTGCGCCCCGGCGATCTCGGCGTCGATGCCATGCATATCAACCTGCACAAGACCTTCAGCACCCCGCACGGCGGCGGCGGCCCGGGCTCCGGCCCGGTGGTCCTGTCGGCCGCGCTGGCCCCGTTCGCGCCGATCCCGTTCGTGCGAAAGACCGCCAACGGCACGCTGGAACTGGTGGAGGAGGACAGCGCCGAAACCCACGCCGGCCAGAGCTTTGGCCGCATGGTCGCCTTCCACGGCCAGATGGGCATGTTCGTCCGCGCGCTCAGCTACATGATGAGCCACGGTGCCGACGGCCTGCGCCAGGTGTCGGAAGATGCGGTGCTCAACGCCAACTATATCCTGGCCAGCCTGAAGGACATCTACACCGCGCCGTTCGCCGACGGCGGCCCGTGCATGCACGAGGCGCTGTTCAGCGACGATTTCCTCGAAGGCACCGGCCTCACCACGCTCGATCTGGCCAAGGCGATGATCGATGAAGGCTTCCACCCGATGACCATGTATTTCCCGCTGGTCGTCCACGGCGCCATGCTGGTCGAACCGACGGAAACCGAAAGCAAGGCCAGCCTTGATCAACTGATCGGTGCGATGCGCCACATCGCCACCAACATGCTGGCCGATCCCGATGCCTGGCGCAGCGCGCCGCATCTGGCCCCGCGCCGCCGGCTGGACGAAACGCTGGCCGCGCGCAAACCGGTATTGGGCTGGAAGGACAAGGCTGCCTGAATCTGGGCAGCGTGGCCGACGGGATCAGCCAATCCCGTCGGCCCGGTTCGCGAATACGCGTCGAACCTGCTTACTCGACAGCCGTCTTGTCCTGGCGGACAAGCATGCGAGGTCGGCTGTGGCCAGTCGGTGTCGGTGCCCCGGGGGGAGGCACCAACACTCGCTGCCATGCAATCGCCGTGCCAGCACGGCGTCGGCTTGAATATATTCATGAAATTTACAATCGTACCCGACTGGGGCCGACGCAGAATTGCAAGTTGCATAATTCCGCGTCGCGGACTGCAACGCCTGTCGCAGATTGCAACGCGCGGGGCGATCAGGCCGGCCGGGCCGGCCAGCGGGCGATCACCTCATAGTCACTGCCATCCTTGCCCATCCGGCTTTCGAACAGCGCGATCTGGTCCACCGTCCAGCCGATGCGCGGCAGCGGTGCCTGCGGCCAGCCGGCGGCGCCCAGCATGGTGCGGCCGCGCGCCAGCGTGATGTGCGGCACGAAGGCCCGGGTTTCGCGCGCGATGCCCACCCCGGCCAGGGCCGCATCCACGGCCTTGGCCAGGGCCGCCAGCCGGTCGGCCGGGCGCACGCCCACCCACAAGCTGTCGATGCGGCCGCGATGGTCAAAATGGCCGGCCTCGCCCAGTTCGGCCGTGAAGGGCCGGATGTTCACCCGGCCCAGGGCGGCAGCAATATCCTGCGCCTGGTGCCGGTCCACCGCGCCGATGAAGCGCAGGGTCAGGTGCAACTGCTCCGCCCTCTGCCAGCGTGCGCCGGCAACGCCGCCCATCGCGCCCAACAGCGCAGCCGTCACCGGCGCCGGCAGCGCCAGCCCGACGAAAAGCCGCATCATGCCGGGCGCATCATTTGATCTGGGCCAGCTCCCGCTCCACCGCCGGCAGGATGCGGTTCACCATCACAGCCACGCCCTTGGCATTGGGGTGCATGCCATCGGCCAGTTGCAGGCCCTTCTGTGCCGCCACGCCATCCAGGAAAAACGGATAGAGCGCGACGCCATTGGCCTTGGCCACCGCCGGGAACAGGCCTTCGAATTCGGTGACATAGGCCTTGCCCAGCGTGGGGTTGGCCCGCATGCCGGCCACCAGCACGCGGGCGCCCCTGGCCTTGAACGCCTTCACCATCGCGTCCAGATTCTCCTTCGCCACCCGCGGCGGCTGCCCGCGCAGCATGTCGTTGGCGCCCAGTTCCAGCACCACCAGGTCGGGCGTCTGCTTCAGGCCGGCCAGCACCCAGCCCACGCGGGCGCGCCCTTGCGTGCTGGTGTCGCCCGACACCCCGGCGCCCACCACGGTGACATCCCGGCCCTTTGCCCGCAGCGCCTTTTCCAGCTGCGGCGCAAAGCCTTGGCCGGGCGGCAATTGGTAACCAGCGGTCAACGAATCGCCAAAGGCCAGCACCACCAACGGTTTCGCAACCGCGGCCTGCGACACGAAGGCCGCAATTATCGCGGCTGCCATCTGGTAAAGCGCACGACGAATGCCTAATTCGGGCAAGACTCAACTCCTCCACAGGCGGGACATGGACAAGCATATCGTCATTGATGCCCGCGATGTCACCCTCCGTCTTGGCGACGGCGATGCCGCAGTGGATGTGCTGCGCGGCCTGAACCTGGCCATAACGGCTGGGGAACGGGTGGCAATCCTCGGCCCTTCCGGCTCCGGCAAATCCTCGGCCATGGCGATCCTGTCGGGCATGGAACGCGCCACGTCGGGCCGTGTCACCATCGCCGGGGCCGATTTTTCCCGCCTCGATGAGGATGGCCTTGCCCGCGCCCGCCGCGGCCGCATCGGCATCGTGCTGCAGGCCTTCCACCTCATCCCCACCATGACGGCGCTGGAAAATGTCGCCGTGCCGCTGGAACTGGCCGGGGAGGCAAACCCGCAGGCCCGCGCCCGCGCCGAATTGGAAGCGGTCGGCCTTGGCCACCGGCTCACCCATTATCCCACCCAATTGTCGGGCGGGGAACAGCAGCGCGTGGCCATCGCCCGCGCCCTCGTCGGCCGCCCGGCGCTGATTTTTGCCGATGAACCCACCGGCAATCTTGATGCCACCACGGGCGAGGCGATTGTCGAACTGCTGTTCGGCCGCCTGGCCGAAACCGGCGCCACGCTGGTGCTGATCACCCACGATGCCGATCTGGCCCGCCGCTGCAACCGGGTCATCACCATGCGCGATGGCCTGATCGTGTCCGATCAAACTGCCCTTCAAACCGCTGCAGAATAGGGGATTTTCATGACCAGCCTCAGCTATTTCGACGGCGATGCCGAATGCGAAGCCTATGTCGCGCTGCCCACCGCCCCCGGCCCGCACAGCTGCGTGCTGATCGCCCCCAACTGGGTGGGCCAGACCGCGTGGGACAACAATGTGGCCGACAAATTGGCCGCGCTCGGCTATGTCGCGGTCGCCATCGATGTCTATGGCAAGGGCCGGCGCGGTGACCCGGCGGGGGACAACAGCGCCCTGATGGGCCCCTGGGTCGCCGATCGTGCCGCCCTGCGCCGCCGCCTGATCGCCGCCGTCGATGCCGCCGCCGCGCTGCCCCAGGTGGATGACGAACGCATGGCCATCATCGGCTATTGCTTTGGCGGCCTGTGTGCATTGGATGTCGCCCGCGCCTGCGATCCGCGCATCAAGGCCGCCGTCAGCTTCCACGGTATCTATAACCCCGGCCTCGGCGCCGCCGGCCCGATCACCGCCAAGGTGCTGGCCCTGCACGGCTGGGAAGATCCCTACACCCCGCCGCAGGATCATCACGCGCTCGCCGCCGAACTCACCGCCGCCGGCGCCGATTGGCAGATCCATGCCTATGGCAACACCTATCACAGCTTCACCAACGAACATGCCAACGCGCCGGGCACCGCCATGTACAGCCCGGATGCCGATCGCCGGTCGTGGGCGGCGATGACCGGCCTTTTGGCAGAAGTGCTCTGAGCCTGTCCTTCCGCCTTGCGCTGCGGGAATTGCGCGGCGGCCTTGCCGGCCTGCGCATCCTTGCCGTGTGCCTGGTGCTCGGCGTCGCTGCGCTGGCCGGGGTGGGCAGCCTCGCCAGCGCCATCAACGCGGGCCTGGCCGAACGTGGCCAGGATCTGCTCGGCGGCGATGTCGCGGTGCGCCTGTCCGGCCGCTTTGCCACGCCCGACGAACTGGCCAGCATCCGCGCCACCGGCACGGTGAACGAGGTGGTGAAACTGCGCGGGATGGCCGCAAACGCCAGCGGCGGCGATGCCGTGCTCGCCGAAGTGAAGGCGGTGGACGATCGCTGGCCGCTCTATGGCCGCGTGGTCATCGATGGCGCGGCCCACATCACCCCCGGCACCGCCGCCGCGCAACCGGCCCTGGCCGACAAGCTCAACCTGAAACCCGGCGACCGCATCACCCTGGGCCAGGTCAGCTTGCGCTATCTCGGCCCGCTGGTGGAGGAGGCTGATCGCGCCGCCGATGGCTTCGGCTTCGGCCCCGGCCTCGTCATCCACCGTGCCGATCTCGATCGGGCTGGCCTGCTCGGCCTCGGCAGCCTATTCACCGTCGATTATCGCATCAAGCTGCCGCCCGGCACCAGCATCGAAAGCGCCCGCACCCGCCTGGAAGCCGCGGTCAAGGCCGGTGGCGGCCGCGTGCGCGATCGCAGCAACGGCGCGCCCGGCACCAGCAATTTCATCAACCAGCTCGGCCAGTTTCTCACCCTGGTCGGCCTCACCGCGCTGGTCGTGGCCGGCGTCGGCGTGGCCGGCGGCGTTTCCGCCTATATGGGCGCCCGCACCCGCACCATTGCCACCCTGAAGGTGCTGGGGGCCGACAGCGCCACCATCCGCGCCGTCTATCTGTGGCAATTGGCGCTGGTGTCGGCCGGCGCGGTGCTGATCGGCCTGATGCTCGGCGCGCTCACCCCGGCCGCCGTGGGCCAGCTCGCCGCCGCCAGCCTGCCGGTGCCGCCCGCCCCCGGCCCGCAATGGGGCGCCCTGGCCCTCGCCGCCACCTATGGCAGCCTTGTCGCCCTGGCCTTTGCGCTGTGGCCGCTGGGGCAGGGGGCGGCCATGCCGGCCGCCCGCCTGCTCCGCAGCCTGACCGAACGCCGCGCCCGGCCCAGCCTTGGCACCATCGCCACCATATCCGGGGCTGCCGTGCTGGTGCTGGCGCTCACCATCGTCCAGGCCGAACAGAAACTCTTCGTCATGGGCTTCCTCGCCGGGGCCATCGGCCTGATCCTGCTGCTGTGGGCGCTGGCGGCGCTGGTCAAATGGGCTGCCGCCCGCAGCCCCCGGCCCAGGGGCACGCTGGCCCGCCTGGCGCTGGCCAATCTGCACCGCCCCGGCGCGCCCACCCGCAATCTCATCGTGGCGCTGGGCCTTGGCCTCACGCTGTTCGCCACCCTGGCCAGCATCGAAGGCACGCTGGCTGGCCAGATCAACCGCACCATTCCCACCCGCGCGCCCAGCTTCTTCGTGCTCGACATTCCAAACGACGCGAAGGACCGGTTTGCCGCCCGGGTCGCCGCCACCGCGCCGGGCGCCGAAACGGTCATCGTCCCGTCGCTGCGCGGGCCGGTCACCGCGGTCAACGGCGTGCCGGCCGAGAAGATCAACGCGCCGGAAGCCTGGATCCTGCGCGGCGATCGCGGCCTGTCCTATGCCGCCGATCTGCCGGCCAGCAACCAGATCGTGCAAGGCAAATGGTGGCCGCGGGACTATGCCGGCCCGCCGCTCGTCTCCATCGATGATGATGCCGCCCGCGCGCTTGGCCTCAAGATCGGCGACAACATCACCCTGTCCGTCCTCGGCGTCGAGATCACCGCCACCATCGCCTCGACGCGCAAGATCGACTGGCAGTCGCTCGGCTTCAACTTCGCCATCCTGTTCGCCCCCGGCACGCTGGAGGCCGCGCCCCACGGCTGGATGGCCACGGTGCAGGTGCCGCCGGCCACCGAACCCGCCGTCGCCCGCGCCATCACCCGTGAATTCCCCACCGCCAGCACCATCCGGGTCAAGGATGTCATCGGCCAGGTGCAAACGCTGCTGGGCCAGTTGTCGGCCGCCATCCGCGCCGCCGCCAGCGTCACTGTGGCCGCCGGCATTGCCGTGCTGGTCGGCGCCATTGCCGCCGGTGCGCGCGCCCGCACCTATGATGCCGTCCTCCTGAAACTGCTGGGCGCCACGCGCGGCCAGGTGGCGCGGGCCACGCTGGCCGAATATGGCGCCATCGCCGCCATCGTCGCCGGCCTCGCGCTGATGCTGGGCAGCGCCGCCGGCTGGTTCGTCATCACCCAGGTGTTCAAGCTGGAATGGACGCCAGACTGGCCGCGCGTCGTCATCACCGTGGCAGTGGGCGCGGTGGCCACCATCCTCCTGGGCCTGGTTGGCAATTGGCAGGCCCTGTCGGCACGGCCAGCCGCGGTGCTGCGACAACTCTGAACGCCGCGTCCCGTCGCACGGGTCATTGAATATTCAGCCAACATGCCCGATATTGCACCTGTCGCCGACCAATCGTCGGCCACAGGAGGATGAAACACATGGCCAACAATATGGACCCCCGGCTTGCCGCCTTCCGGGCCCAGGCCCCGGAAGCGGCCGGATATGACGCCGGCCTGCGCAGCTACATGCTGGGCATTTACAATTACATGGCATCGGGCGTGCTGCTCACCGGCATCGTCGCGCTGCTCGTCTATTCGTCGCCGGCGCTGTTCTCGGTCTTCTTCAACGAATTCGGCCGTCCCACCATCCTGGGCTGGGGCGCCATGCTGTCGCCGCTCGCCATGGTCTTCGCCATGAGCTTCGGCATCAACCGCATGTCCACCGGCACGGTGAAGGGCCTGTATTGGGCCTATGCCGCGCTGATGGGCGTGTCGATGAGCACCATCTTCGCCCGCTACACCGGCGCGTCGGTGGCGCAGACCTTCTTCGTGACCGCGGCCAGCTTCGCCGCGCTCAGCCTCTATGGCTACACCACGAAAAAGGATCTGTCGGCCATGGGCCGCTTCCTGTTCATGGGCCTCGTCGGCATCATCATCGCCTCCATCGCCAACATCTTCATCGGCTCGACCGGGCTGCAGCTGGCGGTGAACATCCTGGGCGTGCTGATCTTCGCCGGCCTGACCGCCTATGACACGCAGCGCCTGCGTGACCTGTACTGGCAGGTTCAGGGCACGGATTTCGCCGGCAAGGCCGCCGTGATGGGCGCGCTGACGCTCTATCTGAACTTCGTCAACCTGTTCCAGTTCCTGCTCAGCTTCATGGGCAACCGCGACTGATCAGGCGGACACGCCAAACAAAAGGGCCCGGCAGCGCAATCTGCCGGGCCTTTTTCTGTTCGATCCTTCCCTCTGGGGGAGGTGCCCGCAGGGCGGAGGGGGCATTGAGGACCGCTCCCGCCGGCCCCCTCCGTCGCCTTCGGCGCCACCTCCCCCAGAGGGGGAGGACCTAACCAAAAACATCCTCGCCCTCTGGGGGAGGTGCCCGTAGGGCGGAGGGGGCCAGCAAGCGCAAAATCAGCCGCCCGTCACCCCCGCGCCGCCGCCTCCACCCAGTCCAGCCGGTCCTGGCCGAAATGCATCTGCCCGGCCACGAAACAGGTCGGCGCGCCAAACACGCCGCGCGCCACCGCAGCTTCGGTGTTGGCCATCAACCGCGCCTTGGCCTCCGGGCTTTGCGCCAGTGCCAGCAATTGCTCCACATCATGCCCGCCGTCCGCCAGGCTGGCCGCCAGCACCGCCGGATCGGCCATGTTCTGCGCCTGCTGCCACATGCCGGCAAACAGCGTGTCGGCTACAGCGGCAAAGCGCGGATCATCCTGCAAACCGGCCAGGATGCGCATCATCACCAGCGTGTTGACCGGGAAATGCGGGTTCATCACCAGCGTGACGCCGTCGCGCGCCGCCCAGCGCTGCATGTCCTCGTTCATCCAGCGGCCCTTGGCCGCCACCGTGCCCGGTGGCATCCCGCCGGTCGCCTTGAACACTCCGCCCAGCAGGATCGGCACCGGCTGCACCGGTGCGCCGGTGCGGGCGGCGATGGTCTTCAGCCGGTGCCAGGCCAGATAGGCGGTCGGCGACCCGACATCGAACAGAAACTCGATCCTGTGGGGCATGTCATTCTCCTTCACCAACGTTCGATCCAGGGCCGCAGATCCAGCTCGTGCGTCCAGGCGCTGCGGGGCTGGTGGTGCAGGCGCACATATTCGGCCGCGATCGCCTCCGGGTCCAGGATGCCGTCCTGATCCTTCAGGGCGTAACGCTCCGGGAAATTGCTGGCGATGAAATCGGTGTCGATGGCGCCATCGATGATGCTGTGGGCGACATGGATGCCCCTGGGGCCCAGCTCGCGCGCCATCGCCTGCGCCAGGCTCCTCAGCGCGAACTTGCCGCCGGAAAACCCGGCAAAACCCGCCGATCCGCGCAAGGACGCGGTCGCACCGGTGAAGATGATGGTGCCGCGCCCGCGCGGGGCCATGCGCCGCGCCGCCTCGCGTGCGGTGATGAAGCCGGCCAGCGCGCACATCTCCCAGATCTTGGTGTAACGCCGCACCGTCTCATCCAGGATCGGCATCGGCGAATTGGCGCCGATGTTGAACACCAGCACCTCCACCGCGCCGATTTCGGCCTCGACCCGGTCAAACAGGGCGATCATCTCCGCCTCGTTGCGGGCATCGGCCCCCACCGGCACGCACTGGCCGCCCTCGGCCACGATCCGGTCACGCAGCGGTGCCAGCTGATCGCCGTTGCGGCGCACCGGCACCGCCACCAGGCCGTCACGGGCAAAGGCCGCCGCCACCGCGCCCCCGGTGGCATCACCGGCGCCGATCACAATCGCCGCCTTGTCTGCAATTGCAGTCATTCTGCGCTCTCCAGCCGTTCGTGGGCTTCATCCAGCATGAAGCGCAGGGCAGCCAGGCGGCTGTCGCCCAGCATGTCGGCCATCCGGTCCTGCGCGGCTTGCCAGCCGGCCTGGGCGGCGGCCCGGCGGCGATGGCCTTCGTCGGAAAGCCACACCAGCTTCTGGCGGCGATCCTCCGGCGATGGCCGGATGATGATCAATCCCGCTGCCTCCAGCGGACGCACCAGCCGCGAGACGGTTGAGGCATCGGCGGCCATCATGCCAGCCAGCGCGCCGATCGCCGTGCCGCGCCGCCGCGACAGGCAGGCCAGCAGCCCATATTGCCCGACGGTCAGGCCATGGACGGCGAGCGCATCGTCATAAATCTGGCTGACCCGGCGCGACAGCCGCCGCACCTTGGCGGCGGTGCACACACTGGCAGGGGTCAGGTCGGGGAAACGGGCGGGGGCAGTCACCCACCCGCATTAACATGCAATTGCAGACAATCAATCCTGCCGCTTCAATCAGCCCGACGCGCGCCCCGGCAAGGCGCTCATTGCCGGGCCTCAAGCGCCCAGTGCGGCCAGCGCCTCGGCGGTGTCGATATCGGTCAGGCAGGCCGGCGAGGGCGCGGCCACTTCGGTGACGACATGATCGGCCATGAGGCTGCGTCCGCCGGCATCACCGCTCAGGCGGCGCAGTTGGCCAAAGGCGGCGCGCGGCCAGCGCACCGGATGGCCGCGCCGCCCGTCCCACACCGGGGCCACCACATCGCCAGCAGCCGCGGCCAGCGCCGTGATCAGCGCCGGCTCCACCGCCGGCATGTCGCCCAGGCACAGCAGCGCGGCGTCCCACGCCTCTGGCACGGCGGCGATGCCGGCGGCCAGGCTGTGGCCCATGCCGTCGGCCCAATCCGCCGCCTGCACAAAGTGCACATCCCGCCCGGCCAGCGCAGCGCGGACCGCCGCCGCCTCATGGCCCAGCACCACCAGCGGCGGCGGCAAGCCGGCCGCCGCCACGGCGTCCACCACATGCGCCACCAGCGGCTTGCCCCGCCACGGCGCCAGCAACTTGTGCGCGCCGCCAAAGCGGCTCGACCGGCCGGCGGCCAGCACCACCGCGCCCACCCGGCCTGGCACGCCGGCCAGCGCCCGCGGCTCCGGCCGTTCCGCCTCGGGCAACAGGCCGCCTTCGCCCAGGCCGGCGATCATCGCGCCATCCACCGGCAGGCCGGCGGCCAGATGTTCCAGCACGATGTCAAATCCGTTGCGCTTGGGGCTGCGCGCGCAGCCGGGCAGGCCGATCACCGGCCGCCCGCCCAGCGCACCCAGCACCAGCAAATTGCCCGGATCCACCGGCATGCCCAGCCGCAACACCGCGCCGCCGGCCGCCACGATCGCTGCCGGGATCACGTCACCGCGATCCACCGTCGCCGATGCGCCGGCCACCAGGATGATGTCGCCCGTGGCCGCTGCCAGCGCCTGCGCCAGCGCGGCTTCATCATGCGGGCAGGGCGGGGCCACAGCCAGCGCGCCGTCCAGGGCCGCCACCCGCGCCGCCGTCACCCGCACCAGCTTGTCGCGCGCCTTGGCGCTGGCGGCGGGCAGGCTGGTGGCAATCAGGTCGATGCGCCGCCGGCCAAAGCCCGCCACCTGCATCGCCTGCGCCGCCGCCACCGCGCGGGCCAGGGTTTCGGCCGCCACGGCATAGGTGATGGTCTTGATCGTCCCGATGATCTCGCCGCGCGCCACGCGCTGGCCGTTGCGCAGCGTCGCCAGCGTCAGGGCTTCATCCACCCCGTTCACCGCCGCCACCATGCCCGGCGGCAGGCACAGCACGCCATCGGCCGCCGCCGCGATGTTCACCCGGCCATGCACTGGCGCCAGCGCATGACAGCCCGGCCCGGCCAGCGCCGCCGCCAGCGCCACCGCGGCCGCATCCTCCGCCACATCATCGGCGTCCAGCTGCGCCACCACCAAGTGGTCCAGCCCGGCCGCTGCTGCTGCTGCCAGATCATCGCCGGTCAGGCGGTGGCCCTTGGCCAGCCGGCGCGGGCCGATCATCTGGCCGTGGGCCAGCAACGCCCCCGCTGCCGCCGCCAGCGGAACCGGGCCGAACCTCATGCCACCCGCGCGCCGCGCCACGCCGCCGTCATCTGCGCGGCGATCGACAGGGCGATTTCCGCCGGCCCGCTCGCCCCGATGGCTAGGCCCGCCGGCCCATGCACCCGCGCCAGATCATCGGGGCCAAAGCCCCGGCTGGCCAGCCGTTCCAGCCGGCCGGCATGGTTCTTCCGGCTGCCCAGCGCCGCTATATAATAAGCCGGCGAGGCCAGCGCGCAGGCCAGCGCCACATCATCAATCTTGGGATCATGGGTCAACGCCACCACCGCGCTGGCGGCATTGGGCCGAAGGTCCGCCATTGCCTCATCCGGCCAGCGCCGATCCAGCATCAACCCGGCAAAGCGGTCATCGGCCGCGAACAGCCCGCGCGGATCGATCACCAGCGGCATCACGCCCAATGCTTGCGCCAACGGCACCAGCGCCTGGGCAATATGCACCGCGCCGATGATGAACAACCGGCGCGGCGGCGGATAATCGCGCACGAACGGTCCGGCCGTGCCCGCCGCGCCCTGGCCGGTGGCCAGATCGCTGCTGATCGCCGCGCTGCGCCCTGCGGCGGTGGCGGCCAGCACCTCGGCCACCACGGCCGCCGGCAGGCCATCATCGGCCAACCGCTGCACCAATATGGCGATGCGCCCGCCACAAGCGAGGCCGGCGGTCCAGGCCACGCTGTCGGCGACGCCGAACTCCAGCACCTCATGGCCGCGCCCGGCACGGATCAGATCCTGCGCCGCCAGGATCACGTCGGCCTCCACACAGCCGCCCGAAACGCTGCCGGCAAACAGGCCATCGTCGCGCACGGCCAGATGGCTGCCCTCGCGGCGCGGCGCCGAACCCCAGGTGCTGATCACCGTGGCCAGCGCCACGCCATGCCCGGCCGCCGCCCAGTCGAGCGCGGTCGCCAGCACCGCCAGATCATCGTCCAGGCCGGGCATCGTCATGCCGGCCTCACTGCCATTGCCACCACAGGAAGGCCAGCACCGCCAGCATCAGGCCACCGCCCCACAGCAGCGGCGACAGGCCAGCACCAGCCGGGGCGGGGGCAGGGGCTGGGGCAACGGTGGTGGCAGCAGCCGGCGCAGCGGCCGGCGCATCACTGGCCGGGGCCATCTCGCCTTCCACCTCGGCCTTCAGCCGGGCAAAAAAGGCGTCGGCATATTGCTTGGCAGTGCCTTCGATCAGGCGGGCACCCAGCTGCGCCAGCTTGCCGCCCACCTGGGCATCCACCGTATAGTCCAACCGCGTGGTGCCGGCATCGATCACCGCCAGCGCCACATCGGCGCCACCCTTGGCAAATCCGGCCACGCCGCCCTTGCCTTCGCCCACCAGGCGATAACGCTCGGGCGCCACAATGTCCTCCAGCCGCACCTGGCCGGCAAATTTCGCCCGCACCGGTCCGACCTTGGCATTCATCACCCCGTCAAAGGTCGGCACATCGCCCGGCACCAGGTCCAGCCGCTCCACCCCCTCGATGCAGCGCGCCAGCGTGCCCGGATCGTTCAACGCGGCCCACAAACGGTCGCGCGGGGCGGCAATGTCCACAGTTCCAGCCAGTTTCATGCCCGGTCCTTTCCGTTTGTGCCTGTCTGCCACCATGGCCGGTCACTGGCAACGCCGCCCCGATTTCGCCGATTGCGAACCGGAAACAATCCGTTAATACTCCCACCCAAGGGGAGCCTGGCCGATCCGTCGGTCGTTGGGTGAAGTTGCGTGATCGGGGGCTGGAATGAATCCCGTTGAAACAGCATCGGTAGATCTGGCGGCCGACGAAACCATCGTGCGCGGCACGATGAAATGGTTTGATCCGGTCAGGGGCTATGGCTTCATGGTGCCCGCCGCCGGCGACGGCAGCGACATTTTGGTGCATTTTTCCGTGGTGCGCGAAATCGGCCGGCGCAGCCTGCCCGAAGGCGCCACCCTCACCTGCACCGTGGTGGCGCGCGATCGTGGCCGCCAGGCCCGGCGCATCCTCGATCTGGATCTCTCGACCGCCATCGGCCCCGATCCCGAAACCGCGGCCGCGCGCGCCGCCGATCGGGTGAACCCCCAGGCCATGCTGGCCGCCGCCGGCCCGTTCGAACCGGCCGCGGTCAAATGGTTCAACCGGCTGAAGGGCTATGGCTTCGTTGTCCGCGATGGCGATCCCACCGATATCTTCATCCACATGGAAACGCTGCGCCGCGCCGGCGTTGCCGATGCCCAGCCGGGCCAGCGCCTGCTGGTGCGCGTCGCGCCGGGGCACAAGGGCCCTCTGGCCGTCGCCGCCGAAATCGCCGATAAGGGGGCATGATCGCCACCCGCCTGCTGCCTGCCGCAGCCCTTTTTGCCGCCGCCCTTGTTGCCGTTGCCGCCCCGGCGTCGGCGGCCGCACCATGCCCGAACCAGGGCCTGAA
>CAZAWH010000036.1:0-2985 GCA_964488775.1 uncultured Sandarakinorhabdus sp. | reverse complement strand
CCGCTTCACCTATCGCGTCGAAATCGCGGCGACCAGCGAACAACAGGCGTGCGGGATGATGTTCCGCGAAACCATGGCCCCCGGCACCGGCATGGCCTTTCCCATGCAACCGCCGCGCGCAACCGGCTTCTGGATGGAAAACACCATCCTACCGCTCGATATCATCTTCGTGTCGCCGCAGGGCCGGGTGCTGAACGTGCGCCAGGGCCAGCCCTATTCGCGCGATGTGCTCAATTCCGCCGGCGTCACCGGCGAAGTGATCGAATTGAAGGCGGGGGAAGCCGAACGCATCGGGTTGAAGCCCGGTGATCGCGTGCGCCGCCGCTGATCCGTCGGTTCAGCTCACATCGGGATCGAGGATACGTTCCCACCAGCGCCGTTTCGGCCGGGTGTAATTCACCGGCGTGTCCACCTGCCAATGCGGCAGGCTGGTGGCCTCCACCATGTTGCCGGCGGGATCGATCACCGCCAGAGTCCAGCTGTTGCCGTCGCGCCGGGCGATCAGTTGCAGGGCGGGATCGGTTTCGGCCAGGAAAAACTGGTGCACGCCCGATCGCAGCATCTCCAGCATCTTTTCCGGCGTCGCCGTCCACCCCGGGCCGCGGATCCGGTCCAGCACCGGGCCCGCCGGGCTGGCCTGCGCTTGCAGGGCGGTGACCATGTATCGAATCATCTGATCAAGCCTGTCCTGTTTGCACACCCATCATGCCAATAAAGCTGACTGAAAGGTTAATTAGTTCGCATTTCTATGGCGCACGATGATGCTGTCGTCAAACGGCATGCACCGCTCACATCCCCAATGATACAAATAGTTTATGACCATTTTGGTTGCCATCGCCTGCAATCCGGCCGCATGCGACAAAATTCGCCCGCCCGGTCGCCCGGCCGTGCGATGTCTGCGATGGATGACAGCGGCAAAGGCGCCGCCGCTGGTGCGCTGCTTCAGCGGCGGAAGAACCGCCGCTGGTTCATGGGCATCGGCGCGGTCTTCTCGCGGAACACGATGCGGCCCTTGTCCAGGTCATAGGGCGTCATTTCCACATGCACCCGGTCGCCAACGATGGAACGGATGCGGTTCTTGCGCATCTTGCCGGCGGTGTAGGCGATGATTTCGTGTTCGTTTTCCAGTTTCACGCGGAAACGGCCGTCGGGCAGGATTTCGGTGATTTCACCTTCAATCCGGATGATATCCTCTTTCGGCATGTTACGCCTGCGTCCCGTTGGCAAACCGCATGAAAATTCCCTGTTGCACGTGCATCACGAACGGCCGGCGCTGCGATGCAACCCGGCTGGCCTGCCCAATGGCCGCATCTGGCCCAAAAAGCAAGCGAAACGCCCGGCGCGGGCTTGGCAAGCCCCCCGCTTGCGCGGCAAGTGTGGCGAAAGCTCAACAACTGGGTTCAACAGGGGAACCGCCATGAAAACCCGCGCCGCCGTCGCCTTCGCGCCCAACCAGCCGCTGGAAATCGTCGAGGTTGATCTCGATGGCCCCAAGGCCGGCGAGGTGCTGGTGGAAATCATGGCCACCGGCATCTGCCACACCGATGCCTACACGCTGGAAGGCAAGGATTCGGAAGGCATTTTCCCCTCCATCCTCGGCCATGAAGGCGCCGGCATCGTGCGCGAGGTCGGCCCCGGCGTCACCAGCGTCGCGCCGGGCGATCATGTCATCCCGCTCTACACGCCCGAATGCCGCCAGTGCAAAAGCTGCCTCAGCGGCAAGACCAATTTGTGCACCGCCATCCGCGCCACCCAAGGCAAGGGCCTGATGCCCGATGGCACCACGCGCTTCCGTTACAAGGGCCAGCCCATCTTCCACTACATGGGCTGTTCCACCTTCTCCAACTTCACCGTGCTGCCCGAAATCGCCGTGGCAAAAATCCGCCCCGACGCCCCGTTCGACAAGGCCTGCTACATCGGCTGCGGCGTCACCACCGGTGTGGGCGCCGTGGTGAAAACCGCCAAGGTCGAACCCGGCGCGCGCTGCATCGTCTTCGGCCTCGGCGGCATCGGCCTCAACGTCATCCAGGGCCTGAAGCTGGTGGGCGCCGATCAGATCGTCGGCGTTGACATCAACCCCGACCGCGAGGCCTGGGGCCGCCAGTTCGGCATGACCGATTTCGTCAATCCGAAGGATGTTTCGGGCGATCTTGTCGCCCACCTCGTTGCCCTCACCGATGGCGGCGCGGATTACACCTTCGATTGCACCGGCAACACCGATGTGATGCGCACCGCGCTGGAGGCCTGCCACCGCGGCTGGGGGGAATCGATCATCATCGGCGTCGCCGAAGCCGGCAAGGAAATCGCCACCCGCCCGTTCCAGCTCGTCACCGGCCGGGTGTGGAAAGGCAGCGCCTTCGGCGGCGCCAAGGGCCGCACCGATGTGCCCAAGATCGTCGATTGGTACATGAACGGCAAGATCGCCATCGACCCGATGATCACCCACGTGCTCAGCCTGGACGAGATCAACCAGGCCTTCGACCTGATGCACGCCGGCAAGAGCATCCGCAGCGTCGTGGTGTTCTGACGCTCACGCCGGCCCGCACCAGTCGATCCTCCCCCTCTGGGGGAGGTGCCGAGCATCGCGAGGCGGAGGGGTTCGTGCCGCCGAGCGCAAACCCAGCCGCCCGCGCGCCACCCCTCCGTCGCCTGCGGCGCCACCTCCCCTTGCAGGGGAGGATCCGACAGGGGTGCCTCCTCCATCCTCCCCCTCTGGGGGAGGTGGCGCCGCAGGCGACGGAGGGGGCGCGCCCGTTGAACCGGACGCTTCGCGACCCGTCAGAGCGCCCGCGCCACCGGCACCTCAATCAACGTCGGCGCGTCGCTGGCCAACGCCGCCTGAAACGCGTCGATCAACCCGGGGATGCTCTCCACCCGCACGCCCGCCACGCCATGCGCCGCTGCCAGCGCCAGGAAATCAATCGCCGGCTCGGTCAGGTCCATGGCCGGATAGCGGTCTTCGCGGGCGGCATGATCGCCGATCGC
>CAZAWH010000035.1:0-23250 GCA_964488775.1 uncultured Sandarakinorhabdus sp. | reverse complement strand
GCGCACCGGCAAGCGCCTGCCCGAACGGGTGAGCGAGATCATCGTGCAGTTCCGCTCCGTGCCACATTCGATGTTCGGCGATGCCGCGATGAAACCCAACAAGCTGATCATCTCCCTGCAACCCGACGAGAATATCGGGCTGCAGCTGATGGCCAAGCTGCCGGGGCTGGATCGCGACGGGCTGAAGCTGCGCGCCGTCCCGCTGGACATCGGCATGCCCGGCGCCTTTGCCGATGTGCGCCGCCGCATCGCCTATGAACGGCTGATGCTGGATCTGGTTGAAGGGCGGCAGACCCTGTTTGTCCGCCGCGACGAGGTGGAAGCGCAGTGGACCTGGATCGACGCGATCCGGGCCGGCTGGGCGGAAACCGGCATGGCGGTCAAACCCTATGCCGCCGGCACCTGGGGCCCATCGGCAGCCATCGCGCTGACCGAACGCGACGGGGTGAGCTGGCATGACTGATACCGCTGCCCAACTGCCCGGCACGCGCACCCTGGTCGCCGCCGATATCGGAGGCACGCACGCCCGCTTCGCGCTCGCCCGGCTGGACGCCGCCGGCACCGTCGTCGCCCTTGATGAACCGGTCGTCATGCGCTGCGCCGAGCACGCCTCGCTGCAGATGGCGTGGGAAGCCTTTGGCGCGGCCATTGGCCAGCCCCTGCCGCGGGCCGCGGCCATTGCGGTGGCCGGCCCGGTGGTGGGCGAGGAACTGAAGCTGACCAACAACCCCTGGGTCATCCGCCCGGCGCTGGTGAACGAAAAGCTGGGCGTTGATGCCCATGTGCTGGTCAATGATTTCGAGGCGGTGGCCTATGCCGTCGGCGCCTGCGGGCCCGACCAGTTCCGCACCGTGTGCGGGCCTGACCGGCCGTTGCCCGACAAGGGCACGATTTCGGTGCTTGGCCCTGGCACCGGGCTGGGTGTGGGCCTGCTGGTGAAGAATGGCGGCGCCGATTGGCAGGTGCTGCCCACCGAAGGCAGCCACGGCGATTTTTCCCCGGTGGACAGTCTGGAAGATGCCATCCTGGCGCATTTCCGCCGCCGCTTTGGCCGGGTTTCGGCCGAACGGGTGATTTCCGGGCCTGGCCTTGCCGATATCCATGCCGCGCTGGCCGCGCTGGAAGGCCGGGCCATCCAGCCGATGGACGACAAGACGCTGTGGACCCTGGCGATGAGCGGGGAGGACAGCCTCGCCGCCGCCGCGCTCGACCGCTTCTGCCTGGCGCTGGGCAGCTTTGCCGGCAACATCGCGCTGGCCCATGGTGCCAGCGGCGTGGTGATTGGCGGCGGACTGGGCGCCCGCCTTGCCGATCATCTGCCGAAATCGGGCTTTGCCGGTCGCTTTGCCGCCAAGGGCCGGTTTGAAAATCTGATGCGCGGGCTGCCGGTCAAGCTCATCACCCATCCGCAACCCGGGCTTTATGGGGCGGCAGCCGCCTTCGCCCGCAAACAGGCAAAGTGACAAACATGACGCTGGACGAGATCATGGGCCTGGCCCCCGTCATCCCCGTTCTGGTGGTCGATGATGTCGCCCATGCCATGCCGCTGGCGCAGGCGCTGGTCGCCGGCGGCCTGCCGGTGCTGGAGGTCACGCTGCGCACGCCGGCCGCGCTGGATGTGATTCGCGAAATGGCCAAGGTGCCGGGCGCCGTCGTGGGGGCCGGCACGGTCTTGTCAGGCAGTGATTTTGCCCGCGCTTCTGCCGCCGGTGCCCGCTTCATTGTCTCGCCCGGCCTCACCGCCTCGCTGGGCTCCACCGCCCGCACCAGCGGCCTGCCCTTCCTGCCCGGCGTGGCCACCGCCAGCGACATCATCCGCGCCCTTGAACTGGGGTTCACCCGGCTGAAATTCTTCCCGGCCACGGCCAACGGCGGCCTGCCGGCGCTCAAGGCGATGGCGGCGGTGTTCGGCGGCGTGCGCTTCTGCCCGACCGGCGGCATCACCGAAGCCACCGCGCCCGACTGGCTCGCCGAACCGGCGGTGGCCTGCGTCGGTGGCGGCTGGATCGCCAAGCGCGGCGAAACCGATTGGGATGCCATCACCGCACGCGCCCGCGCGGCGGCTGCCCTCACGCCTCGGGCCTGATCCGGAACATCCAGACGGCCAGCAACAGCACCGCCGGAATCGCCAGCGCCAGCAACGCCCATCCGCTGCCGAACAGCAGCAGGCGTGTGGCCATGGCCAGACTGCCCAAAAGGATGAATTCGCCCACCGCCATCATCAGCGATGATCGATAGCGCTGGCGAAAGGCGCTGCGCCGCGCCGGCTGCCGGGTCCAGCTTTGCAGGGCCGCTGTGGCGAGGCCCGCCAGCAACGCCATCGGCAGCATCAACGCCGCCGCCGCCAGCGACCGGGTCGCCACCGCCGCCGCCAACGCCACCACCAGCACCATTGGCGGCACCAGGGCGGCCGCCAGCTTGGCGCGCAGGGCGGTGCCGCCACTGATCGGCGCCGATTGGATCAGATCGGGCGCGTCTTCGGCCGCAATCACCAGCCAGGCCAGCGACGATGCCAGCGCGCCGCCCAGAAACACCCCGGCGGCCGCCATGCGCGCCGGCGTGATGCGGCCATCGGTGAATATCAGCGCCAGCACCGGCACCATGAACACCAACTGCTGGCCGATCTGGGCGATCAGTTCGGGATCGCGGCCCAGCAGGCGCAATTCCTTGCCGAACAACACCGCAAACGGGCTGCCGCCAAAGCGGGCGCCGGCACGCCGCCGGCCGGTGGCCACGGCCCCGCCAATTGTACCGGGTGGTGCGGCCGCCTCCAGCCGGGCCGCGGTCAAGCGCGCAGCCCCGCGGGATGCCAGCACCGCCAGCGCCAGCACCAGCATCAACGGAACCGGATCGCCCAGCGCGGCGCGCGCCGGCACATCCAGCGGCCAGGCCGGCGGCGGTTCCAGCGCCGCCAGCTGGGCATTGAACCAGCGCGGCGCAAAATTCGGGGCCTGGCCCAGGGCAAACATCGCCGCGCCCAATGCCACACCGGTCAATTGCGCCACCAGCCGTGCCCGCGCCGGGCCGAGCAGACGATCGAGCCCGGTGGCAATGGCCAGCGCCAGCGCTGTGGCGAGCAACGCCACCGCCACCACCACCAGTGGCCCGGCCAGCCAGCGCCAATGGCCCAGCACCGCCGACGCCAGGAAAAACGGCGTTGTCAGCAACAGGAAGGGCAGCGCCACCACCGCCTGCACGCCGGCGGCGCGGGCCGCCACCGCCCGCGCCGCCGGAATCGGGGCAGACAGCAGCAGTTCCAGCTCGCCCCGGTCGCGGCCCAGCCGCAGCACATGGGCATAGGCGCTGCTCAACATCACCAGCCCCATCGCGGCCAGTGCCGCACTCAACCGGCCAAAGGCCTCTGGCGGCAACATCGGCGCATCCCGCGCCTCCCAGGCCGCCGCCAGGCCGCCGGCCAGCGGCAACAGCGCCAGAACAGCCAGCGCGATCCAGCGGCCCCAGCGCCCTTCACGGCCGCGCGCCCGCACCCGCACATCGTGCCACACCAGCCAGGGCAGGCTGGCCGGTGCGAACAGGGCGTTCATGCCGCCGCCAGTTCCAGAAACACATCTTCCAGCGTGGTGCCGGCGGCGCGACCGGCGGCCAGCTCGGCCATGCTGCCTTCGGCCACCAGCCGCCCGGCGCGGATGATGCCGATGCGCATCGCCATGCGTTCGGCCACTTCCAGAATATGGGTGGTGATGATCACCGTGCCGCCTTCGGCCACCCGTTCCAGCAGCATGTCCTTCACCGTGCGCGCCGCCGCCGCGTCCAGCCCGGTCAACGGTTCATCCAGGATCAACAGCGCCGGATCATGGATCAAGGCCCCGGCCAGCGCCAGTTTCTGCTTCATGCCGCGCGAAAAGCCCTCGCAGCGCACGTCGCGCTTGTCAGCCAGGCCCAGCCGCACCAGCAACCGCTCCGCCCGCTCCGCCGCCAGCGCCGGCGGCACCCGCCACAGGCCGGCAATGAAGGCGAGATATTCCGCCGGGGTCAGCTTGTCATACAACAGCGGCTCATCCGGCAGCCAGGCCAGCATCTGCTTGGCGGCAATGGGGTCGGCCAGCGCATCCACCCCAAACAGCCGGATCGTGCCGGCATCAGGCCGCGCCAGCCCGGCCACCATGCGCAGCGTTGTCGTCTTGCCCGCCCCGTTGGGCCCCAGCAGGGCATAAATCTGCCCGGCCGGCACCATCAGGTCCAGCCCATCAACCGCCTGCACGCCGGCAAAGGCCTTGGCCAGGCCGTGCACCACCAATGCGGGTGTCAGGGCAGCGGGGGGAATCGGGGCGTGCATCACCCCCTCACGCTACCAAAGCGGCCAGCGCAAGGCGATGAACGGGCGTTAACCACTGCCCACCCAAAGCAGGGGGCTTGAGTGGCCGGCCAGTTCAGTGAACACTGCAAAGAGAGACTGGCACAAAATCATTGGGGAAGGATTGCCCATGCGCCGCCACAACACCCGGCTTGCCGCCACCCTGCTGGCCCTGATGGCCAGCGCCGCCAGTGGCAAGACCATCCATGTCGGCCCCGGCGGCAACGCCCAGGAAAAGCTGCAGACCGCCTTCATCGAGGCCCAGCCGGGCGACACCATCCACATTGCCGCCGGCCGTTATGCCCTGGCCGATGGCCTGTCGCTCGATGTCGACAATGTCACCGTCAAGGGCGACGGCCCCGGCGCCACCATCCTGGATTTCACCGCGCAGAAGGGCGCGGGCGAAGGCGTGCTGATCACGTCGGATGCGGTGGTGATGCGCGATCTGGGCATTGAAAATCCGGCCGGCAACGGCGTCAAATCCAAGGGCAGCGACGGCATTGCGCTGGTCAATCTGCGGGTGGAATGGACCGGCGGGCCCAAATCGACCAACGGCGCCTATGGCCTCTATCCCGTCAGTTCAAAGAATGTGCTGATCGATCGCAGCGTGGTGAAGGGCGCATCCGATGCCGGCATCTATGTCGGCCAATCGCAGAACATCATCGTGCGGAACAGCCGCGCTGAAATGAACGTCGCCGGCATCGAGATCGAGAATAGTTACGACGCGGTGGTGACCGGCAACACCGCCACCAACAACGCCGGCGGCATCCTGGTGTTCGACCTGCCCGATCTGCCGCAACAGGGCGGCCGCAACGTGCGCATCCGCGGCAATCAGGTGCTGGCCAACAACCATCCCAACTTCGCCGCGCCGGGCAACATCGTGGCCGGCGTGCCATCGGGCACCGGCATCATGGTGATGGCCAACAGCAATGTCGAAATCAACGACAACGACATCACCGGCAACAACGGCAACGGCGTGATGATCGTCGCCTACACGCAGGCCTTCACCGACAAGGCCTACAACCCGCTGCCGCGCAGCGTGTTCGTGGCCGGCAACCGTTTCAGCGGCAATGGCACCGCCCCTGCCTTCGCCGGCGGCACACAGATTGCCGCCGCCCTGGGCGGCACCGTGCCGCCGGTGATGTGGGATGGCATCACCCGTTATGTCGTGCCCGGCGGCGAAGAGCGGGCCGACGGTGGCAACATCATGAGCGATGCGCCGGGCATCAGCCTCAACCTCGGCCGGCAAGGCACACCGCCCAGCGCCGCGCGGCCCAGCCCGTTGCCGCAGGGCATCGCCATCTCCAACCGGCCTGATGTCCGCCTGCCGGCCGAACTGGAGGCGCGATCCAAGTGAAGCGGGCACTGGCGGCCCCGCTGGCCCTGTTCCTGCTGCTGGGCGCGGCACCGTTACCACGGGTGCAGGGCGATCTGCTGCGCACCACCGATGCGCCGCGGCTGGCCGATTATGGCCTGTTCGATGCCGCCGGCCGCCCGGCGCCGGGCGTGCAGCGCTATACGCTCAACACCCCGCTGTTTTCCGATGGCGCCGAGAAATATCGCTATGTCTGGTTGCCGCCGGGCACCCGGGCCGATTATCGCGCCAGCGGCCCGCTGGCCTTCCCGGTCGGCACCGTGCTGGTCAAGCGCTTCGCCTTCCCGGCTGATGCGCGGGCCCCCGGCACCAATCTCACCCCCATCGAAACCCGCCTGCTCATCCACCGCCCATCCGGCTGGGTGGCCCTGAGCTATGTCGAGGAGGGCGGTGAGGCCGTGCTGAAACGCGCCGGCAAACGCATCGCCGTCACCCAGATCGGCAGCGACGGCAAGGCGATGACCATCGATTATGCCGTCCCCAATCAGAATCAGTGCAAGACCTGCCACCAGTCCGGCGAGGCGATCACGCCCATCGGCCCCACCGGCGGCAATCTCAACGATGGCAGGCAACTGCAGATGTGGCAGGCCAGCGGCCGGCTGGCCGGGCTGCCGGCTGATGGTGGCGTGCGGCTGGCACGCTGGGACAATGTGGCCGAACCGCTTGATGCCCGCGCCCGCGCCTATCTGGCCGTGAATTGCGGCCATTGCCACAACCGCGCCGGCTTTGCTTCCAACTCCGGCCTGTGGCTCGACCCGGAGGAGCGCGAGCCAGCGCACATCGGCATCAACAAGCGGCCGGTCGCCGCCGGGCGCGGTTCCGGCGGGCTGGAGGTTTCGATCGCGCCGGGCGCGCCCGACAAGTCGATCCTGCTGCACCGCATGTTGTCATCGGAACCCGGCGTGATGATGCCGCAGTTCGGCCGCAGCCTGGTCCATGCCGAAGGCGTCGCGCTGCTGCGGCAGTGGATTGCGGCTATGCCCGATCCAGCGTCCGCAACGCCGGCAACAGCAGCAGCACCGTCAGGCCGCTGAGCGCCAGCACCGGCACCACGCCCAGCCCTGCGCCCACCGCCGCCCCGGCGGCCAGCACCGCGCTCACCTGGAACAGGCTGTTGATGATGTTGTTGGCGGCGATGGCGCTGGCGCGGTTCTGCGCCGGCCCCGCCGTTTGCAGCACCGCATAGAGCGGCACCGAAAACACCCCGCCGGCCGTGGCCAGCAGCAGCAGATCGGCCAGCACCCGCCAGCCTGCGGGATTGGCAAAAAACTGCGCCATGTCCTTGGGATCGGCCCCCACCGCCGGCACGCTGAACCACAGATCGCCGCCGGCCAGCGCCATCACCAGCCCGGCCCCGGCGCACAGCCGGGTGGTGATCCGCCCCTTCAGCCAGCGCCCCACCGCCACCGAACCAACGGCAATGCCCACCGAAAAGGCCGCGAGGAACAGGGTGGCCACCGCTTCGCTGCCGCCCATCGCGTTCTTCGCCATCGGCACGAACTGGCTGGTGTAGATGGCGCCCAGCGCCCAGAACCAGCTGATCGCCAGGGTGGCCACCAGCAACCGGCGGTTGCCGAAGGCGGTGGCCAGCGCCGCCCGGCTGGTTGCGAGCGGGTTCCAATCCAGCCGTTGCCCAGGCTGTTCCGGCGGCGCCGGCGGAATGGTGCGCGCCGCCAGCCAGCCGGTCGCGGCCAGGGCCAGCGTGATCGGGCCTACCGCGGCCGTGGCCAGCAGGCCGCCGGCCACCTGGCCAAGCAAAATCGCCACGAAGGTCGCCGCCTCCACCAGGCCGGTGCCGGCGATCAGTTCATGGTCACGCAGATGCTGGGGCAGGATGGCATATTTCACCGGGCCGAACAGGGTGGAATGGCACCCCATCAGAAACACCACGGCCAGCGCGAGTTCCAGCGATCCGATCGCCAGCGCCACCCAGCCCAGCGCCATGAAGCCGATTTCCATCAGCTTCACCCAGCGGGCGATCCCGGCCTTGTCGCGCCGGTCGGCGGCGCTGCCGGCCAGGCCGGAAAACAGCACGAAGGGCAGGATGAACAAGCCGGCCGCGGTGGAGGCGAGCATTGCCGCCTGGTCGGCATCGGCCGCCGCCAGATCATAGGCCACGATGAACACCAGGGCGGTGCGAAACAGATTGTCGTTGAACGCGCCCAGAAATTGGGTGACGAACAAGGGGCCAAAGCGCCGCGTGGCCAGAAGCTTCCACATCTGGCATCAGCCATGCCCGTTTCCCGTTCCGGCGTCCAGACTGGAGCCGGGCCGGCAATTGGCTTATTCAGGGCCACAAAGGAGCCAGTGCAACGTGCCACGCCAACGGCGCAGTGATGATTGGGGTTTCCCGCGCTGGCGCGACTATGGCGCCGGGGCGGCGGCGGCCAACGTGCGCCTGTGCGATCGCGAAGGCTGCAGCAATGTCGGCGACCGGCCGGCGCCCAAGGCCCCCAACAGCCCGGAACGCTGGTGGTTCTGCCAGGCGCATGCCGCCGAATACAACGCCGGTTGGGATTATTTCCGTGGCCTCAGCCCCGAAGAGGCCGCGGCCCGCGAACAGGCCGAGGCCAGCCAGCGCCGGTATCAGCGGGCGCAGCATTGGCAATGGGGCCACGAAGGCGATGGCAGCCGCAGCCGGGCGGAACTGGATGCGCTGAAATTGCTGGGCCTGGAACCGGATGCCGACATCAAGGCCATCCGCGCCGCCTGGCGCAGCGCAGCCAAGGCCAGCCACCCCGATGTGGCCGGCAACAGCCCGGAAGCCGCCGAACGCTTCCGCGCCGTCCAGGCCGCCTGGGATGTGTTGTCGGCCGCCGATGCCGCCCGCACCGCCGCACGACAAAGCGGAGCTTGATGATTGCAAAGAAAAGCCGGGATTGCACCGGTGCCGGAAAACCGGCTTGGGGGAATGATGATGAAGATCCTGCCTGCCCTGTTCGCGGCCAGCCTGGCCACCACCGCTGCCGCCGCTGATTTCACCGGCCAATGGCGGGTGAGCTTCGACGGCCACCCCGGCGGCCCGCTGCCCTTCACCCTTGAGGTGAAGCCCGGCAAGGCCGGCCCACAGGCCTTCATCCTCAACCAGCCCGAACGGCTGAAGGTGGAACAGGTCAGCATCAGCGATGATGGCATCACCCTGGTCTTCCCCAGTTACAACAGCCGGCTCGAACTGAAGGCCGCCGCCGATGGCAGCCTGTCGGGTGCGGCCACGGTGCTGCGCGCCACCGGCACTGTCACCCTGCCGGCGCGGGCTGTGCGCGGCGGCTGGCGGTTCAGCCCGGGCGTGGTAAAGCCGGCCGGCAATGTCACCGGCCGCTGGAATCTCGCCTATGGCGACAACAAGGTGAAGGGCCTGTTCATCCTGAAACAGACCGGCTCCCAGGTGTCAGGCACGGTGCAGCTGCCCACCGGCGACATGCGCTATCTTTCGGGGGAACTGAACGGCACCAGCCTCAAGCTGTCCACCTTCGATGGCAGCTTCACCAATTTGTGGACGGGCACGCTGGCGGGCGACACGCTGAAGGGCGCGCAATTTGCCGCCACCAGCCGCGCCACCGGCAACCCGTGGGAAGCCCGGAAGGAAAAACTGGCCTCTGTCGAAGCCGTGGCGGTGGAAAAGCCCGGCGGCGACCGGCTGAGCTTCCGCCTGCCCACGCCCGATGGCCAGATGATCAGCCTGGCCGACGCCCGCTACAAGGGCAAGGTCGTCGTCATCTCCATCGGCGGCGCCTGGTGCCCCAACTGCCATGATGAAGCCCAGTTCCTTGGCCCCTATGCCGCGCGCCGGCAGAAGGAAGGCCTGGAAATGATCGGCCTGCAGTTCGAATATGGCGCGGACGAGGCGCGCGCCATGCGCCAAATCACCAGCTTCAAGAGCCGGTACAAGCTGATCTACCCCATGGTCTATGGCGGCCAGCCCAATGCCGACGATACCAAGAAGGTGCTCGGCACGCTGGCGCCCGTGAAGGTGTGGCCCACCACCATCTTCATCGGCCGCGACGGCCGGGTGAAGGAAGTGCATGTCGGCTGGGCCGGCCCCGCCACCGGCGCCCTGAACGTCAAGGCCAAAAAGGAATTTGACGAAACTGTCAGCCGTCTGCTGCGCGAACGCGCCTGATCGCCTGATTTCATCCACAACGCGTGCGGGTGGCCCCCTACCGCCGGCACGGCCGCCCTGCTAGAGGGTGGCCATGGCTGCTCCGGTCCGCATCGCCCCGTCCATTCTTTCGGCGGATTTCGCCCGCCTGGGCGAAGAGGTGCGCGCCATCAGCGCCGCCGGGGCGGACTGGATCCATGTCGACGTGATGGACGGGCATTTCGTGCCCAACCTCACCATCGGTCCGATGGTGGTCAAGGCGCTGCGCCCGCACTCCACCCTGCCATTTGACGTGCATCTGATGATCAGCCCGGCCGATCCCTATCTGGAGGCCTTTGCCGAGGCCGGGGCCGACATCCTGACCGTCCATCCCGAAGCTGGCCCGCACCTGCACCGCACCGTCCAACGCATCAAGGCGCTGGGAAAGCAGGCGGGCGTGTCGCTCAATCCCGCCAGCCCGGTGGAGCTGGTTGAAACGGTGCTCGGCGATATCGACCTGATCCTGGTGATGAGCGTCAACCCCGGCTTTGGCGGGCAGAGCTTCATCACCAGCCAGTTGAAGAAGATCGAACGGCTGCGCCGCCTGATCGACGACAGCGGCCGCGCCATCCATCTGGAGGTCGACGGCGGGGTGGACGCCGGCAACGCCGCCACCGTGGTCGCGGCCGGCGCCGATGTGCTGGTGGCCGGCACCGCCAGCTTCAAGGGCGGGCCCGCCCATTATGCCGCCAACATCGCGGCCTTGAAGGGCGGTTGATGGCGCGCCCGCCGGAACCGCCCGCCGAAGACGCCGAAGCCAGCCTGCGACGCGGTGAAGGGGATCGCGGCCTGTCGCTTTCGGAACGTGCCGCCGCCGGCCTTGCCAGCCGGCTCTATGCCAGCCCACTGCACCGCCTTCGCCTGCGCGGCCGCTTTCCACTGAAACTGCTGGGCGTGCCGGCCGATCCGGTGCCCGGCGATCCCCATCTGGCCGAACGCATCCTCGCCGGCCGCCTGATCCATGCCGGCCACACGGTGATGATCCGCGATCTGGCCTTCACCGAAACCACCCCGCCGCTGGCCTGGCGCGAATGGGCGCACGGCTGGGGCTGGCTGCGCCATCTGGCGCTGCTGCCCGATCGCAAGGCCGCCACCACCGCCGCCGAACAGCTGGTGCAACGCTGGCTCAACAGCTTTGCCGATTATGATCCGCTGGCCTGGCGCGCCGATCTGTCGGGCACGCGGCTGTTGATGGCGCTCGGCCATGCCCCGCTGATCCTCGCCTCCTCCAACCAGATTTACCGTTCGGCCGTGCTGTCGGCGATGGCGACCTGGGCCCGCCATCTCGATCGCGCCGCACTGCGCCTGCCCGAAGGGCTGGGCCGGGCCCAGGCCCTGGCCGGCCTCTATGCCGCCGGTACCCTGATCCCGGGCGGCGAGGTGCGGGTGGCGCGCGCGCTCGCCGGCCTCCAGGATCTCTTGCCCCGGCTGGTGCTGCCCGATGGCGGCATTGCCAGCCGCACCCCGGCCGATGCGCTGGCCCTGGCCGATCTGCTGTTGTTCGCCGCCGCCGCGCCCGAAGCCATCGGCAACCGCGCGCCACCGGTGTTTGCCGACACGCTGGCCCGGCTGGTGCCGGCGCTGCGCGGGCTGGTGCTGGGCGATGGCCGCATCGGCGCGTGGCACGGCGGTGCGGTGATCGGCGATGCCGCGCTCGACCGGTTGGCGCGCAAGGCCGCCACCGGGACCGAGCTGCGGCGCGGCGGCCGCTGGAGCGGCTATCACCGCCTGTCAGCCGGGCGTAGCGTGGTGGTGATCGATGCCGGTCCGCCGCCGCCGGCCCGGCTGTCGGCTGCTGGCCACGCCGGCACGCTGGCCTTTGAAATGAGTGACGGGCCCGACCGGCTGATCACCAATTGCGGCGGCGTCGCTGGCCTGCCGGTGGAGCTTGCCCCGGCGCTGGCCGCCGGCCTTGCCACCACCGCCGCCCATTCCACGCTGGTGATTTCCGACACCAATTCCACCCGCATCCGCGACGATGGCACGCTGGGCGCCGGGGTGGGCGAAGTCACCATGGCCTATCGCTCCACCGGCGAAGGCCAGCTGATCGAGGCCAGCCACGACGGCTATGCCCGCCGCTTTGGCATGCTGGTGCGCCGCCGCCTGTTCCTCACCCCCGATGGCAGCGAACTGGCCGGCGAGGATGTGATCGAGGCCGCCCCGGTGAAGCTGCTGCGCCGGCGCGGCGACCGGTCGTTCGATCTGCGCTTCCACCTCGGCCCCGGCGTGTCGGCCACCCCAACCGCCGATGGCATGGGCGCGCTGCTGAAAACCCCGTCGGGGCGCATCTGGGCGTTCAAGGCGGTCGGCCAGGGTTGCCGGCTGGCCATCGAGCCGTCGGTTTGGGTGGACGAGGCCGGCACGCTGCACCGCACCCAGCAGCTGGTGGTCTCGGGCCAGACCGAGAAGGCCGCCGCCGATCTGGCCTGGAGCCTGCGCCGCGCCGGGAAATAGGGCTGACAAAGCCGGCCCAAATCGCTAGGCCCCGCCGCACAACGCCAGCCGCCAGCGAAAGCCCCGCCATGACCGATCTCGTCCGCATCCGCCGCGCCCTGCTCTCCGTGTCAGACAAGGCGGGGCTGGAACCGCTGGCCGCCGCTCTGGTCGCTCATGGCGTGGAACTGGTCTCCACCGGCGGCACTGCCAGCGCGCTGCGCGCGATGGGCCATTCGGTTAAGGATGTCGCCGAACTGACCGGCAGCCCGGAAATGATGGACGGCCGGGTGAAGACCCTGCACCCGCGGGTCCACGGCGGCCTGCTCGCCCTGCGCGACAATCCCGAGCACCAGGCCGCCATGGCCGCCAACGGCATCGGAGCCATCGATCTGGCGGTGATCAACCTCTATCCCTTCGCCGCCACCGTGGCGCGCGGCGCACCCCGCGAGGACATCATCGAGAATATCGACATCGGCGGCCCGGCCATGGTCCGCTCCTCCGCCAAGAATCACGAATTTGTCGCCATCCTCACCAGCCCCGACCAATATGACGGTTTCATCGCGGCCCTGACCGAGCATCAGGGCGCCACGCCGCTGGCCCTGCGCCGCCAGCTCGCCGCCGCCGCCTTTGCCCACACCGCCGCCTATGATGCCGCGGTGGCCAGCTGGTTCGCCTTTGCCGATCAAGGCGAGATGTTCCCCGCCGTGCTGCCGCTGGCCCTCACCCGCAAGGATGTGCTGCGCTATGGCGAGAACCCGCACCAGAGCGCGGCGCTTTATCTGCCGCAAACAGGCAGCCGAGGCCTTGCCGCCGCCACGCAAGTGCAGGGCAAGGAACTGAGCTACAACAATCTCAACGATGCCGATGGCGCGCTGGACCTGATCGCCGAATGGCGTGGCGCGGGCCCGGCCTGTGCCATCATCAAGCACGCCAACCCGTGCGGCGTTGCCACCGGCACCAGCCTGGCGGAGGCCTATGAAAAGGCCTTTCGCTGCGACCCGGTGTCGGCCTTTGGCGGCATCATCGCCGTCAACCAGCCGCTGGATGGCCCTACGGCCGAAGCCATCACCCAGATCTTCACCGAAGTGGTGATCGCACCGGGCGCCGATGATGCCGCCCGCGCCGTGTTTGCCGCCAAGAAGAATCTGCGCCTGCTCATCGCCGATCTGCCCGATCCGCGCCGCCCCGGCCTGATGCTGAAACCCGTGTCGGGCGGCATGCTGGTGCAAAGCCGCGACAATGGCGCCGTTGGCCGCGACGCCTGCCAGGTGGTGACCCGGCGCGCGCCGACCGAGGACGAATGGGCCGATCTGCTGTTCGCCTGGACGGTGGCGCGGCATGTGAAGTCCAACGCCATTGTCTATGCCAACGGCGGCGCCACCGCCGGGGTGGGTGCCGGCCAGATGAGCCGGCTCGATTCCACCCGCATCGCGGCGCGCAAGGCGATCGATGCCCAGGAGGCCGCTGGCTGGCCGCAGCCGAAGACCATCGGCAGCTGCGTCGCCTCCGATGCCTTCTTCCCCTTCCCCGATGGCCTGATCGCCGCGGCCGAAGCCGGCGCCACCGCCATCATCCAGCCCGGCGGCTCCATCCGCGACAAGGATGTGATCGCGGCCGCCGATGAACGCGGGCTCGCCATGGTCTTCACCGGCATGCGCCACTTCCGCCACTGATCTGCCCTCCCCTTCGGGGGAGGGGCCGGGGGTGGGGAAGTGCGATACGAATGTGCATGCCAGCAAAGGATCAGCCCATGCGCGACCGCATCATCCACGCCCTCGAAACCAGCCTGGCCGCCGGCAAGATTCCCGGCGCGGTCGTCACCATCGGCAACAGCGCCGGCACCCTGGCCGAAGCGGCGGTGGGCACAAAGGGGCCGGGCGGGCCGCCGTTGGCTCAGGATGATCTGTTCCAGATCGCCTCCATGACCAAGGCCATCGCCAGCGTCGCCGCCATGCAGCTAGTCGAACAGGGCCGCCTCGCGCTGGATGATGATCTGGGTCCGCTGCTGCCGCCACTCGCCAATCCGCAGGTGCTGGAAGGTTTTGACGAGGAGGGCAAACCGGTTGTGCGCCCGGCGGCCGGCCCGATCACGCTGCGCCAGCTGCTCACCCACACCTCCGGTTTCGGCTATGAATTCATGTCGGCCGAACTCACCCAATGGCGGCTGCACAACCCGGCCAACTCCGGCACGCTGGCCAGCCTGAACCAGCCGCTGCTCGCCGATCCCGGCACCCGCTGGATCTATGGCATCTCCACCGATTGGGTCGGCCTGGCGGTGGAGGCGGTGTCGGGCATGCGCCTGGGCGACTGGCTGGCCCGCCATGTCACCGGCCCGCTCGGCATGGCCGACACAAGCTTCGCCTTTGATGATGGCGTGAAGGCCCGGCTCACCCCCCTGCACGCGCGGCTGCCCGATGGCGGCCTGATGCCCTTCCCGGTGCATTTCGGCGGCGGCGAGGCGGCCGAATTCCACGGCGCCGGCGGTGGCCTCGTCTCCACCGCCCGCGACTATCTGAAATTCTGTCGCATGATCCTGAACGGCGGCACGCTGAACGGCGCCCGCATCCTGAAGGCGGAGACCGTGGCGATGATGGCGACCAACCAGGTGCCGATGCCCGCCGGCCGCATGAGCACCAACATGCCGGGCCTTTCCACCGATTTCGATCTGTTCCCGATGATGGATTGCGGCTGGGGCCTGGGCTTCCTGATCAACCCCGAACCCGGCCCCGATGGCCGGTCGCCGGGCACGCTGGCCTGGGCCGGCATCGCCAACAGCTATTACTGGATCGACCGGGAACGCGACATCGCGGCCGTGGTGTGCATGCAGCATCTGCCCTTCGGCGAACCGGCCGCGGTGGCTGTGCTGCGCGCCGTCGAACGGGCGGTGTACGCGGCATAGCCCCCCTTGCCCTTTGCCGCCGGCCGCGCCAGCATCCGCCGGCAACTGGGGGGACGCAGATGACCATCGATCGCCGCACGCTCTTGGCTGGCCTGGCCGCCGCACCTGCGCTGGCCGCCGCGCGGGCCCAGCCCTCGGGCGGCACGGCCCCGTTCCTGCCCAGCGACATCGGCGCGCTGAAACGCGTGCTGATGCACAGCGTGGTCGCCACCGATCGCGGTGGAGACCGGCTGGACGGCAATCTTCTGCCCTATGCCGAATCCGACATGGAGGCGATGGTGGCGCAGCAGGCCGGGCTGGTGGCGCTGCTCAAGGCCAATGGCGCCGAGGTGGTGGAAGTGAAGGACGCGCTGGCCACTGCCATCGCCGCCACCCGCAAATCCGGTGTCTTCGCGGCCTGGCTGGAAGCCAGTTTCCCGCTGCTCGGCGCAGATCCCGACAGCGTGACCGCCGACACCATCCTGGGCCGCGACCCCCGGGTGCGCAACCGGCTGGGCCCCGACGGCAACTGGCGCCATTTCGCCGACGACAACAATGGCAGCATGATGTGGACCCGCGACAGCGCGATTATGACGCCGGGTGGCCTGGTCATGGGCCGCTCCGTCTCGCTGCGCCGCCGCCGCGAAAATCACCTGCTGCGCTTCTGCTATCAGCACTCGCCGCTGCTCACCCGCTATCCGGTGATCTTTGACGCGATGGAGGAAGGCATCGGCCTGGAGGGCGGTGATTTCACCGTGGTGGACCGCAACACCATCTTCCTCGGCAACGGCAACCGCACCGATCCGCGCATCGCCCCCTTGCTGGCGCAGCGGCTGAACATGGATGTGCTGGCGGTGCAGACCGTGAAGCGCGACTTCATCCGCCCGGCAAAGCTGGGCAGCGCCGCCCAGATGCTGGAACTGCAACTGCTGCTGCTGCACCTCGACACCTATTTCACCCTGGTCGGGCCGCGCCACGCGCTCACCGTGCCCTATCTTTTGGAAAAGGAATTTGCCGAGACCAGCCCGCTCGCCCGCTATATCCGCGGCGCCCGCGCCCAGAATCTGCTGGAGGAGGATGAAGCCGAAAAGGGCCTGACCATGCTGAAGGAGTTTGGCAGGGTCACCCTCTACCGCGCCGGCTCAGGCAAACGCGAGGATTTGGGCGATGCCAAGCTGGTCGATCATCTCAAGGGCCAGGGCTACCGCTTCACCTGGGTGGGCGGTGCCCGGCCCGCCGGAGACCAGGCCGCCTATGAAGCCTTCATGGAGCGGGCCTATCCCGAACTGCGCCGCCAGGCCTCCAACATCGTGCAGGCCCGGCCGGGCCGCGTCATCGCCTATGCCGGCAACCCCGCCACCAAGGCGGCGCTGGAAGCCGATGGCATCGCCGTCGACACCTTCCCGGCCCGCGAACTCTGGGCCTGGCACGGCGGCCCCCACTGCCTGACCCAGCCGCTGGAGACGGCCTGATCGCCGATCAGGCCAGCCTCAGCCGGATCGAGGCCGCGTGCGCCGCCAGCCCTTCCACATCGGCAATGGCAGCGCCGGCCGGGCCGATCGCGGCCAGCCCGGCCGGCCCGCAATCGAGGAAGGTCGTGCGCTTCATGAAATCCACGACGCTGAGCCCGGAGGCAAAGCGCGCGCGCCGGCCGGTGGGCAGCACATGGTTGGGGCCGGCGAGATAATCGCCCGCCGCCTCCGGCGTGTGCCGGCCCAGAAACACCGACCCGGCATGACGCATCCGGGCAAACACCCAACCGGGATCATCCACCATCAGTTCGGCGTGTTCGGGTGCCAGCGCATCCAGCAGCGGCAGCGCCTCGGCCAGATCGCCAATCACGATGATCGCGCCATGATCGCGCCAGCTGACGGCGGCGACGGCGGCGGTGGGCAGGGTTTCCAGCTGGCGCGCGACGGCGGCTGCCACCGCATCGGCTTCGGCCGCACTGGTGGTGATCAGGATGGATTGCGCCACCGGATCATGTTCGGCCTGGGCCAGCAGGTCGGCCGCGATCCAATCGGGGTTGGACTTGCCGTCCGACAGGATCACCACTTCCGATGGCCCGGCCACCATGTCGATGCCCACCACGCCATAAAGCTGGCGCTTGGCCTCGGCCACGAAGGCGTTGCCCGGCCCAGTGATCACATCCACCTTGGGAATGCGCGCCGTGCCAAAGGCCAGCGCCGCCACCGCCTGCGCCCCGCCCACCCGGAACACGCGGGACACGCCCGCCACCCGCGCGGCGGCCAGCACCAGCGGATTGGCCTCGCCCCCTGGCGTCGGCGTCACCATGATCAGATCGCGCACCCCGGCCACCACGGCGGGAATGGCGTTCATCAGCACGGACGAGGGATAGGCCGCCCGCCCGCCCGGCACATAAAGCCCGGCGGCATCCACCGGGGTCCAGCGCACCCCGGTGCGCACACCGGCGGCATCCACCGCGTCATTGCCGGCCGGCTTCTGCCGTTCGTGGAAATCACGGATGCGCGTCGCCGCCAGATCCAGCGCGGCGCGCAGGTCGGGGGACAGGCCAGCGAGAGCGGCATCCAGTTCGGCCGGGCCGATCTCCCAGCCGGCGGCATCCAGATCGACGCCGTCGAATCTGGCGGTCAGTTCCGCCAGCACCGCATCGCCGCGCTGGCGCACATCGGCAATGATGCCGGCCACCACCGCCGAAACATCGGCCGCGTCATCGCGCTTGGCGTCCACCAGCGCGGCAAAATCGGTCGCGAATCCGGCGCTGTTCGCTTCAAGCCGCAGCGGCATCACCAGCCTCCACCAGGCTGCGCATCGCACCCACCAGCTCCACCACGCGCCCATCGGTCTTGAAGGCGGCGCGGTTGGCGATCAGGCGGCTGGTCACCTCGGCGATCACCTCAACCTCCTTCAGGCCATTTTCGGCCAGCGTCTTGCCGGTGGAGACCAGGTCGACAATCCGGCTCGACAGGCCAACCAGCGGCGCCAGTTCCATGGCACCGTTCAGCTTGATCACCTCGGCCTGAAGCCCGCGCGCGGCAAAATGCCGGCGGGTCAGCCCGGGATATTTGGTCGCCACCCGCACATGCGACAGGCGGGTCAGGTCAGGGTCAAGCCCGGCCGGCTGCGCCACCGAAAGCCGGCACTTGCCGATGCCCAGATCAACCGGCGCATAGATTTCGGAAAAATCGAACTCCATCAGCACATCATTGCCGGCAATGCCCAGCTGCGCCGCGCCAAAGGCCACGAAGGTCGCCACATCGAAACTGCGCACCCGGATCACCCGCACATCGTCGCGGCTGGTGGCAAAGGTCAGCTTGCGGCTGTTCTCATCGGAAAAATCCGGTTCGGGCACGATGCCGATCTGCGCCAGCAGCGGCAGCGCCTCCTTCAGGATGCGGCCCTTAGGCAGAGCGATGGTCAGGGGTTGTTGCGCCGTCATGATGCGCCGCGGCATAGCGCGACCGCGCCGCAAACGCCACCACCCGCCGCAGCGTCAATTTGGCGGGTTATGCCGTTCCAGAAACGCCACCTGGGCTTCCAGCATGGCGATGCGGGTGGCAGGGCGGCTCAGCCAATGGTCTTCGCCGGGCAGTTCCAGCCATTCCACCGTCTTGCCTTCATCCTTCATGGCGTCGCGCATGATCCGGCTCTGCTCGATCGGCACCACCGTGTCGTCCTTGCCGTGGATCAGCTGCATCGGCACCGTCACCTTTGCCGCCAGCCGGGCCGGGGACCAGGCATCCACCGCCGGATCATTGTTGGACTTGGCCCCCATGTAGCGCTGCCAGTATCGCACCACGCTGTTGCGGGTGCCGCCGGTCTCATTGGCCTCCCAGTTCAGCATCCGCCGCAGATCCGAAACCCCGGCCACCGCCGAGGCGCAGCGATACACGCCGGGGTCCAGCGTTGGCCCGGCCATCGCGGCATAGCCGCCATAGGACGCCCCCACGATGCACACCCGGCCCTTGTCCACCATGCCCTTGGCCACCAGATCGCGCACCCCGTCCGACAGATCGGTCTGCATCTTGCGGCCCCATTGGCCATAACCGGCCTGGCGATGGCCGGCGCCAAAGCCGATGGAGCCGCGGAACTGCGGCTGCAAGACGGCATAGCCGCGGCTGGCCAGGGCCTGGGCCCACCAGTCAAAGCCCGGATAATCCCGCGCTTCCGGCCCACCATGGGCCAGCACGATCAGTGGCAGGCCCTTGGCCGGCTTGTCGCGCGGCAGGGTGAGATAGGCCGGAATGTCCAGTCCGTCGGCCGCCTTGTAGGTGAGCGTGGTGACCGGCGACAGCTGTTCCGGGCCCAGCCCGGCATAACGGTCGGCCAGGAATTCCACCTGGCCCTTGGCCCGGTCCACCCGGAACAGGGCGACACCGTTCTTTTCACCCTGCACCTCGATCAGGATGGTCTGCCGGTCATCGCTCCAGCTTTCCAGCCGGATCTGCTCGCCGGGAAAGGCCTTGGCCAGGCCGCGCCACAGCGCCTGTTCCTTGGGGTTGAAGAAACTGTATTCCACCTTGTCCAATTTGGTTTCCATGGTGCCGATCACCAGCCGGGTGCGCCGGTCGGTCACCACCGAGCCGGCATAATCATCCGTTGGCTCGCCCACGCTGCCATCGGCCAGCTTCACTTCATAATCCTGCCAGTAACCGCCCTTGTGGCTGGTCAGCACCAGCGTCTGTTCGTCCCGGCCAAAGCTGGAGATGCTGGGCCGGTCAATCGGCGCCATCTCGCTGTAGATCTTGCGGAAACTGTCACCCGTGCGCTGCATCAGCCGCCATTCGCCGGTGCGGCTGACATAGTCCTCGCGGGCAATGGCCTTGCCGTCGAGCCCGATGATGTAGTCCGTCGTGTCGGGCAGGCCCTTGTTGACGACGCGGCCGCCGGATTTGCCCAACCGCACCTCGATCAACGAGATGACGCCCAGGCTGGATTCGAAGTGGATGCCCGGCACCACCAGCACCGGCTGGCTTTCGCGCATCACCACCCGCGGCGTGCCGGCCGCGACGTTCATGGTGTCTTCCAGCCCGGTCAGCAGCGGCCGCCAGTCCTTGCCCTTGGTCAGGTCCAGATCCAGCAGCAGGAACCATTCGCGCTTGTTGCCTTCCAGCCCCGGCACGGCGGTGGTGGTGGAAATGGTGGCGATCACATGATCATTGCCACCCCACATCACGTCGCGGACCTTGGACTTGTCGGCCTGGGTCAAGGACAGCAGCTTGTTGTCTGCCAGGCTGCGCACCTGGATCTGCGCCTGACGGTCATTGCCCATCACCGCCGCCCAGCGCGTGCCGTCGGGGGACAATTCGATCGAGCTGATGTTGGGCAATTGCCCGAACAGGCTGATCGGCGGCGGCGCTGCCATTGCCGAAGACGCCACCAAAGCTGCAAGCAGAACGAGCCGACGCACGAACAAATTCTCCCCCACGATCATCGACCCGGGGGCAAATCAGCCAGCGCCTGTTCGGCCTGTCAAGCGTCAGGACCGCGCAGCAACTTGATGATGCCGGAAAAATCCGTGAATGCGCCGCCGTTGTTGACGAACAACTGATACAGGCTCTGGGCTTCGGCGCCCATCGGCACGCTGGCGCCCACGGCTTGCGCCGCCTCGCAGGCCAGTTTCAGGTCCTTCAGCATCAGGGCGGCGGCAAAGCCCCCGGCATAATCCCGGTTGGATGGCGCGGTCGGCACCGGGCCGGGAACAGGGCAATAGCTGGTCATCGACCAGGACTGGCCGCTGGCCTTGCTACTGATTTCAAAGAAGGTCTGGGCATCGAGGCCCAGTTTCTCGGCCAGCACGAAGGCTTCGGCGGTGGCGATCATGGTGGCGCCCAGGATCATGTTGTTGCAGATCTTGGCGGCCTGGCCCGTGCCCGGCCCGCCGGCATGGATCACCGCCTTGCCCATCTGCGCCAGGATCGGCTGGGCCGCCGCGAACGCCGCCTCCGGCCCGCCGACCATGAAGGTGAGGGTGCCGGCATCGGCCGCCGCCGTGCCGCCCGATACTGGCGCATCCACCATGGCCAGCCCCCGGGCGGCCGCCGCCTCGCCCAGCGCCCGGGCGGTGGCGACATCGATGGTGGAACAATCCATCAGGATGGCGTGCGGCGCGGCGGCGGCGAACAATTCGCCTTCATAGGCGGCGCGGACATGGGCACCGGCCGGCAGCATGGTGACAATCGCATCGGCGCCGCTGGCCGCTGCCACCGCGCTGGCCGCGGCCGTGGCCCCGCCAGCCACCACCCGATCCAGCGCCGCCGCCGACAGATCAAAGGCCCGCACCTGATGCCCGGCCTTGATCAGATTGAGCGCCATGCCGCCGCCCATGTTGCCCACACCGATGAATGCGATTGTTGCCATGGCCAGTCTCCCGTTTGCGCCTTTCCCCAGAAGCCTTGCCATCCGGCGCCGCCCTTGCCAAACGCAGACAAGAGGGAGGCAGGCAGCGGTGCGCAGTTTGATCAACCGGCTGGTGATGGGCGGCGACATCCGCGCCTGGCGCACCCGCCATGGCGAAACCGCAACCCGCGCCTTTCACGATCTGGCGGCGCGCGCCGTGGCCGCCGCCGAGGCCGAGGCGGCGCGGCTGGATGTGGCCAGCCTGGCCCTTGGCCAACGCGATTTCCTGTCGGAACGGGTGAAGATCCTGCTGCGCGACAATGCCGAGCCGCTGGCCGACATGCTGATCGAGGCGGCGAACCATGATCTGGCCCTGCTGGCCGATGCGGAGGTGATCCGCATCCGCGCCGATGATTATGCCGTGCCGTCAAAGGGCCTGATCCTCGATCTGTCCGAAGCCATGCTGGCCATGCTGCCGATGAACCGCACGGCGCTGCTGCACGAGAAATTGCGCGATTATGTCCACACCAGCCTGATCGCCGGGCCCAAGGGCAAACCGGCGATCCTGGAGCAGTTGCTGAACGCCTATGCCGAGGCGGCGAAACGGGCGCTCAAGGCCTGAGAACGCGCGGCCTGTTTTGACATAGTTGACAGATTTGCCGGGATTCCGCGTTGTTTCGGCTGATCTTTTTGCATTTCCGCCATCATGCCACAGCCTGGCCGTGTAGGACAGACGATCCTCCCCCAGAGGGGGACGTGGCAGCCGCAGGCTGACGGAGGGGGCAGCAAGGACCGCGCCTGGCGGCCCCCTACGCCCTGCGGGCACCTCCCCCAGTGGGGGAGGATTGAGGGCCGCTTATTTCCCGGTCCAGTTGCCCGGCCGCTTTTCCACGAAGGCGGCCATGCCTTCCTTCTGGTCAGCGCTGCCGAACAGCGAATGGAACAGCCGTCGTTCAAAGCGCACGCCCTCGCGCAGGGTCATTTCAAAGGCGGCGTCCACCTCTTCCTTCACCGCGATGGCGGCCAGGGGCGCCATGCCGGCGATGGTTTCGGCCAGCTTCAGCGCTTCATCGAGCAACTGGTCGGTCGGCTCCACGCGCGCCACCAGGCCCGAACGCTCGGCCTCGGCCGCGTCCATCATGCGCCCGGTCAGGCACATCTCCATGGCCTTGGCCTTGCCGATGGCGCGCACCAGCCGCTGGGAACCGCCCATGCCGGGCGTGACGCCCAGCTTGATTTCCGGCTGGCCGAATTTGGCGTTTTCAGCGGCGATGATGATGTCCGCCATCATGGCGAGTTCGCAGCCGCCGCCCAGCGCAAAGCCCGAGACCGCCGCAATCCACGGCTTGCGGGTGGCGGTCACATGGTCATAACCGGCGAAGAAATTGCCGCCATACATGTCGGCAAAGCTCTGGGTGGACATTTCCTTGATGTCGGCGCCGGCCGCAAAGGCCTTCTCGCTGCCGGTGATGACCAGGCAGCGCTGGCCGGCATCTTCGTCATAGGCGCGGAAGGCGGTGATCAGTTCGCCCAGCACCTGGGAGTTGAGCGCATTCAGCGCCTGCGGCCGGTTCAAACGCACCAGCGTGACCGCGCCGCGGGTTTCCACAAGGATGGTTTCGTAGGTCATGTCCAAACTCCAATTCGCAACCTTTGATCCTCCCCCTCTGGGGAGGTGCCCGCAGGGCGGAGGGGGCTGGTCAAGCGCGGCGCTTGCTGCCCCCTCCGTCAGCCCCGGCCTTCGACGGGGCTGCCACCTACCCCAGAGGGGGAGGATTTGTGACGGC
>CAZAWH010000034.1:0-23691 GCA_964488775.1 uncultured Sandarakinorhabdus sp. | reverse complement strand
TGGAGCGGGTAGCGGGAATCGAACCCGCGCGTTCAGCTTGGGAAGCTGACAGGCTACCATTACATCATACCCGCGCATCGAACCGGATGCCGGTTGCGGCATGCTGGCTGGCCGCTTGCCATCATCGGGCCATGCGCGTCAACACAAAGCCATCATGACGCCCGCAGATCAGCGCGGCGGGCCTTCCTCTGCCTGTTCTTCTTGCCCGCGGGCCGCGGCCTCGGCCTCACGCAATGCGGCACGGGCTTCGGCAAGGGCGGACTTCATCACGGCGCGGGCCATGGCGCGTTCGTCTTCGCGCAATTCCATTTCGATCTGGCGTTGGCCGAGGTCAATGCGGATGCTGTCGGCCGGCAGGTCCAGCGCCTCAATCGCGTCGTCGGGATCGGCCCGGGCCCGGCGCGGGCTGCCGGTCGCCGCGCGCCACAGGAAATCGCGCCAGATGCGCGCCGGCAGCCCGCCGCCTGTGATATTGCCCAACGGCTTGTTGTCATCACGGCCCACCCAGACGCCCACCACCAGGTCGCCGGCATAGCCAACGAACAGGGCGTCGCGATTGTCTTGCGTGGTGCCGGTCTTGCCATAGGCGGGACGGCCGATCGCGGCGGCGCGGCCAGTGCCACGGGTGACGACGCCACGCAGCATCTGTTCCATATCGTCATGCACACCGCCCGAAAATGCGGCCGGCGCGTTGAACAGCCGATCCCACAGGCCCGGTTCGGGCACCGGCAGCGCGGTGGGACGCACCGGATAGGCATTGCCGGCAAAACCGGCATAGGCTGCGGTGATTTCCAGCAAGGTCATCCCCGTGCTGCCCAGGGCCAGGCTGGGATCGCCGCGCGGCAGCGGCGTGGTGATGCCCATGTCGCGCGCCAGGCCGATCACCTTGCGATCGCCCACCGCCTGCATCAGGCGCACACTGGCCACGTTGCTGGATTGGGCGAAGGCCTGGGCCAGGCTGAGGCTGTCGCTATAGCGATCCTGGTTGTTGCGCGGGCGATAGGCGCCATCGCTGATCGGTGTGTTGGCGATGCGATCTTCGGGCGACCAGCCGTTTTGTAGCGCCGCCAGATAGACGAACAGTTTGAAGGTGGAGCCGGGCTGGCGGCGGGCCTGGGTGGCGCGGTTGAAGGGGGAGGCGGCATAATCGCGCCCACCCAGCATCGCCACCACCTCGCCGTTGGTGCGCATGGCCACCAGTGCCACCTGGGCCTGGCCCAGGCCGGCCGCAGCGATGGCCCGGCGGGCGGCGCGTTGCAGCCGGGCATCCAGCGTGGTGCGCACGGTGCGGCTGGCATAGCTGAGTTCGCTGTCATCCTCCACTTCGGCCAGGGCCCAGTCGGCGAACCAGGTGCCGTTGGGCAGGCGGGATTCGCGTTGCACATCCAGCCGCGGCGGCTTGGTGCGCCGGGCAGCGGCCGCGCTGATCACGCCGGTATCGGCCATGGCGGCCAGCACCAGCTTCATCCGCCGGGCCGCCCCGGCATAGTTGCGGGTGGGCGCCAGGCGTGAGGGCGCCTGCAACAGCCCGGCCAGCATGGCGGCCTGGGCCCGGGTCAGCCGTTCGGGTTGGCGGTTGAAATAATGCAGCGCCGCGGCCCGCAGGCCATAGCAATTGTCACCATAGTAGGCGTTGGACAGATAACGCTCGAGGATCTGATCCTTGGTCAGCCACGCTTCCAGCCACAAGGCGATCAGCGCCTCCTGCGCCTTGCGGGTGAGGCTGCGTTCAGGGGTGAGAAAGGTGAACTTGGCCAGTTGCTGGGTGAGGGTGGACCCCCCCTGGGTGCGCCCGGTGGTGAGATTGCTCCAGGCGGCGCGGGCGATGGCAATGGGATCAATGCCGATATGGCGGCGAAAGCGCCGATCCTCGATGGCGATCAGCGCATCGGGCACATGCGCCGGCAAATCGGCGATGCGCACCGGCCGTTCCACGCGGGCGCCCTTGCGGGCAATGGGCGTGCCATCGGCGGCCAGCAGGGTGATCTGCGGCCGGGCGATGGGAGCCAGCGATTTCGACAAGGGCGCCGTGACCGCCAGCCAGACCAGCAATGCCAGCACGGCGGCGGCCAGCAGCAACAGGCCACGCTTCAGCCAGCGCCAGCGTCCCGGCGGCTTTGGTCGGCCGGGGATGGCGCCGTATCCAGTGCCAAAGGAAGGCGGGAGCGGGCCCGGTGACGGCGCAAGCCCGGCCGGCCCGCCCGGCATTCGATCACCAATATCCAACGCCTGCTTCTCCTCCCGCGCCGGGGCAATGTGGCGATGCTGTATCGGTCTTGCAACACGGCGCTTGACGATTACAGGCGTAATCGGTAAATCGACTACAGATGTAAGCGAATCGGGCGATCAGCATGAGTGAACGGATCAGCGAAGCCGAATGGCAGGTGATGGAGGTGCTGTGGGAAACCAGCCCCTTGACCGCACAGGATGTGGCCGCCCGCCTTGAGGACACCGGCTGGAGCCTGCCGACGGTGAAGACCTTGCTGTCCCGGCTGGCCGCAAAGGGCGCGCTGGCCACGGCAGAAGATGGTCGCCGCTATCTTTATTCGCCGATGGTTGATCGGTCCGTGGTGGCCGCTGGCGAATCGCGACGGCTGGTGGATCGGCTTTTTGGTGGCCGGCCAGCGCCGCTGGTGGCGCATCTGGCCGAGCGGGGCGAGTTGTCCCCCGCCGATATTGCCGAACTGGAAGCCCTGATCCGGGAGCTGAAGCAATGATCGCCTGGCTGAACACCGAATGGCTGGTGGAGGCGCTGATCGGTGCCAGTCTGCTGATGCTGCTGGTGCTGCTGTTGCGCCGTCCGGTGGCGCGCCTGTGGGGCGCGCACATGGCCTATGCCCTGTGGGCGTTGCCGGCCCTGCGCATGCTGATGCCTGCCATTCCCGGCTGGCAGCCCTTGTATGTGCCGGTGGTGCAGGCCCAGCCGGAAGGGGACATGGCGTTGGCGCTGATGCCGCCGGTGGATGCGGCCCCCTATGCACCGTCGCTGACGGCGGTGCCCCCTCAAGCCGGGCCGGAACTGGGCCCAGAGTTGGGTTTGGTGGCGGATTGGCCGACCCTGCTGCTGATCCTGTGGGCCGTGGGCGCCGCAAGCTTCCTGGCCGTGCAATGGACGCGCCATGTGCGCTTCATCGGCAAGGCGGTGCGCGAAGGCGAGCTGTTGACCCGCGAGGGCGGCGTGGACGTGATCCTGTCGGCGCATGTGCCCGGCCCGATGGCGGCGGGCATCTTGCACCGCCGCGTGCTGTTGCCGGCGGATTTCCTCGCCCGCTATTCGCCGTCCGAACGGCGCATGGCCCTGCTGCACGAAGGCGCCCATCACGACCGCCGTGACCTTCTGGCCAATCTGGCCGGGCTGGTGGTGCTGGCCGCCCATTGGTGGAACCCGATCGCCCATGCCGCCTGGCGGGCGTTCCGGTCGGATCAGGAACTTGCCTGCGATGCCACCGTGCTGGCCGGCAGCGATGGCGAAACCCGCGCCGCCTATGGCCAGGCGGTGTTGAAATCGGCCTGTGTCGCAACCCCCATCGCGGCCTGCGCCATGAATCACAAGAACCAGTTGAAGGAACGTATTTCGATGATGAAGGATCGCAAATTCGGTCTCTCCCGCCGTCTGGCCGGTGGCCTCACGGTTTCGGGCCTCGCCATTGCCGGCCTGCTCGCCACCGCATCGGGCGCGCAGCCCGCGCCGCCGGCACCCCCGGCCCCGCCCGCCCCGGCGGCTGTGGCGGCGCCGCCCGCGCCCCCGGCACCGCCGGCCGCTCCGGAAGCGCCGCGCATCATGATCTTCACCCACAAGATTGATGACAAGGGGACGAAGGGCGAGAAGGGCGCAAAGGGCGACAAGGGCAGCAAGACCGAGAAGACCGTGGTGCGCACGCTTGTTATGAAGGATGGCAAGGTGGTGACGGACAATATCGAAGGCGGCCCGGCCCCGCACGTGATGATGTTCGGCGCCGATGGCAAACACGCCCCCGGCGGCGCCGATGTGCAGATCACTGAAGGCAGCGATGGCCGCAAGATGGTGATGGTGCGCCGCGTGGAGATGGCTGGCATGGCGCACAAGGCGGCGCAGGAACACATGACGGCCATCAAGGCAGACATGCGCGCCCGCTGCGAGAAGGAGGGCATCAAGCTGCCGGCCGATGCCGATTTCCCGCAACTGGCAACCTGCGGCATGGAAATCCAGAAGAAGGTGCGCGAGGCGATGGCGTCGGCCCGGGCCGCCATCGAGGCGTCGAAGGATCTTTCGGCCGAGCAGCGCGCCAACGCCCTGAAGGGCATTGATGCGGCCATGGCCAACACCCGCCAGGATTTCGTGCTGAAGTTCAACAAATGATCTGACCGCGGTGGCCGCCGGTCTTTGGCCCCCTTGGGCCGGCGGTGCCGTGATCAGGCCATCAGGCTGGCGGTGATCAGCAGCCCCGCAATTGCTTCCAGCCCGGCCCGGTCGTCTTCATCGAAGCGGCCGGGTTTCGGGCTGTCCAGGTCCAGAACGCCGATCACTTGGCCATCGGCCAGCAACGGCACCACGATTTCGGAGCGGCTGTCGGCATCGCAGGCGATGTGGCCGGGAAAGGCATGGACATCGGGCACGACCTGGGTTTCACGCGTTGCCGCCGCCGTGCCGCACACGCCCTTGCCCAGCGCAATGCGGATGCAGGCCGGCTTGCCCTGGAACGGGCCCAGCACCAGCTCGCCATCCTTCATCAGATAGAATCCGGCCCAATTTAGATCGGCCAGCTGGTGGAACAGCAGGGCCGACAGGTTGGCCATATTGGCAACGAAATCGCGTTCGTCACCAATCAGCGCCGCCAGTTGCTGGCGAAGCTGGCGATAGTGTTCGGGCTTGGTGCCTTCAAGGGCCGGCGCAAAGAATGACATGGCCGGGCGTTAGCGCTACCGGTCGCCAAACGCAAACGCCGCCGAAGAGCGATCCGGCGGCGTTGTGCGCGTCTGCTTGATGGCAGCGCTTATTTCGGCGCGATCACCATCAGCATCTGGCGGCCTTCCAGCCGGGGCAGTTGTTCGACCTTGGCCATTTCGGCGGTTTCGTCGCGTACCCGTTCCAGCAGCTTGAGGCCGAGCTCGCCATGGCTCAGCTCGCGGCCGCGGAAGCGCAGGGTGAGCTTCACCTTGTCGCCTTCTTCCAGGAAGCGCTGGATGGCCTTCATCTTGGTCTGATAATCATGCTCGTCGATGTTGGGACGCATCTTGATCTCCTTGATCTCCTGCGTCTTTTGATTCTTGCGAGCAGCGGCGGCCTTTTTCTGGGCCTCATATTTGAACTTGCCGACATCAAGGATCTTGCACACCGGCGGATCGGCGCCGGGCGAGACTTCCACCAGGTTCAGCCCGGCTTCCTGCGCCATCGCGATGGCTTCGCGGGTGTAGAGAACGCCCAGATTCTCCCCATCCTGGTCAATCACGCGGACCTTGGGGGATTTGATGAACTCATCATAGAGCGGGCCGGAAATCGGGGCCGGCGTGCTCATGAAGCGGCGAGGGGGCGGTGGTATGGCAGTCTCTCCTGTATCGTGGTGCGCGCCTCATAGCGCGGCGGTGGGGGCAGCGGCAAGTGCCCAAGGCCTGGCCCTGGACGCCGCTGCTGCCCGCCGAGGCTATTTCCTTGCGGCCAGCGCGGCTTCCAGTGCCGCCACGCCGGCCGCCGCGATCAACCCGTCTTCCTGGCTGGTCGCGCCCGAGACGCCGACAGCGCCGGCCGTGCGGCCATTGACCTTGATCGGAATGCCGCCTTCCGATGCCACGACCGGCAGTGTGAGCAGCCGCAACTGGCCTTCCTTTTGCAGCCGCTGTTCATAAGTGGCGGTTGGCGTGTTGAAGCCAGCCGCAGTGCGGGCCTTGGCCACGGCGATTTCGGCGCCAACCAGGCTGGCATCGTCCATTCGCGCCATCGCGATGGGCACGCCGGCGAAATCCACCACGGCAATCGTCACCTTCAGGCCGCGTTTGGCGGCATCGGCTTCGGCGGCCTGGATCAGGGTGCGGGCGCCATCCAGCGTGATCACCGGGCGGTCGCGCACCGGCTGGGCCATGACCGGCGCGGCGGCCAGGACCGCCCACAACAGAAGGCCGCGCATCAGGCCGGCATCCGGTGCAGCGCGCACAGCTTGTTCCCGGCCGGATCGCGCAAATAGGCCAGATACAGCGAGCCAAGCCCGCCGGAGCGCACGCCGGGCGGATCCTCGATCGCGGTGCCGCCGTTGGCAAGGCCGGCGGCATGCCAGGCATCGGCCATCTCAGGACTGGCCATGGCGAAGCCGATGGTGCTGCCATTGCCACAGGTTGCCGGCTGGCCATCGATGGGCGGGGTGATGGCAAAGATACCGGTGGGCGTCATCCAGAACACCCGGCCCTTGTCGTCGGCAAAGCCGGGGTTGATCCCCATGGCGGCGAAGGTGGCGTCATAAAAGGCCTTTGAGGCGGCGATGTCATTGGCACCGACCATGATGTGGCTGAACATGGCAATTCTCCCCTGTGTGTTCAAGGCGGACGATGGAAGCATGCGCCACCGCCGCTGTCGAGCCTTGCGGCGGTCTGGCTCACGCAATTCACAGTGCCTCCATTGTGGAGTTTGTTGTGCCTTGCGGGTGGTTAGCGTTCGGTTAAGCCTTTGCCTGGGTCAAACATTGGGCAGGAGGGGTCAGACGTGCTCAATATCGTGTCTGTGTCGCCGGACGGGGGCGACGCAGCGTTGGCGCGAACTGCGCATCTGGCAGACATGCCGGAGGGTGCGGGGGAAATCATCACGCTGATGCTTGAGATTCTGGGCTGGCAGCAGGTGCCGCGGGAGCGGGCGCGCTTGCGCCTGCGCGGTGCGGATGGGGTGATTGCGGTGGAGGCAGCCTGCCCGGCGGTGGCGCGGCAACTGGCCGCCAACGGACTGGACCGGCTGGTGTTGCCGGTCGCGCTGCTGGCGCTGGAGCAACTGATGGTTGTCGCCGGCTAACCACGCTTGCCGGGCAAACCCGCCCAGGCCGCGCCGTCAAGATCAGCGGGGCAACTGGCCGGAACCCTGTTTCCCGCCCAGCCGCCCGCAACGATCCGATCGGGCAGGTTTGGGTGATGGCAGATGCGGCGATGAACACGGACTGGTCGGCAACAGCCGGCGTTGGCGCCGATGGAGCGCGCGGGCCGGGCATCGCCTTGCTGGGGTTGCCGCCAGGCCTTGCCGATGGCATCGGCCTGCTGGCCGATATCCTCGGTTGGCAAACCATGCAGCTGCCGGCCGGTCCGGTGATGCGGCCATCGGCCCGGTTGTGCCTGGCGATGCTGCCGCCTGCGCCGGATGAGCCTGCGGCCATACTGATGCCGATCGCGGCATGGTCACCAGAAAAAAACCTTAATGAACGTATTTTGCAGGCCCGGCTGTCCATAATGGACCAGCCTGTGAGCGTCAGCGCCCTGGAGCAGCTGCTACAGCTGCTTGCTGTCGAGTAGCATCTGTGGGGCGTGTTGCATGATTGATGTGGGTGCCGATCGCGGCTTTCACCACCATTTCGGTGATGGGGACAATGTTGTGCGCTCCGGGCCATCCTGGTCCCGTGGCACCGAATCGGCCCGCGATCATGCCCTGACTCCGCCGCCCGACGTCGCATCGCCGGCGTCGTCCGCGCAACCGTCATCCCAGCCGCCCTCACTGCCGCCTGCCAGCCCTGGAGCTCTCGCGCTTGATGTCCTCGCCCTGCATGCCCTTGCCGGCGCTGCCAATCCGGCCGGCGCCGATCGATCGGATCCGGCCGTGACCATTGCCCGCCAGGTGGCCGACATGGCGCAGGGGCTGGCCGCGCTCGCCGATCGCCTTGTCGGCCAATCCACCCCGGCCGGGGAGCCGGAGTTTGCCGAGGGCGACTGCATCGCCTTCCTTGAATCGCAATTCCGCATCCGGCGGCTGCGCGCCCGCCATCTCCCTGGCCTGTCGCTGGGCGAACCGGCGTGGGACATGCTTCTCGATCTGGCAGTTGCGTTGTTCTGGCGGCGCGAAACCTCGGTCACCAGCCTGTGCATTGCCGCTGACGTGCCCAGCACCACGGCGCTGCGCTGGATCAACAGCATGACCAAGGCCGGCCTGATCGTGCGCCGCCCATGCCACCGCGACGGCCGCCGCAGCTTCCTGGCCATCTCGCCGGAAACCTATCAGGCGATGCTGGCGCTGGCCGCCGACGCGCTGCGCACCGAACAGCGGGTGCGGGCCCGCTATCAGCGTGCGCCCGGCAGCTGAACCGGCTGCCGGAGCTTCGTCTGGCCATTGTCTGGTTGGGCGTGAATAATCCGTTCCAGCCGGTGCATTTGCCGGAAAGCCCCCGTAAAAGGGGGGTGTGACCACTGCTTTTGCGCCCCATGGCCGTGCGCCGCCGCTGTTCAACCTGCCGCTGCATGTCGGCTTTGCCGATGCGCTGGCGGCGGGCCTGATCCATCGCTGCGGCGGCGATCCGCTGCGATTGGCCGGCGCGCTGGTGCTGTTGCCAAACCGCCGCGCTGTTGCCGCCATAACCGAGGCCTTTGTTCGCCAGTTGCCGGGCGGGGCGGGCGGGCTGCTGCTGCCGCGACTGGTGCCGGTGGGCGATCTGGACGATGGCGGCTTTCCCGCCTGGTCGAAGGCTCGGCGCCCCTGGCCCCGGCCGTGCCGCCCCTGGTGCGCCGGTTCGAATTGGCCCGGCTGTCGGAACGCCTGCCGGGTGGATCGCGCACGGCAGTTGAACGGTTGCGGCTGGGCGATGCCCTGGGCGAGGTGCTGGACGCGCTGCTGGCGGCCGAAATTGCCCCGGAGGCCCTGCGGGCCGCGGCCGATGGTCAGGATCTGGCCGATCATTGGCAGAAGACCCTGGCCTATCTGGAGCTGATCATCGCCATTTGGCCCGATGCGCGTGGCCAGATGGGCGCAGCCGAAGGCGTTACCCGGCTGGCCGCGCTGATCGATGCCACCATTGCCCGCTGGCAGGCGGCGCCGCCCGCCGGGCTGGTGGTGGCGGCCGGCATCGCCAATCCCACCCCGGCGCTGGTGCGGCTGCTGGATGCCGTGCTGCGCCTGCCCGATGGCCTGGTGGTCTTGCCCGGCCTGGATGATGATCTGAGCGAAGCCGGCGAGGCGCGCTGGCAGGCGCTGCGCCTGGCGGATCCCGCTGATGCAGCCAGCCGCGATGACGCCGGGCACCCGCAATGGGGCCTGAAGCGGCTGTTGGCCGGGTTGGGGCTGGATCGGCGCGATGTGCAGCCCTGGCCCTTTGCCGCTGGCCGGTTGGATGGGCCGCCAGAGCGTGCCGCAGCCCTGCTCGCAGCCCTTGCCCCCGCGGCAGCGCCGGTGGCGGCTGTGCCGGCGCCGGCCGCGCGGGCCGGGTTGGCGCTGGCCGAATGCGCCACGGCGGCGGAAGAGGCACAGTTGGTGGCGCTGGCCTTGCGCGAGGCGCTGGACGTGCCGGGCCAGCGCGCTGCCCTGATCACCCCTGATCCGGGGTTGGCGCGCCGGGTGGCGGCGCATTGCCGGCGCTGGGGCATCGAGATTGACAGTTCGGCCGGCACGCCGCTGGCGCTCACGCCGCCGGGCGCGCTGGCGTTGGGTCTGGCCGATGCGCTGGCACAGGATTTTGCCCCGGCCCGGCTTCTGGCCGTGTTGAAGAACCGGCTGGTCGGGGGCGGCGATGCCGATTTTGCCGCTGGCGTGGCGTTGGCCGATCTGGCGCTGCGCGGGGTGCGGCCACCGGCCGGGCTGGACCCGGTGGGTGAGGCGATCAATGACTGGGTGGGCCGCAAACGCGCCCACGAGGCGCCGGCCATTGCCGCCTGGTGGGAGGCGGTTGCCGCGGCACTGGAACCGCTGGAAGCACTGCGCGGCCGGTCCGCCTTTGGCTTGCCGGCGCTGGCCGCGGCAGTGCGCACCGCAATCACGGCCTTGGCCGGTGATGCCGGTTGGGCTGGGCCCGACGGGCGGCAGCTCGCCAGCCTGATCGAAGGGCTGGAGGCTGAGGGCGAGCGCTTTGGCGCGATGGCGGCCGATGATGCCCCGGCGCTGCTGGCCACATTGATCGGCGGCGTTGCGGTGCGGGTGCCGGGGCAGGGCCATCCTCGCCTGGCAATTCTGGGCCCGGTGGAGGCACAGCTGGCGCGTGCCGATGTACTGGTCCTCGCCGGGTTGAACGAAGCGACCTGGCCGGGCCGGCCATCGCCCGATCCCTGGCTGGCACCGGCCATCCGCGCCCGGCTGGGCCTGCCCGGCACGGCGCTGGCCCAGGGCCTGAGCGCCCAGGATTTCCTGCGGGCGGCCTGTGCCCCCAATGTGCTGATCACCCGCGCCCGCCGCGATGCCAGTGGCCCGCAGGTGCCATCGCGGCTGTGGCTGCGCCTGATCGCGCAGTATGAGCGGGCCGGCCAGCCGCCGCTGCGCCGCCGTGATGATCTGGTGGCGCTGGCCCGCGCGCTCGATGGTGCCGCCACCGGGCCGCAGCCAGTGGCACCACCACGGCCCAACCCGCCGCTCAATCTGCGCCCTCCCCGCATCACCATCACCGAAATGGACACGCTGGTCGCCGATCCCTTTGCCTTCCATGCCAGGCGCATCCTGAGGCTGAAGGCGCTCGACCCGCTGGATCAGGACCCGACCCCGGCCATGCGTGGTACGCTGGTCCACAAGGTGCTGGAACGCTGGATTGGCGAAAGCCATGGCCAGGCGTTGGGCACGCTGGCCCGGCTGGAGCAGATTGCCGTGGCCGAGCTGGAGAGCGAGGCGCGGCATTTTCCCCGGTTGGCCGCCGCCTGGGTGCCGCGCATGCGCCGGGCCCTGTTGTGGGCCGGCCAGCGCATCCTGGACGATGAAGCCGATGGCTGGCACCGCATGCTGGCCGAAGTGGACGGCGAACTTCCGCTGGCCGGCGGAGTCCTGTTGATCGGCAAGCTGGACCGGCTGGATCGGCACCAGGCGGATGGCCGTCTGCGGGTGGTGGATTACAAGACCGGCACGCCGCCCGGCGTGGCGCGGGTGCGGGCGCTGGAGGCCAACCAGCTGGCGCTGGGCCTGGCGATGGCGGTGCGCGGCGGGCTGGTGCATCAGGGCCAGCCCGTGCCGGGCGGGCCGGTTGGCGGCATCGAATATTGGCAGCTGAAAGGCGGCCGCAAGGAAGCCGGCAAGGTGACCAATCCGCTGGGCAAGGATGGCGATGCCGCCGCCCATGTGGCCGCCGTGCTGGATAGAGCGGTCACCCTGACCGCCCATTATCTTCTGGCGCAAAACCCCTTTCCGGCCAAGCTGCGGCCGCAATGGGCGTGGAAGGATTATGACCATCTCGCCCGGGTGGGCGAATGGATCAACCGGCCAGCCCGACCGGCGGAGCCGGGGGCATGAGCGGCGCGGTGGGGCCGCTGGCGCGGTTGTTGCCGGAACAGGCCGATGCGGCCGATCCGGGGGTGCATGCCTGGGTGGCCGCATCGGCCGGCACCGGCAAGACCCAGGTGCTCACCGCCCGTGTGCTGCGTCTGCTGATCGCTGGCGCGCGCCCGCAGGCGATCCTGTGTCTGACCTTCACCAAGCTGGCGGCAGCCGAAATGCAAAGCCGGGTCATGGCGCGGCTGGCCCACTGGGCCGGCTGTCCCGATGCCGCATTGGCCGACGATTTGCGCGCCATCGGTGCCGTGCCGGATGCCGAGGCGATGACCCGCGCCCGCGGGCTGTTTGCCGCCGCGCTGGAAACCCCGGCGGGCCTTGCCATCCAGACCATCCACAGCTTTGCCCAAGGCCTGATCGCCAGCTTCCCGGTCGAAGCCGGCATTGCCCCTGGCTTCCAGACGCTGGATGATCGCGCTGCCGCCCTGCTCAGCCGCCGGGTGCTGGCCGACGCGTTGACCGACACCGGCGATCCCGGCTTTCTGGCCGATGTTGCCGAGATCGCCATCGATGGCGGTGAAGGCCGGCTGGACGAAATCATGGCGGCGCTGTCGCGTCATGGTGCGGCGCTGGCCGCCTTGCGGGTGGAAGGGGTGGAGCCCTTGCTGCGCCGTGCGCTGGGGCTGGCCGATGACGACAGTGCGGCCGCGGCGTTGCAACGGGGGTTGGCCAAGCTGCCGATCGGGCAGGTGCAGCAACTGGCGCAGGCGTTGGGCCGGCAGGATGGCGCCAATGCCCAGAAACTGGCCGGCAATCTGGTGGCCTGGTTGATGGCCAGCGACCAGGCGGCACGCTGGGAGCAATTGTGGCGGTTGTTCCATTCCGCGAAGAACGAGCCGTTGAAGCTGACCACCCTGATCCCCAAGGCCCTGGATGATGCCGAACCACATTGGCGGCCCTTTTGTGCCGACCTGCAGGGCCAGTTGCTGGCCATCCGCGCCGAACAGGAACGCTGGCAGATCCTTGAACACGCCGGCCGGCATTGCCGGGTGGCGGTGCGGCTGGCGCAGGACATGGCTGCGGCCAAGCGCCGGGCCGGCGTGATCGATTATGACGACATGATCGCTGCGGCCGCTCGCCTGCTGGGCGGTAATGGCGCGGCCGATTGGGTTCGGTTCAAGCTGGATGCGCGCATCGATCATGTGCTGGTGGACGAGGCGCAGGACACCAATTTGTTGCAGTGGGAGGTGATCCGGGCGCTGGTGGAGGAGTTTTTCGCCGGTGAGGGCGCGCGGGACCGGTTCCGCAGCCTGTTTGTGGTCGGCGATTTCAAGCAATCCATCTTCGGTTTCCAGGGCGCCGATCCGGCCATTTATGCCGACCGGAAGGATGATTTCCACCAGCTGTGCGAGGCCGAGCCCGAGCGCTGGAAGGAATTGGCCCTCAGCGTCAATTTCCGGTCGGTACCGGTCATTCTGGACGCGGTGGACCGGGTGATTGCCCATGTCGGCGAGGCCGATTTTGATCAACGCGGCGTGCCCCGGCATGTGGCGCACAAGGGTGGTGCCGGCACCATCCTGCTGTGGCCACCGTTGACCACCGATCAGGATCCGGACGAGGAGGATGATCCCGACGCACCGCCGCTGGCCCTGGAAATCGAACTGGCCCGCAACATCGCGAGGAGCATTGCCGGCTGGCTGGGTGATGCCGATCCGCTGATCCTGCCTGGCAGCGGCCGGCGGGCGCGCGCACAGGATATATTGGTGCTGCTGCGCAAGCGCGGCGGCCTGATGAACGCACTTGTGGGCGCGTTGCACGAAGCTGGCGTGCCGGTGGCCGGGGTGGACCGGCTGAACCTGGCCGAACCGCTGGCCGTGGCCGATCTGGTGGCGCTTGTGCAGTTTGCGCTGCAACCGGCGGATGATCTGACCCTGGCGGCGCTGCTGGTCTCGCCCTTCTGCAATCTGGATCATGAACAATTGACCGTACTGGCGGCCGAGCGGCCCGCAACATTGTGGGCGGCGGTGCTGGCCAGCGCCGATCCGGCGGTGGTGGCGGCGCGCGCATGGTTGCAGGCAGTGCAAAGGTTGGCGAACGACGTGTCGCCCTATCGTTTTTTCGAAGCCGTGCTGTCGGGCCCGCTGGCCGGCCGCCGCCGCCTGCTGGCCCGGCTGGGCGAAGAGGCGCGCGACGCCATCGACACGGTGCTGGACCAGGCATTGGCCTGCGAAGCGGCCGGGGCGGCCAGCCTGCAGGCCTTCCTGGCGTGGATGGCGGCGGAGAATCTGGAGGTGAAGCGCGACCCCGAGGCTGCCATCGATGCGGTGCGGCTGATGACCGTGCATGGCGCCAAGGGGTTGCAGGCGCCCATTGTCATCATGGCCGATGCCGGCAGCACGCTGGGCCCGGAACGCGGGCCGCTGCACCTGGCGCTGGGCAATGGGCCGGACCTGCCGATGTGGGTGCCCGGCGGTCTGGTGGCACCGCCGGCCTGGCTGTCGGATGCCCAGAGTGACCGCAAGGCGCGGGCCCGGCTGGAGCATCGCCGCCTGCTCTATGTGGCGTTGACCCGGGCGGAGGAAATGCTGTGCATCACCGGCATCGTCAATCCGACGAAGGGCGGCGATCTGCCGCCCGAATGCTGGTACCAGATGGTGGCCGGCGCCCTCGCCACGGCCGGGCTGCAAAGCGTGGCCGATCCCAACTGGCACGCTCCGGTGCTGCGCCTGCATGCCGGCCCGCCGGTGGCGGTGCAAACCGCAGCCATCGCGCCGGCCTCCACGCGCCTCACCCTCGATCCCTGGTGGGAGCGCGCCGCCCCGGCCGAAGCGCGCCCGCCGCGCCCGCTCGCCCCGTCCAGTCTCGGCCCCGATCCGGTCGCGGCCCCGCCGCCCGATACCGCCCGCCGGGCTGCCGCCCGCCGCGGCACCGCCCTGCACCGCTTGTTCGAAACCCTGCCCGGCCTGGATATGGCCGTCCGCGATGCAGTGGCGCGGCAATGGTGCGCCCTCAATGTGCCCGATCTGGATGCAGATGATCTGGTGGCAACCGTCGCCAGCGTGCTGGATGATCCGGCTTTTGCGTCCGTGTTCGCTCCCGGTGCCCTGACCGAAGCGCCGGTGGCTGCCGTGGTCGGCGATGCAGTGATTGCCGGCAGCATCGACCGCCTGCTGGTGACGGACGATGCGGTGCTGGCCGTGGACTTCAAGACCGGTGCGCGCGTGCCGGCCGATATGGCCGCTGTGCCGCCGGCGCATGTGGCCCAGATGGCGGCCTATGCCGCGGCGCTGGCCGTGGTCTTCCCCGGTCGCCGCGTGCGGGCCGCCCTGCTCTACACCGCCGGGCCGCGCCTGATCGAATTGCCTGATCATGCGCTGGTCGCATGGCAGCCATCAGCCGCATTGCCGGGGGACAATCCAGCCACTATCTATCCGGCATGAACCCCGTTTGGAGTGCAAGCGATGACCAAGGCCGTGACCGATGCCAGCTTTGAAGCCGATGTGATCAACGCCGACAAGCCGGTGCTGGTCGATTTCTGGGCGCAGTGGTGCGGCCCGTGCCGCATGATCGCCCCGGCGCTGGAAGAACTGGATGCCGAAATGGCCAATGTCGATATCGTGAAGGTTGATATCGACGACAATCCGGAAGCGCCCGGCCGCTATGGCGTGATGTCGATCCCGACCATGATCCTGTTCAAGGGTGGCAAGCCGGTCGCCATGCAGGTCGGCGCCAAGCCGAAGGGCGAATTGAAGGCCTGGCTGGAAGGCGCACTGGCTTAAGCCGGCGTCACCACCTGCCCCAGCCGCGGGAAGTGGACGTGCACGGTCAATCCGTCTTCCACTGCCCGCGCAATGCTGATGCCGCAGGCATCGCAGCGCAGCAACCGGCCCACACTGGGGGCATCCCTGGTGCCTTCCTGGGCGACGCCCACCATCATGCCGGGCGCAAAGGGTGCATCAACATGGCCGTTGACCGGTGCCGGTAACGCGGCGCGGGCGGCGGCCATGGCATCATCGCCGCTGACCGTCTGCCGGTCGCCATGGCCAAAGCCGGCCATGCGCGCATACCAGTCGGCGACGCCGGGCATGGCCAGCATCGCCGCAGCATTGGCCTGGGCCGTCGGCACCGCCTTCACGAACCAGAGATTGCTGTAGAGCGCCAGATCGCCCGCACCGGGCGCATCGCCGCCGATGAAGGCGCGGCCATCGGCGAGCGTCAGCGACAGCCAGTGCGCCGCCACCTGGGCCTGGCCGGCGAGGTGCGGCGCGGCCTTGCCCAGCGCCGCCAGATCCATGCCGAACCGCGCCTGACGGTCCTTGATGAACGCCTCTCCCATCATCTCCGGGGTCATCCCGCCCATTGCGGCACCAACATGGGCGAAAAACTGCGGGCCATTGGCCCAACTGGCCACCAGGCGGTGCAGGGGGCCCAGTGGCGCGGGATAGAGGTTGGGGCCGGGCAGGGCATCGATGGCCGGCACTATGGCCCCCGTGTCGCAATAGATATCGGCCCCCAGTTGCACCACCGGCGTGCGGCCATAACCACCGGTCAGCCGCGCCTGGTCCGGCTTGGGCAGGATGTTGGGGACGATCAGGCTGCCCCAGCGCAGCCCCTTGATGCCGAAGGCGGCCCGTACCAGTTCGGCAAAGGGGGAGGCGGGATAGTGATAAAGAATGGGGATCATGGCCGCGATGATGCGCCGGAAGCCCGGCTGCCCCCATTGGCTGAATGGGGAGGTGGCAATCCCGCAAGCATACGCCCCTCCGTCGCGCCCCCTCCGTCAGCCTGCGGCTGTAACCTCCCCAAACAATTTTGGGGAAGATCGTGTGGGTCAGCTGCGATAATCGGCGTTGATGCTGATATAGCCGTGGGTCAGGTCGCAGGTCCACACCCGAGCGCGGCCGGCACCAAGGCCCAGATCAACCGCGATGCGCACGTCCTGCCCGGCCAGATGGGCGGCAACCGGGCCTTCGTCATACCCGGGTACAACCCCGCCGGCCTGCGCCACCAGCGTGTCGCCGAACCGGATGGAGAGCAGGTCACGCTCGGCCGGTTCGCCGGCCTTGCCCACCGCCATCACCACCCGGCCCCAATTGGCATCGCCGCCGGCAATGGCGGTCTTCAACAGGGGCGAGTTGGCGATGCTGAGCGCGATGCGGTGGGCGCTGCCGTCGTCCATCGCGCCCGTCACCGTCACCTCGATCAGTTTCTGGGCGCCTTCGCCATCGCGCACCACCAAGATGGCCAATTGCCGGCACAGATCGGCCAGCGCGGCCGCCAGGGCATCGGCGCCCGGATCATCCATACTGGCGAGCTCGGCGTGGCCGGCAGCGCCCGTGGCAAAGGCCAGCACGGTGTCGGACGTGGAGGTGTCACTGTCCACCGTGATGCAGTTGAAACTGCTGGCGACGGCAGCGTTCAGCATCTGTTGCCACAGCGCCGGGGCGACGGCGGCATCGCTGAAGATGAAGCCCAGCATGGTCGCCATATCGGGCGCGATCATGCCGCTGCCCTTGATGATGCCCACCAGCGTGACCCGGCTGCCGCCCACCATGGCGCTGCTGCTGGCCGCCTTGGGGAAAGTGTCGGTGGTGCCGATGGCGTTGGTGGCCGCCAGCCAATCGGCCGTTCCCAAGGCAGCATGTGCCTTGTCCACCCCGGCCAGCGCCAGATCCACCGGCAGCGGCACGCCGATGACCCCGGTCGATGCGCTGAACACCGCGTCGGGGCTGCACCCCAGGCGTTCGGCCGCGCGCGCGGCCTGCGCCTGGGCGGCCTGGCGCCCGGTCAGGCCAGTAAAGGCGTTGCTGTTGCCGGCGTTGACGATCAGGCCGCGCGCCCGGCCGCCGGGCAGCTTGGCCCGGCACAATTCCACCTCCGGCGACGGGCATTTCGACTTTGTCGTGACCCCGGCCACCGCCGTGCCGTCGGCCAGTTCCACCAAGGTGACGCAATCGCGTGTCCACTGCTTATAGGGCACGCTGGCGGTGCCGATGCGCACGCCGGCAATGGCGGCAAGGTCGGGGAAGGGCAGGGCAAGCGGGGAGCGTTCCATGGCCATCGCCTTTGCCAGCAGAATCCGGCTTGTCCAGTGGCAAGTGCCTCAGACGGCCGTTGACGCAGGCAGCGGTTGACTCTGGCGGCGGCCCACATTATCGGCACCACTCTCTTGGCGCGTGGGCAACTGCGGCCAACAATGAATCTGTATTTCAGGACTGCCTCTCATGAAGCGTACTTATCAGCCGTCGAAGCTTGTCCGCGCCCGCCGCCACGGCTTCCGCGCCCGCATGGCCACTGTTGGCGGCCGCAAGGTGATCGCGGCCCGCCGCGCCCGTGGCCGCAAGAAGCTGACGGCCTGACCCGCATGCGCGCGCCGGAGACCATCCGGCAGCGACGGGATTTCCTGGCTGCAAATCAGGGCCGGCGGGTGCCATCCGCCGGCTTTGTGCTGCTTGTCCGCCAGCGCGATGACGGTAATCCAGTGATGCGCGCCGGCTACACCGTCACCAAGAAGATCGGCAACAGCGTCACCCGCAACCGGCTGAAACGGCGGCTGCGCGCCATCGTGCAACTGGTGCTGCCGGGCCATGGCCATGCCGGCGCCGATCATGTGCTGATCGGCCGTGATGCCGGCCTGACCCGCGATTTCGCTCAATTGCGCGGCGATCTGGAAAAAGCGCTGGCGAAAGCCCATCTCCCGCCCAAGCCCAAGGGCGAGAGCGGCCCATGAAGCGCCTGATCATCTGGCCAATCCGTTTGTGGCAGTTGACCATTTCGGCCGTGCTGCCGCCCAGTTGCCGCTTCACCCCCAGCTGTTCGCACTATGCCATCACCGCCATCGAGCGGCACGGCCCGGCCAGGGGCAGTTGGCTCGCCGCCCGGCGGATCGCCCGCTGCCACCCCTGGGGGGGTTCGGGCTATGACCCGGTGCCCTAAGCCGCTATAGCAGCGCCCGACAACACGAATCCCAACGGACGGACCATCTCTTGGCTCAGGACAATCAATCCCCCGACACGAAGAATATCGTGCTTGCGGTGGTGCTTTCATCGCTGGTGCTGATCGGCTGGACGTTCCTGTCGGAACGCTTTCTGCCCGCGCCGCCCAAGCCTGCGGTCACAGCGTCTGCAGCTCCGGCCGCGAGCGAGCCGGCGGGCGCGGCACCGGCCCTGGCCGGCGCTGGGGCAGTGGTCGCCCGCCCGGTGGCGCTGGCCGCCAGTCCGCGCGTTGTGATCGACACGCCGCGCCTGAAGGGGTCGATCAACCTGGTCGGTGGCCGGTTCGATGATCTGGTCCTGCCCGATTATCGCCAGACCTTGGATCGCAGTTCGCCGCCCGTCCGGCTGTTTTCGCCGAGCCGCACCGCCGATGCGCAGTTCGCCCAGTTCGGCTGGACCGGTGCGGTGGCGCCGCCCGCCACCGCCGTGTGGACCGCCGACCGTGCGACGCTGACCCCGGCGACCCCGGTGACCTTGACCTATACCAGCCCGCAGGGCCTGACCTTCCGCCAGAAGATCAGCGTTGACCGCGACTATCTGTTCACCGTGGAACAGAGCATCGAGAACCGCAGCGCCACGCCGGTGCGCCTGGCCCCCTATGGCCTGGTGTCGCGCCGCGGCGAGGCCGCCGCTGCGGAAACCAACGTGCATGTTGGCCCCGTGGGTGTGCTGGAAGACACGCTGAAAGACACGGATCTGGAATTTGCCAAGTTGAAGGATGAAGGCCCGCAGCGCTTCACCTCCACCGGCGGCTGGCTGGGGCTGACCGAGAAATATTGGCTGGCCGCCAGCGTGCCGGATCAGAAGGCCCGGATTGCCGCCACCTTCCAGCATGCCGCCGGACAGTTCCAGGCCGATTGGCTGGCCGGAGCGATCACCGTGCCGGCTGGCGGCCGCATCGCCACCACCAACCGGCTGTTTGCCGGTGCCAAGGAGGTGAACCTGCTTGACCGCTACACTGAAGCCGGCATCCCGCGGCTGGACAAGGCGGTGAGCTGGGGCTGGTTCGAGATCATCGCCAAGCCGATCTTCTATCTGCTCGATTTCCTGTTCAAGCTGACTCAGAATTTCGGCGTCGCCATCATCGGGCTGACGCTGATCGTGCGGGCGCTGATGTTCCCGATTGCCAACAAGCAGTATGAATCGATGGCCAAGATGCGCCTGATCGGGCCGCGCATGAAGGCCATCCAGGACAAATATGGCGACGACAAGCTGCGGGCGCAGCAGGAAATCATGGCCATTTACAAGGCGGAGAAGGTCAACCCGCTGGCCGGCTGCCTGCCGATCCTGCTGCAGATCCCGATCTTCTATGCGCTTTACAAGACGCTGCTGATCTCCATTGAAATGCGCCACCAGCCGTTCGTGTTGTGGCTGCACGATCTGTCGGCGCCCGATCCGCTGACGCCGCTCAACCTGTTTGGCTTGATCGCCTGGCAGCCGCCGGCCTTCATCGCGCTGGGTGTCCTGCCGATCCTGCTGGGGATCACCATGTGGTTGCAGCAGAAGTTGAGCCCGGCGACGATGGACCCGGTGCAGCAGCAGGTGTTCGCGCTGATGCCATGGCTGTTCATGTTCTTCATGGCGCCGTTCGCGGCCGGCTTGCAGCTCTACTGGTGCGTCAACAACCTGGTCTCGATCGGGCAGCAGCTCTATATGAACCGCAAATATCCGGCGCCGGCCACGCCGCCGGCTGCCGCGGTCATCGACGTGAAACCCAATCCCCGCCCCACCCCGGCGCCGAACCCGCGCCCCACGCCGCCGGCTGGCCGGCGCCGCAAGAAGTGAGCAACGCCATCGCACCCGATGATCTGATCGAACTGGCCCGGCGGCGTTTTGCCGGGCCGGTGGCCTTCCAGCTGTCGGCGCCGGAGCTGAGGTTCCTGCCACCAGCGGACGTCCCTGAGATTGCCTTTGCCGGCCGGTCCAACGTCGGCAAATCCTCGCTGCTCAACGCCATCACCGGCCGCCACGGCCTGGCGCGCACATCCGTCACCCCGGGGCGCACGCAGGAACTGAACATCTTCAACGTGGGAGAGCCAACGGCTTTCCGGCTGGTCGACATGCCGGGCTATGGCTTTGCCGATGCGCCCAAGGATGTGGTGCGGCAGTGGAAGCATCTCGTGTTTGATTATCTGCGCGGCCGTGCCGTGTTGAAACGCGTGCTGGTGCTCATCGACAGCCGCCACGGCATCAAGCCGGTTGACCGGGAGATCATGTCCCTGCTCGACAAGGCCGCCGTCAGCTTCCAGGTGGTGCTTACCAAGGCCGACAAGATCAAGCCGAGCGCGCTTGCAGCGCTGACCGAGACAACGCTTGGTGCCAGCCGCATTCACCCCGCCGCCTATCCGCAGGTGATCGCCACCAGCTCGGAAAAGGGCCTGGGCATCCCCGAACTGCGCGCCGCTGTGCTGGCCGCCGCCACCGATATATGACGATGATCACACTGACCCTGAATGGCGAACCCCACCGCATTGCCGCGGGCAGCCGCGTCAGCGATCTGCTCACCAGCCTGGAACTGCCGGCCGAAAAGGTGGCGGTGGAACGCAACCGGGAAATCGTGCCGCGCTCCACCTATGGTGATGTCATGCTGGCCGATGGTGACAGCCTTGAAATCGTGCATTTCGTTGGCGGCGGGCAGGATGATGACGCCAAACACACGGATCATTGGGAGGTCGCCGGCCGCCGCTTCACCAGCCGGCTGATCGTCGGCACCGGCAAATACCGGGATTATGCCCAGAACGCCGCTGCCGCCGAAGCCAGCGGTGCCGAGATTGTCACCGTCGCCGTGCGACGCGTCAACGTGATGGACCGCAGCCAGCCGATGCTGACGGACTATCTCGATCCCAAGCGCTTCACCTATCTGCCCAACACCGCCGGTTGCTTTACGGCCGATGATGCCATCCGCACCTTGCGCCTGGCGCGGGAGGCCGGCGGCTGGAACCTGGTCAAGCTGGAGGTGCTGGGCGAAGCGCGCACCCTCTATCCCGACATGGCGGAAACGCTGCGCGCCACCGAGGTGCTGGTGAAGGATGGCTTTGACGTCATGGTCTATTGCGCCGATGACCCCATCGCCGCCAAGAAGCTGGAAGAGCTGGGTGCCTGTGCAATCATGCCGCTCGGCAGCCTGATCGGCTCCGGCCTTGGTATCCAGAACCCGCTCACCCTGCGTTTGATCATCGAGAATGCCAAGGTGCCAGTGCTGGTCGATGCCGGTGTCGGCACGGCATCCGATGCCGCGGTGGCGATGGAACTGGGTTGCGCCGGCGTGCTGATGAACACCGCCATTGCCGAGGCCAAGGACCCGATCATGATGGCCCGCGCCATGCGGTTGGCGGTGGAATCCGGCCGCCTCGCCTATCGCGCTGGCCGCATGAACAAGCGCCGCTACGCCGATCCGTCGAGCCCGCTGGCCGGGTTGATCTGAGCCACCTTCGGTCTTGGGGCGGGACATATTGACTTGGGTTTGACCCATCCCCACCCTCCGGCAGCGGGGGATGGGGCATGGCAACCAACACACGGGCAGTGACGGCACTGGTTTGGCTGATCGGGCTGGCCGTGTTCATCAACTATGTCGATCGCGGCACGTTGGGCATCGCGGCGCCGCGACTGAAGGCCGATCTGGGGCTTACGGCCACCCAATATGGTCTGGCGGCCTCGGCCTTTTTCTGGGTCTATGCGCCGGGCCAACTGGTGGCCGGCTGGCTCGTGGGGCGCAGCAATGCCGGTTGGGTGCTGGCGGCCGGGCTGGGCCTGTGGGGAATGGCGACGGCCCTTACCGGCCTCGCCAATGGCCTGTTCGCGCTGGTGTTGCTGCGGTTGCTGTTGGCGTTGGGCGAGGCGGTGACTTTTCCGGCACTGTTCAAGTTGATTGTCGATCATGTCGATACCGCCCGACAGGGCGCAGCCAATGCCGCGCTGTCGATCGGGTTGGCGCTGGGGCCGGCCTTTGGCACGCTGGCGGGCGGATTGCTGCTGGCAGCAATGGGTTGGCGCTGGCTGTTTGTCGTTGTGGGAATCCTTACCCTGTTATGGCTGCTGCCGTGGATCGCGACCATCCGCCGGTTGCCCCCGCCGGCCGATCATGGCGCGTCTGGCGGTGATGGGCCAAGCTATCTGCAGATCCTGATCACCCGTGCCGCGCTGTCGTTGTCACTGTCCCAAGTGTGCTGGGGCTTTGGCCTCTATTTCCTCGTCACCTGGCTGCCGCTGTGGTTGGTGGAGGTGCGCCACTATAGCCTGCCCGACATGGCGTGGATTGGCGCCCTGGCCTTTGCCGCGCAGGCGGTGGCTGCGCTTGCTTGTGGGCAGCTGAACGACCATTTGCTGCGGCGGGGCCTTGCCCCCGGCCCTGTGCGCCGCGGCGGCGCCATGCTGGGCACGGTGATGACAGCGGCAGGCCTGGCCGGCATTCCGCTTTCAGACACTCAATTTGCCCTGATCGCGGCCCTGCTGCTGGCCGGGTTCGGCATCGGCATCATGCATGTGTGCGTAAACATGATGGCCCAGATGTTTGCTGGGCCCAGTGCGGTGGGCAAATGGACCGGCGTACAGAACGGCTTTGGCAATGTGGCTGGCATCGTAAACCCGCTGATCACCGGGGCCATCATCGATGCGACCGGCAGTTACACCGGCGCTTTCGCTCTGGCCGCCGCCATGCCGTTGGTGGCGTTGTTCAGTCTGGCTGTGCTGCTGCCAGCGGTGGCGCCGATTGACTGGTCTCAGAGATAGGGGCCCAGCACCGTGATCACATCGGCGTAGAGCTCGCGCTTGAAGGGCGCGGCCATGGCCACCAACGTGTCCACCGGGCTCCAGCGCCAGTGGCGGAATTCGGGATGTTCGGTGGCGATGTTCACGTCTGCATCGGTACCGTGGAAGCGCAGCGCATACCATTTCTGGCGCTGGCCGGCATATTTGCCCTTCCAGATGCGGCCGATCAGCTCATCGGGCAGATCATAATAATGCCAGTCCGACGTTTCCCCCAGCAGGCTGGTCAGCTTCGGGTCAACGCCGGTTTCTTCCCACAGTTCGCGCAGGGCAGTTTCATACGGGTCTTCGCCCGGATCGATGCCCCCCTGCGGCATCTGCCAGGCCTCCACCATCTGGTCCAGGCGCTGGCCGGTGAACACCAGGCCAGCGGCGTTCACCAGCATCACCCCCACACAGGGGCGATAGGGCAGGCCGGACTTGTGTTCGCGCGGGATGGAAGAGGGCGTCATGCCTCCGCCAACAGCAGCTTCAGATCGGTGATGCAAGCGGTCAGATCATCTTGGGCGCTGGGAATGCCGGCGCGCAGCGTGATGCAGCCGTGGATCTGGCCGGCGGCCTCGCGATAGATGGTGCGCACGCCATGTTCGATCAGGC
>CAZAWH010000033.1:0-24372 GCA_964488775.1 uncultured Sandarakinorhabdus sp. | reverse complement strand
AGCCGCCATAGACGGGCGCATCGCCCTGGTGCATCGGCACCGCGCCATCGGGCAGGACGCCGCCATAGTTGAGCGCCATGAAGTTGGCGCAATATTGCGGGTGGTGCGACGCGCAATTGGGGCAGTGCCCGCAGCTGGCATAGCTGAGCACGACGCGATCCCCGGCAGCGACATGATCGACCCCCGGCCCCACCGCGACCACCGTGCCCGCCCCTTCGTGGCCCAGCACATGCGGCAGCGGCGTGCCCTGTTCATGGCGTTGCACGCCGACATCGGTGGCGCAGATGCCGCAGGCTGCCAGCCTGACCAGCAGCTGGCCCGGCCCCGGATCGGCAAGGGTGACCGGTTCCAGGCTGAACGGTGCGCCGCGGCTGCGCAGAATCGCGGCGGTGGTGGTGATCGGCATGGCAGTCTCCCCCCTGTGTTGGCGCCAGTGTCGGCCGGTGGACGGGCCCGTGCAAGCGCCGTGAAATGGCAGGGCGGCGGGGCGCCAAGTGGCTGAAATGGTGCGGCGGCCGGCCGGCCGGCGGGGATCTGGCGGCGGCGGGCGCTTGACCAAGTGTCGCGGCCCGTCCAGATACGGCGCCGATGACCAGTGATGCTGCCCCCCAGCCCAGTTTTGAAGAGGCGCTGAAGCGCCTTGAGGATATCGTGCGCGCCCTGGAAACGGGCGAGCGCAGCCTGGATGAATCGATCAGCCTGTATGAGGAAGGCCAGCGCCTGAAGGCGCTGTGCGAGGCGCGGCTGGCCGATGCCCGGCTGCGCATCGAGCAGATCCAGCAGAATGCCGCCGGCGAGGCTGTCGCCACCCGCCCCTTTGACGCGCAATAAGGTCCCGCGATGGTTCCCTCTCCCGTCATGCTGAAGCCGGCGCTGGATGCCATCGGCAAGGCCATTGATCAGCGGTTCGACAAGCTGCTGGCCGTCCCGGATGACAGCCGCGCCCGCCTTTATGAGGCGATGCGCCATGCCGTGATCGGCGGCGGCAAGCGCATGCGCCCCCTGCTGGTGGTGGCGGCGTGCGACCTGTTCCATGTCGATCGCGAACGCGCGCTCAGGGTCGCGCTCGCCATCGAGTGTATCCATTGTTACAGCCTGATCCACGATGACCTGCCGTGCATGGACGATGATGACATGCGCCGCGGCAAGCCCACCGTGCACAAGGCCTTTGACGAGGCGACCGCCGTTCTGGCCGGGGATTGCCTGCACGATATCGCCTTCGAGATCCTGGCCGATCCCGCCACCCACGAAGACCCGTTCGCCCGGCTGGAGCTGGTGACCGAACTGGCCATCCAGTCCGGCCCGGCCGGCATGGCGGGCGGCCAGATGATGGATCTGGTGGCCGGCGACGTGACCTATGATCTGGCCGGCATCACCCGGTTGCAGCAGTTGAAGACCGGCGCCCTGATCCAGTGGTGCCTGGAAGCCGGGGCGATCATGGGCCGCGCGTCCGAAGGCCAGCGCAAGCATCTGCGCGCCTATGCCCGCGATCTGGGCCTGGCGTTCCAGATTGCCGATGACCTGCTGGACGTCGAGGGCACATCGGCCAAGACCGGCAAGGCCGTGCAGAAGGATGCCGCCGCCGGCAAGGCCACCTTTGTGTCGTTGCTGGGCGTGGAGCGCGCGCGTGACCAGGCCAATGCCCTGATCGATCAGGCCATCGGCCATCTTTCGTCCTATGGGCCGGAGGCTGACCTGCTGCGCGCCATTGCCCGGTTCGCGGTTGAACGCGAAAGCTGAAGGATCGGCCATGGCCCAATCTGGCGTCACCCGCATCGGCGTATATCCCGGCACTTTCGATCCGATGACGCTGGGGCATCTGGACATCATCCGCCGCGGGGCGCGGCTGGTGGACCGGCTGGTGATCGGGGTGGCGACCAATCCGTCGAAATCGCCGATGTTCACCCTGGCGGAACGCAAGGCGCAGATCATGCGCGAAACCGCCGACATCCCCAATGTGGAGGTGGCGGATTTCGACGAGCTGTTGATGTCGTTTGCCGAACGGCTGGGCGCCACGGTGATCGTGCGCGGCCTGCGCGGGGCCGGCGATTTCGAGTATGAATTCCAGATGACGGGCATGAACCGGGCCCTGAACGACGATATCGAACAGGTGTTCCTGATGGCCGATGTGGCGTTGCAGCCGATCGCTTCACGTCTGGTCAAGGAAATCGCGGTCTATGGTGGCGATATCCGCAAGTTCGTGCCGCCGGCCATCGCCGATGATGTGGTGGCCCGGGTGCGCGAAATGGGCATGAAAGGCCAATGATGCGATTTTCGTTGCTGGTTGCCGCTGCATTCACCCTGGCCGCCACCCCGGCGCTGGCGCAGCAGCAGCGCATTGACCCCAAGGATCTGAAGGCGCCGCCCAAGCTGCCGGCGATGGCCGCGCCGTCGAACCTGCAGGGCACGCTGGCCCAGGTGGACCAGGAAAATGTGCTGTTCCTCGACCTGTCGACCGGCGGGCGGGTGAAGATCGTGATGCGCCCGGATGTGGCGCCCAAGCATGTCGAGCGGATCAAGACGCTGGTGCGCGAGGGCTTTTACGATGGCACCGTGTTCCACCGCGTGATCGATGGCTTCATGGCGCAGGGCGGCGATCCGACCGCCACCGGCCAGGGCGGTTCGAAGCTGCCCGACCTGAAGGCCGAATTCAACGATCTGCCGCATGTGCGCGGCGCGGTGGCGATGGCGCGCGCCCAGGGCGACGACAGCGCCAACAGCCAATTCTATATCGTGCTGATGCCGGTGCTGCGGCTGGACCGCACCTATACGGTGTGGGGCCGGGTGGTCGAGGGCATGAAGTTCGTGGACGCCATCGAAAAGGGCGAACCGCCGGACAATCCCAGCAAGATCATCAAGGCGAGCATCGGGGCCGACAATGTGGCCCCGCCCGATTTTGCCGCGATCAAGCCGGCGGCAACGCCGATCCCGGCCGGGGCGCTGGGCCTGCCGCCGCCCGCATCGGGGCCGTTGCCGCCGAAATAGGCCGATCACCCCGTTCCTGCCACACCAACAAGGGCTGTTCCCCCGATGCTGGTTGATGATTTCGATTTCCACCTGCCCGAAGAGCGCATCGCGCTGCGCCCCGCCAATCCGCGGGATTCGGCGCGATTGCTGACGGTGAGCGGCCGCGATGTCGGCACGCTGGGGGATTTCACCTTCCTGGATCTGCCCGGTCGGTTGCGGCGCGGCGATGTGCTGGTGGTGAACGACACGCGGGTGATCCCGGCCCAATTGCACGCGTTGAAGGGCCAGGCCCATATCGGCGTGACCCTGCACAAGCGCGAGACGGCCGACCAGTGGTGGAGCTTCGTGAAGAATGCCCGCCGCCTGAAGCCGGGGGACCGGGTGGAATTCGGCCCCGGCCTTGCCGGCGAGGTGCTGGACAAGGCGGACGAGGGCGGCGTGCTGTGGCGGTTTTCCGCGCTGCCGGGCGAGACGCTGGAACAGGCACTGGAACGGGTGGGGCAGATGCCGTTGCCGCCCTATATCGCCCGCCGGCGCGGCACCGATGCGCAGGATGCCGCCGATTACCAGACGCTGCACGCGGCAAAGGACGGCGCCGTGGCGGCGCCCACTGCCGGCCTGCATTTCACGCCGCGGCTGTGGCAGGCGCTGGCCGATGCAGGCATCACCCGCGAAACCGTGACCTTGCATGTGGGTGCCGGCACCTTCCTGCCGGTGAAGGCGCAAAAGGTGGAAGACCACAAGATGCACGCCGAATGGGGCAGCATCGACGCCGCCACCGCCGCGCGCCTCAACGCCGCCCGCGCCGCCGGTGGCCGCATCATCGCGGTGGGCACCACGTCGCTGCGGCTGCTTGAATCCTGCGTGAGCGAGACCGGCGCAATCCGCGAATTCACCGGCGACACCAGCATCTTCATCTATCCCGGCTACCGGTTGAAGGCCATCGACGGCCTGATCACCAATTTCCACCTGCCGCGATCGACGCTGTTCATGCTGGTCAGTGCTTTGATGGGGCTGGACGTGATGCGCCGGGCGTACGCGCATGCCATTGAAAAGGACTATCGGTTCTATTCCTATGGTGATGGCAGCCTGCTGCTGCCGTGATGGACGTGGGATGAGCGTTGCCTTCACCAAGGAAAATGATGCCGAGGCGGTGGCGGCGGATCTGCCGGACCGGCCGATCCCGACCCATGCCAATCTGGTGACGGCCACCGGCCTCGCCCGGATCGAGGCGGCGCTGGCGGCGGCCAAGGCGGATTATGCCGCGGCGCAGGCCAGCGGATCGATCAGCAGCGATCGCACCGCCATGGCCCGGGCCACGCGCGACCTGCGTTACTGGTCAGCGCGGCGGGCGACGGCGCAGCTGGTGGATCGCCGGCCGGCGGATGGCACGATCGGCTTTGGCGCCGAGGTGGGGATCGAACGCGCCGATGGCCGGCGCCAGACCTATGCCATCGTTGGCGATGATGAAGCCGACCCGGCCAAGGGCAGCGTTTCCCACGTTTCCCCCTTTGCCCGCGCGGTGAGCGGGCGGCAGGTGGGCGATGTGGTGATGCTGGCCGGGCAGGAGGTGGAGATCGTGTCGGTGCGCTGGCCCGACGCTGGATAGGGCGGCGTTCAGGGTGATGGCGGCCGGGAGCGGCCCGGCCGGCGATAACGGCGCGGATCGATGCCGTGGCGGGCCAGCTTGTCGTAGAGGGTCTTGCGCGGCAGCGCGAGCGTGGCCATTACCGCCTCGATCCGGCCGGCGTGGCGATCAAGCGCCTCGCGCAGCAGGCCGGCTTCGATACGGGCAAGCCGTTCGGCCAGGCTGGTGCCCGCCGCGTCGACCACATCCGGGCCGGCATCGGCCAGGCCGAGCACGAAGCGCTGGGCATAATTGTCAAGCTCGGCCAGATTGCCCGGCCAATCGTGGGCAATGAGATGGGCGCGCACGCTGGCACTGATCGGCGGCAGCGCCTGGCCGAGCCGGGTGGCGGCCTGGGCGGCGAGCTGGCCAAACAGCATCACCACATCATCGCGGCGCTGGCGCAGGGGCGGCAGGGTGAGGCGCACGCCGTCAAGGCGCACCCGCAATTCGGGGTGCAGACGTTCCGGCCAGGCCGCGGCGGCCGCGATCAGGCGCACGTCGCGGCCATCCAGTGCGGCCACCAGCCGGATCTGGGCCGCCGGCGCCAGCGCGTCGACATTGTCGAGGAACAGGCTGCCCTGATCGGCCTGGGCCAGGCGGCCGCGTGCGCCGCGCGGGCCCGGCTGGCCAAAGAGTTCGGCATCCTGGGCACCAGCCGGCAGGGCGGCGCAGTTGACCGCCACGAAGGGGCGGGCGCGCCGGCGGCTGCGATCATGCACGGCACGGGCGACCCGGTCACGGCCGCAGCCGGGTTCGGCGAGGATCAGGAGATCGAGATCGGCATCGCCGAGCGCCGCCAGCCGTTCGCGCAGGGCCAGCATGGCGGGATCATCGCCGGCCAGCGCCACCAGGTGCGCCAGTGGATCGGGGGCGGCATTGGCGGCCATGGCAGCCAGCCGGCGGTTGTCGAGCACGAGGCGGCGTTTTTCCAGCGCGCGGCCGACACTGGCCAGCAACCGATCGGGATCAAAGGGTTTGGCGACGAAATCATAGGCGCCCATTTTCAGCGCGCTGACCGCGTCATCGATGTTGCCGTGGCCAGTGATGAAGATGATCGGCAGATCGGGATCGAGGCGTTGCACCGCGGCGAACAATTGCCAGCCATCAAGGCCGGGCATCCTGAGATCGGAGACGACGACGCCGGCAAAGCGGCGATCGAGCGCCGCCAGCGCTGCTGCGCCCTCATGGTGGATGGTGACGCTGTGGCCGGCCAGTTCCAGGCTGGCGGCGATGGCGGCGGCCAGCGCGGCATCATCCTCCACCAACATGACGGGTCCGGGGGGGACGGTCATGCCGCCACCGGCAGGCTGATGTGGAAACAGGTGCCGGCAGCGGCCGGGGCAAGCACCAGATCGCCGCCCATGGCGCGGCAGATGTCGCGCGCGATGACGAGGCCCAGGCCAAGGCCGCGCGGCTTGCTGGTCTGGAACGGGGTGAACAGGCTGGCGGCAATGGCGGGCGGCAGGCCGGGGCCATCATCGGCGACGCTGATCACCGCGTGGCCGGCGGCATCATCGGCGCTGGCGGCAAGGCGGACATGCTGGGCGCCGGCTTCCTGGGCGTTGCGCAGCAGGTTGACCAGCACCTGTTCCAGCCGGATGCGATCGGCCAGCACGGCAAGATCGGGCGGCACCGCGCGGCTGTCGATGGCGAGGCGGTGGCGGCCCTTGCCCACCGGCACCAGCAGGCGGCTGCCGCTGATCGCATCGGCCAGCACGACGCGGGCCGGCGGGCCATCGGATTTGCGGGCGAAATCGCGCAGCTCGCCGGTGATGTGGCCGATCCGTTCGGTCAATTGCTGGATGGTGGCGAGCGCGGTGCCGGCCTGATCGGGCTGGCCGCGCGCCAGCCAGCTGCGCGCGGTGTGGGCCCAGGTGGCGATGGCGGCGACGGGCTGGTTGATTTCGTGGGTCACGCCGGCGGCAATCTGGCCCAGGGTGGTGAGCCGGTTGGCCTGTTCCAGTTCCAGATGCAGTTGCAGCAGGGCGGCTTCGGCCCGGCGGCGTTCGTCCATTTCGGCGGTGAGTTCGCGGGTGCGTTCCGTCACCATGGCTTCCAACTGGGCCTGGGCGGCGGCGCGGGCGGCGGCAAGGCGGGCATCGCGGGTGCGGCGGCGGTTGATCCACCAGCCCGCCGCAATGATCAGGGCCGACAGCAGCAGGGTGAGCGTGCTGGCCGCCGTGGCCGCTGCCGCCACCGCCGGGCCGGCCGGCTGCAACAGGTTGAGCGTCCAGCCCGCCATGCCGGTGGACACGCGCACCCGCACATATTCGCCCTCTCCCCGGCCCGGCAGGCGGGCATCGACATGGGCGGGATGGCTGGAATTGGCCGCCAGGCCCAGCCGGCGTTCGGGCCGGAAGCGCCAGGGTTCGACGCTGGTGATGATGACGATGCCATTGCCATCGGTGACAAACACCGGCGTCGCCGACTGGCGCCACTGACGCTCCACCTCGGAAAAATCGATCTTCGTGACGACGACGCCCAGCGCCCGCCCCCCGGCATCGACCCGGGCCGACAGGTAAAGGCCGGGCTGGTTGGTGGTGGTGCCCAAGGCGAATTGTTCGCCGCGCCCGCTGGCCATCGCCCGGGCAAAATAGGCGCGATAGGTGAAATCGCGGCCGACAAAGCTGAGCGGCTGGCCGGCGTTGGAGGCGGCGATGGTGCGGCCGTTGGCAGCGATAACATAGATGGCGGCCGCGCGGGTGCGGGCCCACAGGCTGGCCAGCCGGTCATTGAGCTGCGGCCGCGCCGCCGAATCGCGCAAGGCGGCTTCCACCGCGGCATCGCCCGCCAGCACCAGCGGCAGCGCGCGATAGCGTTCCAGTTCGTTGCGCAGCACCGCTTCGAACAGATTGGCGGCGACGCTGGCATCGCGGCGCAGGGCGGCATCCTCGCGGCGGGTGGCAATGATGCCGGCGGCCCAGCTGGCGGCAAGGCCGGCGAGGATGGCCAGCACCAGCCACAGCCGGGCCGGGGTGAGCGTGGGCGGGCCGGGGCTCGGCGACATGGTGGCACCATGGCAGGACGCGCCGGCGGCGCAAGAGGATTTGTGCGGAATTCCGCACATGGATGGTTCAAAATGTGCGGAGATTCGCACATTCAGCGGTTCAGCTGCGGGCCAAGCCGCTGATCTTGCGGGCCTTGATCGGCAAGACAGACGATTTGCACATGGCGACGGCGCAGGCGAAGGAGCGCTGGCACCGGTTGGGGGGTCCAGCCCGGTGTGGGGGAGTTGCCATCATCACGCCGTCAGCCTCGACGGGCGGGCCGGTGCCACGCAAGCCGGTCTATGCCCAGCTTTATGCCCAGGTGCTGCTGGCCATCACGGTCGGCGGCCTGATCGGCCATTTAGCGCCCGAAACTGGTGTGGCGATGAAGCCGCTGGGCGATGCCTTCATCCGGCTGGTGAAGATGATCATCGCCCCGGTGATCTTTGTCACCATCGTCACCGGCATCGCCGGCATGCGCGATCTGGGATCGGTGGGCCGGGTGGCCGGCAAGGCCTTTGCCTATTTCCTGTGTTTTTCGACGATCGCCCTGGTTGTCGGCCTGGTGGTGGCCAATGTCGTGCAGCCCGGCCACGGCATGAACATCGATCCCGCCAGCCTGGAGACGGGCGCGGTGAATGATTATGTCGCCAAGGCCAAGGACCAGACGATCGTGGCGTTCCTGATGGGCATCATCCCGGAAACCATGGTTGGCGCCTTTGTGGACGGCAATCTGTTGCAGGTGCTGTTCCTCGCCATCGGCTTTGGCATCGCACTGGCGATGGGCGGTGCGGCGGCGCGGCCGGTGGTGGCTCTGCTGGAGGCGGTGGGCGCGGCGCTGTTCACGCTGGTCGCCATCTTCATGCGGGCCGCCCCGATTGGCGCGCTGGGGGCCTTCGCCTTCACCATCGGCAAATATGGCATTGATTCCATTGCCAATCTGGCGGCGTTGGTTGCTACCTTCTATCTCACGTCCATCCTGTTTGTCGTGGTGGTGCTCGGGCTGGTGGCGCGCGCCGCCGGGTTCTCGATCTTCACGCTGATCCGTTATCTGAAGGCCGAACTGCTGCTGGTGCTGGGCACCTCGAGCTCCGAATCCGCCCTGCCCAGCCTGATGGACAAGATGGAGCGGGCCGGCTGCCCGCGCCCGATCGTCGGGCTGGTGGTGCCCACCGGCTACAGCTTCAACCTGGATGGCACCAACATCTACATGACGCTGGCGGCGCTGTTCATTGCGCAGGCGACCGGCATCGACCTCAGCCTGGGCGACCAGCTGCTGCTGCTGGGCGTTGCCATGCTCAGCTCCAAGGGGGCGGCCGGGGTGACCGGGGCCGGCTTCATCACGCTGGCGGCCACCCTGTCAATCCTGCCCAGCGTGCCGATCGCCGGCATGGCGCTGATCCTGGGGATTGACCGCTTCATGTCCGAATGCCGGGCGTTGACCAATTTCATCGGCAATGCGGTGGCCACCATCGTCGTTTCGCGCTGGGAACGCGGCATCGACGAGGGCCGCTTTGCCGCCGTGTTCACCAACCACCAGTTCGGGCCCGATGGCATCACGCCGGGCCCGGAAGCCGATCCGGATTGAGGCCGGCCTGCCCGCCAGCCAGAACCAAATGGGGAGATCAATGATGACGATGAAGACCAGCAGCAGCCTTGCCGCCCTTGCCCTTGCCCTGTGGGCCGGCCCGGCCCTGGCCCAGACCGCCGCGGCCCCGGCGGCGGCACCCGCACCGGCACCGGCACCGGCCACCGACGTGGCGGAGGGCAAGGAGGCGGAGATGATCGTCGTCACCGGCTCCAACATCCGCGGCGCGTCGGACAGCGGCGCGATTGCGGTGACGGTGCTGGACGCCGATCAGCTGGCGGCCTTTGGCGTGAACAGCACCGGCGAGATTTTCGAGAATATCGCCCAGGCCGGCGCAGCGGAAATCAACGGTGCCGCCGATGGCCCCAATGATGCGCGCGGCGACGTCGCCACCATCAACCTGCGCGGGCTGGGCACCGGGAACACGCTGGTGCTGTTGAACGGCCGCCGCATTGCCGCCCACGCGGTCAACCAGGACATTGGTTCGACGCCGCGCCAGATCACCAACGTCAACGCCTTTCCGGCCGCCGGGATCGACCGGGTGGAAGTGCTGCGCGACGGCGCCTCGGCGCTTTATGGTTCGGATGCCACCGCCGGCGTGGTGAACACCATCCTGGATGCCAAGTTCGACCGGCTGCGCGCCACCTTGCGCTATTCGGCGGTGGAGGAAACCGGCAGCGACGAATTCCAGGCCGACATCGCCTTCGGCTTCAAGTTCAACGAAGGCCGCACGCGGGTGATGTTCACCGGCGGTTATTTCCAGCGCAGCGGGCTTTATGCCCAGGAACTGGACGGCCAGTTCAACACGGTGGACAAGCGCGGCGTGCTGGGCGACAGCCCGTTTGCCACCACCACCACCGATTTCCGCAACACCTCCACCTCCTCGCCCTTTGGCCAGTATCAGGCGGGCGCGGTGAACGCCCAGGGCGTGTTTGTGGGCCGGCGCATCCGCCAGGGCACCCGCAACCTGACCAGCACCACCGGCGTGTTCCACATCCAGCCCTGCGGCTTTGCCGGCACGCTGGCGCAGCTGGGCAACCGGCCCGAAGGCTGCATGGGCATCGATGACGCCACGCTGGACACGGCCCTGCGCTATGACTTCAACAGCAACCAGCCCAACAACGCGCTGAACGAAGGCGTGCGCATCCAGAATGATGCGGTGTCGGCGCGCGGCCGCCAGCTGATTTCGGATGCGGAGCGCATCAACGTCTACAGCCAGTTCGAGCATGAATTCTCGAACAATCTGCAGTTCTTTGCCGAAGGCCTCTATTATCGCGCTACCACCGATTCCAACCGCGCCACCCAGCCGCTGGATTCAGGCCTGGCCTTTCTGATCGTGCCGGCATCCAACCACTGGAACCCGTTTGGCGCCACCACCAGCCCCAATCGGCTGCCTGGCCTGAACACCGCCGACGTGCCGGCCGGCGGCGTGGATGTGCTGCTGCAGAACTGGCGGCCGACCGAGCTGGGCCCGCGCTTCATTTCCACCTTCACCGAAACCTATCGCGTGATGGCCGGCCTGCGCGGCAATTTCGGCGGCTGGGAATGGGAAGGCGCCATCGCCAACAGCAGCAACCTGACGACGGACGAGGAAAGCAACCGCATTTCCAAGACGCTGTTGCAGGCGGAGCTGGCGAAATCGACGCCTGATGCCATCAACCCGTTTGGCGGGCCCAACGCCAACACCCAGGCCCAGTGGGACCGGGTGCGCATTTCCAGCCTTAACCGCGGGCGCACCACGCTGACCACCGGGGATTTGCGCATTTCGAACAACAATGCGTTTGAATTGTGGGCCGGCCCGGTCGGCATCGCCGCCGGGGTGGAATGGCGGCGCGAATCCTATCTGGAGGACCGCGACCCGCGCCTGGATGGCACCATCATCTTCAACACCGCCAATGTTTCCGGCCGCTCGGACGTGGTGGGGGTTTCGCCCACCAACGACAGTTCGGCCAGCCGCAACGCCTATGCCGCCTTTGCCGAAGCGCTGGTGCCGCTGATCGAAGGCAATGATGGCTGGTTCTACAACAAGTTGAACCTGCAGATGGCGGTGCGTGCCGAGCATTTCGACGATCTGAAGGCCAGCGCGGTCAAGCCCAAGATCGCCCTGAGCTGGTTCCCGGTGCGCGCGTTCAACCTGCGCGCCGCCTATTCCGAAGGCTTCCGCGTGCCCAACATGGTGCAGCTGAACCGGGGGGACATTTCGCGCCTGAACCTGGGCGTGGAGGATTATTGGCGGTCGGACGTGACGCGCGACCCGGGTTCGACGGGCGATGCCTATCTGCCGTCGGTGCGGCAATCCAACCCAAATCTGCGCAACGAAGACACCAAGACCATCGTGGTGGGCGGCGTGCTGGACCTGGCCAAGGTGTTCGACAGTCCCAGCGTGAAGCGTTTCACCCTCAGCGTGGATTATTGGCGCTTTGAACAGACCGGGCTGGTGGGCGCCTTTGGCGACCGCGAGGCGCTGGCGCTGGACTTCCTGGAGCGCAAGCAGGGCCGCAGCAATCCCAATGTGGTGCGCGCCGATCCGACCGCCGATGATATCGCCGCCTTTGCCGCCTGGAATGCCGCCAACCCCGGTGACCAGCGCACGGCGGCGGGCGCGGTGCAGTTCATCCGCGACCCCTATATCAACCTCGACAGCCAGGTGGCCGACGGCTTTGACTTCAGCCTGAACACCAGTTTCAATGCCGGCAAGCTGGGCAATTTCCGGCTGAACATCGAAGCCACCTATCTGATGACGCTGGATGTGAAGCGCAACGAGTTGCTGAATTCGCTGGCGACCAACCCGACCGGCGCCTTTGGCAATGATTTCACCATTTTGCAGGTGGATCGCGTGCGGCTGGACGGCAACCCGCGCTGGCGCGGCAGTGCCACCTTCAGCTGGAACAAGGGCATTTTCGGCCTGGGCGGCTCGGTGCGCTATGTCGATGGCTTCACCGACACCAATGCCGATATCCTGGTGAACGGGGCCACCCAGTTCTGGCAGGTGCGCGAGGATTGGCGGGTCAACCTGTTTGGCGATGTGAAGATGAAGATCACCAAAGGCCAGGATCTGCGGCTGCGCATCGGCGTCAACAACGTGCTAGATGCCGCCCCGCCGCTGGTGGATGAATCGCTGGGTTATCGCCCGGATTTCCACCAGCTGAAGGGCCGCGAATTTTATGTGCAGCTGCGCGGCACCTTCTGATGCGCGGTGCGGCGGTGTTGCTGTCGGGTCTGGTGCTGGCGCTGCCGCTGGCGGCCCAGCCACTTGCTGACAGCTGGTTCACCGCCGCCACCGCCGGGCCGCCGGCCTGTGAGGGCCAGGGCCGGCAGGTGCATGCCGGCTTTGAACGGGCCGCCGTGGCCGAATGCCGGATCGATGCCGACGGCCATGTGATGGTGACGATCCGGCCGGAGAACCAGCCGATCAACCCCAGTCCCTGGTATGGACTGGTGGTGCGCAATGCCGGCGGCGGCGAGACGCAGGTGACGCTGCGCTATGACGGCGGCCGCCACCGCTATGCCCCGTGGCAGGGGCAGCCGGGGGCCGATATCGCCCGGCTGGCGCCGCAGCGGGTGGCGGTGGCGCCCGATGGCCGCAGCGCGACGATCAGCCTGCCCGCCGCCCCCGTGCAGCTGTTGATCGCGCAGCCGCCGGCAAGCGTGGACGGCGTGCTGGCCCCGTTCGAGGCGCGGGTGCGGGCCGGCCAGTTGCAGCGGCTGGACGTGGGCCACAGCATCGCGCGCCGGCCGATCGCCACCTATTGGCATCGCCCGCCGGCGCCGCGCGGCACCATCGTGCTGATCACCCGCCAGCATCCGCCGGAAACCACCGGGCCGCAGGCCTTTGCCCGTTTCACCGACCTGGTGCTGGGCGACAGCGCGGCGGCGCGGGCGTTTCGGGCCAACCATGCCCTGATGTTCGTGCCGCTGGCCAATCCCGATGGCTTTGTGATGGGGCATTGGCGGCACAATCTGGGCGGCACGGATCTGAACCGCGATTGGGGGCCGTTCACCCAGCCCGAAACCCGCGCGCTGGGCGCGGCCATGGTGCAGGCGGCGCAAGCGGCGCCGATTTTGGCGGTGATCGATTTCCATTCCACCCAGCGTGATGTGGTGTATGCGCCGCCCAGACCAGCCGGCCCGGACCTGGGCGAGGCCATGTTGCAGGCCATTGCCGCCGATCTGGATGGCGCCAGCATCCGCATCGACCGGGCGCACAACCCCGGCAACGGCGTCTTGAAAAGCTGGGCCCGCGACCGGTTTGGCGTGGGGGCCTTGACCTGGGAAGTGGGGGATGACAGCCCTGCGGAGCGGACGCGGCGGCTGGCGGAAGCGGCGGCAAATGCGCTGATGGCCAGCGCCAGTTCACCAGCGAATCCACAGGGGAAATGAACCGATGATGCGCCGCGTGTTGATGCTGTCCCTGTGGCTTGCCAGTGCGGCGGCAGCGGCGGAACCAGCCGATCTCAAGGGCTTGCTGCAGGAATTCGAACGGGTGCCGGCCGCCCGGCGGGTGCCGGATACCGGCATCGTGGCGGTGCCGGCGGCGCTGGCCAGCGCCGGGGTGCAGCGCTTTGCGGTGGATGATTGGGGCGGCGCGCCGATCCCGGTGTGGCTGCTGCGCCCGGCTGCGGCCAAGGCGGATGCGCCGGTGATGTTTGTGATGCACGGAGTGGGCCGCGATGCCGATCGCTATATCGCCGAATGGGTGGAGATTGCGACAAGGGCCGGCATCGTGATCGTGGTGCCGGAATTCACCCGTGCCGGCTTTCCCGACACGTTGAACTATAATTTTGGCGCGGTGTTTGACGACAAGGGCAGGCTGCGCCCGCGCCGGCAATGGAGCTATTCGGCGATCGACATCATCTTTGACCGGGTGGTGGCGCGCGAACGGCTGGCGGCCAAATCCTATGTGCTGTTCGGCCATTCGGCGGGGGCGCAGTTCGTCCACCGCTTTGTGCTGCTGGGCGTCGGTGCCAAGATGAGCCGGGCAATCTCTGCAAATTCCGGCAGTTACACCTGGCCCACGGGCCCCGGCCGCTGGCCGTTCGGCGTGGCCGGCCTGCCCGATGGCCTGTGGCAGCCGGGCCGCGCGCTGGCGGCGCCGATGTTGATGATGCAGGGCACGGCCGACAATGATCCCAACCACCCCAGCCTGCCGCGCCAGCCCGAGGCGATGGCCCAGGGCCCGCACCGGCTGGCGCGCGGCATGGCCTTTTTTGCCGCCGCGCAGGACGCGGCCAGACAGGCCGGGGTGGGCTTTGGCTGGAGCTGTGTGCTGGTGCCCGGCATCGCCCACGACAATGGCGGCATGGCGCCTTATGTCGTTGAAATGCTGAAGGCTGGCCCGCTGCCGACCGGGGGCGAATGCCGCCTGTTGCCGCGCATCGCGCCGGCCGGGTGATCAGCCGGCGGCGTTCATCGTCCAGTTGGCGAGGAGGAGGAAGGCGCTGCCGCCGATGAAGGCGTGGGCGGCCAGCGTGGGGCCCAGCACGTCGGGGCGCGGCTTGGCCATGATGCCGGCGAACAGGCCGGAAAACACCGCAAGGCCCAGCATCACCAGCGCGATGGTGGCATTTTCCTTCAGATCGGCATCGCCGCGGGAGCGGGAGGAGATAAGCATCACCACCTCAAGACCGCCAAAACCGGTAAGGAAATGAATGGCTTGCACCGCCCTGGGCGGGCGTTTCGATGACAGGAAATACCAGCCCAGCACCAGCCCCAACGCCACGGTGGTGCCATAGATGATGACCGGCAACCAGATCTGCATGGGTCAGATGCTCCCCGTTTCGGCCGGCGGCTGGGCCGGCACCAGTTTCAGCCACAGGCGATATTGGCCGGCCGGGCCGTCGAGTGCAAATGGCACCCGCAGCGTGGCGGCGTTGACAAGGCGGGTGACGGCGGCCGGCGGCGCGGTGCCGGCAACCTGCACATTGGTGGCGGTGATGGTGCCGTTGGTGTCGGTTTTGACCACCAGATCCACGCGCAGGCCGGCCGGCGGCAGATCCAGCCCGGCCAGCCCATCGGCCAGCCGCTGTTGCACCAGCGGCCAGGCCAGCCCCGGCCGGGCCAGCGGGATGGCGGCGGGGCTGGCGGTTGGGCGGGCAACCGGCGCGGCCGGCGGCGCGGCGGGGCGCTGTGTCCACACGGCCAGAGCCAACCCGCCAAGGCCAGCGGCAAGGATCAGCGGCAGCGTGCGGCGGTGCATGCGCCATCATAACCGGCCGTGGTGCAATTGCCACTGGCCGGCCCGGGCGGTCGGCCGTTAAGGCAAGCCATGTCCGCACCCCGCTTTTCCGGCCGCGATCCCGCCGCCTTGCGCAAGCATCTGGCCAGTTACTGGAAGATGGAGGCCGGCAATGTGCTGGCGGTGCCGCTGTTTGTCTGGTTCCTGGTCTGGCAGGCGGGTGACAGGCCCGATCTGGCGGCCGGGCTGGCGGCGGCGGCCTGTTCCTTCCTGTTGGTGATCGGCACGGCGGCGTGGCTGCTGGTGCTGGCGCGGATGGATGGCAAGCCGGCGCAGGCCGAGCGGCTGCTGGCCTTTTGCGCCCGCGCCGAGCTGCCGGCCCTGCTGCTGCTTGGCATCGCGGTGCTGGCCAGCGGCCGGGCCGTCGTCGCCCAGGGCTGGCCGCCGCGCACGATTGCGGCGGTGGGCCTCACGGTTCTCGCGGCGCTGGAGTATGTGAATTATTATCACTGGCAGCTGCAGAATTTTGACAGCGCCATCGATTTCCGGCGCCTGCTGGCCGGGCGCGGCCTGCGCCGGGCGCACATGGGCCGGGCCGTCAGGGCCTGGCGCCGCGCCCGGCGACAGTGAGCGGTATCAGGCGCTGACCACCCGCAACCGGCGGCGACGCAGCATCAGGCCCGAAAGACCAAAGCCGGCAAGCAGCATGGCCCAGCTGGCCGGCTCGGGCACCCCGCCAGGCGGCGTCGGATTGCCGAACTGAACGCCGGTGATGCCCGGATTGGAATTGAACGCCAGGTTGGGTGAAAGGCCGGAAAAGGACAGCCGGGTGATATATTCCGGCCCGGTGGCGGAAAAGCCGGCAAAGCCGGGTGCCGCGCCGTTGAACAGGCTGTTCAGCGTGACCTGAAAATCATAGCTGCCAAGGTTGGTTGTGACCGTGATCGTGTCAAGTTGTGACCCCGGGTTGAACCGGCCAAAGAAGACCCCGATCAGTTGGTAGGTGCCGGCAAAGTCGATTGCGATGCCACCATTATAGTCGTTGATCAGTGTGGGTTGCGTGACGCCGGCAAAGCCCGTGGGATAGATCCGCAGCGGGTCGGTCGGACCGGACGTCGCGACATAGGTCACATCACCAAAAGTGTAACTGTGGGACTGGGCGGCTTCGCAGCACAAGTTCTGGGTTGTCACCGTCCCCAGGGCCGCGAGGCCTGCCGTATCGGGCACAAAAGTGACCTGGGCCTGGCTGGGCACAGCCAGAAGCAATGTCGCCACGCTGGCGATCAAATATTGGCGCATGTTCAATCCCCCCGTTTCGTCAAGTCTTCTTGCTCGACTGTTAATTGCAACATGCAGACTTTACCTTGTCAATATCGAAGGCAAGGCCCTGCGGCCCAGTGCCCGGCGGGCTGGCGCTGAAAGCCAAGGCGCGTATAACGCCCGCTGTGAGCGATGATATCCGCCTTGATCCGCGCGCCGACGAGGCGCCGGATGCGTTGCAGGAGGGCCGGTTGAGCCGGGCCTTTGTGGCCGAAGTTGCCGCTGTGCTGGACAGCGGCGACGATGACGCCCTGCGCGCGCTGGTCAGCCCGTTGCACCCGGCCGATGTCGCCGATCTGTTTGCCGCGATTGCCGTGGATGCGCGCGCGCCGCTGGCCGATGCGCTGGGCGATGTGCTGAACGCCGAGGTGATCGCCGAGCTGGACGATTATGTTCGCGAGGATGTGCTGGAGGCACTGTCGCCCGGCGAGGTGGCCGAGGTGGTCACCCAGCTGGACACCGACGATGCGGTGGCCGTCATCGAGGATCTGGAAGCCGATGACCAGCGCGCCGTGTTGCGGGCGCTGGCACCCGAAGACCGGGCCGACATCGAGGCCGCGCTGAATTATCCGGAGGAATCCGCCGGCCGCCTGATGCAGCGCGACCTGGTGGCGGTGACGGAGAACATGAGCGTGGGCGCGGTGATCGAGCGTATCCGCGCCAGCATCGATCCGGCCACGGATTTCTGGGAAATCTTTGTCGTCGATATCGCCGGCCGCCCGGTCGGCACGATGCGCCTGTCATGGCTGCTCACCGCGCCGCCCGATCTGATGGTCGGCGATGTGATGAAGCGGGAGCAGACGTTGATCCCGGTCGCCATGGACCAGGAGGAAGTGGCGCTGCAGTTCCAGAAATATGCGCTGATTTCCGCGGCCGTGGTCGATGCCTATGGCAAGCTGGTCGGCGTGATCACCGTCGATGACGTGGTGCACATCATCCAGGCCGAAGCCGGCGAGGACGCGCTGAAACTGTCGGGCGCCGGCGATGGCGACATCAACGAGCCGGTGGTGGAAAGTTACAAGGCGCGGGTGCGCTGGCTGGCGGCCAACCTGGGCACGGCGATGATCTCGTCCAGCGTGATCGCGCTGTTTGAACCGACCATCGAGAAACTGGTGACGCTGGCGGCGCTGACCCCCATTGTCGCCAGCATCGGCGGCAATGCCGGCACCCAGACGATGGCGGTGGCGGTGCGCGCCATTGCCACCAAGCAGCTGACCGACAGCAACACGCGCCGCACCATCTGGCGCGAGGTGCGGGTGGCGATGCTGAACGGCCTGACCATCGCCGCCCTTTTGGGCCTGGGCGTGGGCATCCTGTTCAACAGCATCAATCTGGGCGGGGTGATTGCGGCGGCGGCCCTGTTCAACATCATGGTGGCGGGCCTGGCCGGCGTGCTGGTGCCGCTGGCGCTGACCCGGCTGCGCACCGATCCGGCGGTGGCCAGTTCGATCTTCGTGACGATGACCACCGACACGATGGGCTTCCTGGGCTTTCTGGGCCTGGCGGCGCTGGTGGGTGTCGCGAACCTGCAATGACCCTCCATCTGACCAAGGTGGCCGCCGGCTGCCCGGATATCGAGACGTTGGCGGCGCGGCAGGCGCACTGGTGGGGTGAAGGCCGCGCCGGGGCGCACACGCGGTTCATGCCCAAGCGGGCGGACGAACTGATCGGCGGATCGATTTACTGGATCATCGGCCACAGGCTGGTGGCGCGGCAGACCATCCTGTCCATCGCCATGGTGGAAACGCCGTGGGGCACCAAATGCGCCATCGAACTGCAGCCCGGCCCAGTGCCGGTGGAACCGCGGCCGTGCCGGGCGCACCAGGGCTGGCGTTATCTGGCGGCCGGCGATGCGCCGCCCGATCTGGCCGCCGGGGCCGACCCGGGCGCGGCGCTGCCGCCGGCGCTGCTGCGGGAGCTGGCGGCGCTGGGGCTGGTGTAGCAGGCGCGACCCCTCCGGCGCCTGCGGCGCCACCTCCCCTCAGAGGGGAGGATTGCATTGGCCTTGCCGACGAAGGGGAGGGTTTCATACGCAAATTGCAATCCCCTCCCCTTCTTGGCAGGACGGCGCGTTAGGGGATTAACACAGCTTGACCTTTGGCTGTGCTGGCAGCATAAGACAGTGCATGTTCTCCAACGATCGCCCCATCTATCGCCAGATCCGTGACCTCATCGTGGACCGGATATTGACGTTGGGCGATGGCGCCATGCTGCCATCGGTGCGGGCGCTGGCCGCCGAGGCCGGGGTCAACCCGCTGACCGTGGCCAAGGCCTATCAGGATCTGCAGGCCAGCGGGCTGGTGCGGGCGCGCAAGGGCGTCGGCCTGTTTGCCGGTGACGGCGCGGTGCGTGCCCTGCTCGCCGCCGAGCGTGAGGCCTTTCTGACCGAGGAATGGCCGCGTGTGCAGGCCCGCATCACCCGGCTGGGGCTGGATGTGGCGGACCTGCTCGAACAGGCCTGATCACCAGGTCTCTTCGTCCCACCAGGGAAACACGTTCGCCGGCATGTGCTGGCTCACCGTGTCCGGATAGCTGGGCGGGCGTTTTTCCAGGAAGCTGACGACGCCTTCCTTCGCATCGCCGGAGCGGCCGCGCATATAGACCATGCGGCTGTCCAGCCGGTGGGCGTCCCACGGGCTGGGCGCGCCGGCCATGCGCCACAGCATCTGGCGGGTGAGCGCCACCGAGACGGGGGCGGTGTTTTCGGCGATTTCCAGCGCGAGGGCGCGGGCGGCGGGCAACAGATCGTCGGGCGCATGGGTGGAGCGGGTGAGGCCGCCCTTTTGCGCTTCGGCGGCATCGAACACCCGGCCGGTCATGCACCATTCCAGCGCCTGCGGCAGGCCGACGAGTTTCGACAGGAACCAGCTGGAGCCAGCCTCTGGCACGATGCCGCGCCGGGCGAACACGAACCCGAAGCGGGCGGTGTCGCTGGCCAGCCGCATGTCCATCGCCAGTTGCATGGTGGCGCCGATGCCGACGGCCGGGCCGTTGACGGCGGCGATCACCGGTTTCAGGCTGCGGAAGATGCGCATGGTCACCTGGCCGCCGCCATCGCGGGTGGCGGGGTGGCGCCAGTCGATCGTGCCATCGTCCTTGACCGGGCTGGCGCTGCGCGCGCCGCCGAGTTTTTCGTAATCGAACGTGGCGGCCCCGGCGGACAAATCCGCCCCGGCACAGAAGGCGCGGCCGCGCCCGGTGACGATGACGGCCTTCACCTGATCATTGGCGTCCGTCTCGTCAAAGGCGGCGATCATTTCGGCCATCATGGTGCCGGTGAAGGCATTGAGCTTGTCGGGCCGGTCGAGGGTGAGGGTGGCGATGGGGCCATCGATGTCGAGGGCGATCTGGGTGTAGGCCATGGGATGTCCTTCCTGAATGCGGGCCTGGCGGACCCCTCCGGCGCTGCGCGCCACCTCCCCTCAGAGGGGAGGATCGGACGCGGGCTCGCCGGCCGGGTTACAGCGCCTCGATGATGGTGACGTTGGCCAGACCGCCGCCTTCGCACATGGTCTGCAGGCCCCAGCGCTTGCCGCGGGCCTGGAGGGCGTGGACCAGGGTAGCCATCAGCTTGGTGCCCGATGCGCCGAGCGGGTGGCCGAGTGCGATGGCGCCGCCGTTGACATTGAGGCGGGCATGATCGGCCTCCAGCTGTTGCAGCCAGGCCATCGGCACCGAGGCAAAGGCCTCGTTCACCTCATACAGATCGATGTCGTCGATCTTCATGCCGGCGCGGGCCAGGGCCTTCCTGGTGGCGCCGATGGGCGCTTCCAGCATGATCACCGGGTCTTCGCCGACCACGGTCATGGTGTGGATGCGGGCCAGCGGCTTGACGCCCAGCGCCTTGAGGCCGCGTTCGTTGACGATCATCACCGCCGAGGCGCCGTCGCAGATCTGGCTGCTGGTCGCCGCCGTCAGCCGGCCGCCATCGGGGTTGATCAGCTTGACGCCCTTCACGCCTTCCAGGCTGACATCAAAGCGGATGCCTTCATCCTGGGTGTGGACGTGCGGCGCGCCATCGTGGGTGGTGACCTCAATCGGCACGATTTCCCGGGCGAAGGCGCCGGCCTTGGCGGCCTCGCCGGCGCGGCGCTGGCTTTCATAGCCATATTCATCCAGCATGTCCTTGGTCAGGCCATATTTCACCGCGATCATTTCGGCGCCGGTGAACTGGCTGAACTGGATGCCGGGATAGCGGGCGGCCATGCCCTCGCCATAGGGCATGCCCATGCCGGCCTTGGCGGGCAGCGCCACCGTCATGCCCATCGGCACGCGCGTCATCGATTCGACGCCGGCGGCGATCACCACGTCCATCTGGCCGCTCATCACCGTGGCGGCGGCGAAATGGATGGCCTGCTGGCTGGAACCGCACTGACGGTCAACCGAGGTGCCGGGCACCGATTCGGGCAGTTTGGAGGACAGGACGGCGTTGCGGGCGACGTTGGTGGACTGCTGCCCACCCTGGCCGACGCAGCCCATGATCACATCCTCGATCAGGGCGGGATCAACGCCGGTTTCATCCACCAGCGCATCCAGCACCTTGGCCGAAAGATCGGCCGGGTGCCAATCGCGCAGCAGGCCGCCGCGACGGCCCCCGGCGGTGCGCTTGGCGGCAACGATATAGGCTTCGCTCATGGCAATGATCCTTCCCCGAACAGATTCGCGACGGCCCACTTTACGCCGGGCACCCCCTTGGGCATTGACGGGCAAAATGATCAGGGAGCGGCGAATGCGCCAGCATTGGGGAATGATTGCAGCGGCGCTGATGCTGGTGGCCGCACCGGGGCTGGCGGCGCCAGCGAAGCCGGCGGCGAAAAAGCCGGTGGCGGCCAGGCCGGTGGCCGCGCCCGCAAAGCCGGCGGCACAAGTTGCCGCGGAACCAAAGGCCCTGGCGGACACACCGGAAATTCAGGCGCTGCGCCGCGCCTTCCGCTTTGGCTTTGCGCCCTATGAGATGCTGCGCACCCGCCAGGCCCAGGCGGCGCGGGTGGCGGCCGCCGGCATGGGCAGCGGCATCAACGCGCTGATCCCGCGGCTGACGCTGGCCGATGCCGGCAGCCGCGAGGTGACGACGCCCAACAATGACACGCTCTATGGCTCGGCCTGGCTCGACCTGTCCCAGGGGCCGGTGTTCTTCAGCATCCCGCCGCTGAACCGCTATCACTCGGCGGCGTTGATGAGCATCACCAGCGATGTGGTGGCGGTGCTGGGCACGCGCACGGTGGGCTCGGCCGGCGGGCGTTATGCCATTGTTGGCCCGAATTTTTCCGGCGATCTGCCCAAGGGCGTGGAGATGGTGCGCAGCCAATCCAATGATGCCTGGCTGCTGGTGCGGGTGGTGGTGAACGGACCGGAGGATCTGGCCGCCGCCGCTGATGGCCTGACGCGCTACACGCTGTCGGCGGTGGGGGGTGAAAATCCCATCGATCTGGCGGTGCCGGCGCGGCCGGATGGCAAGGCCTTCATCACCGCGGTGAACCTGGCCATCGAACGGTCGGGCGATGAACGGCTGCAGGCGCGGGCGCGCGGCTTTGCCGATCAGGGCATCGGCACGCCCTGGGACCAGTTGAGCCCGCAATTGCAGGCCCTGTGGAATGACAGTCTGCCGGCGCTGGTGGCGGAACTGCGCGATGGGCTGTCGGGCGGCGAGACGGTGAATGGCTGGGCCTATCCGCCGTTCAACATGGCGCTTTATGGCGAGGATGATGATCTGCGCGCCCGGGTGGCGCTGGGCGGGCTGGCAGCGTTGCCGCGGGTGGAGGCGGTGTATTTCACCGCGCGGAGCGATGGCGAGGGCAAGCCGCTGACCGGCGAGAAGAGCTGGCGGCTGAAGATCCCGCCCGGCCTGCCGGTGGGGGCCTTCTGGTCGTTGACCATGTACCAACAGGAGGCCGATGGCCGGCTGTTTTTCGTGCCGAACGCGCTTGATCGCTTTGCCGTGGGTGACCGGTCGCGCCATTTGCGCCCCGAACGCGATGGCAGCATCGAATTGTTCATCCAGAATCCCAAGCCCAGCGGCGAGCGGGTGGTGAACTGGCTGCCGGCGCCCAAGGGCAAGTTCGTTTTGATGTTCCGCGCCTATCTGCCCGGCGCTGGCCTGCTGGATGGCAGCATCCGCCTGCCGCCCGTCACCGAGGACGAGATGATTCCATGACGAAGCCCGGCAAGCATCTGTTCCTCGACATCCTGCACAGCGAGGGGGTGGAGATCATCTTCGGCAACCCCGGCACCACCGAATTGCCGCTGCTGGATGCCTTCGTGGTGGAGGACCGGCTGCGCTATGTGCTCGGCCTCAATGAGGTGGTGGTGATGGGCATGGCCGATGGCTGGGCCCAGGCCACCGGCAAACTGGCCGTGTGTAACCTGCATGCAGCACCCGGTTTGGGCAACGCCATGGGCATGCTCTACAACGCGGCCAAGGCCGGCGCGCCGGTGCTGGTGACGGCCGGGCAGCAGGACATGAGTATCCGCCTGACCGAGCCGCTGTTGTGGGACGATCTGGCGACCATGGCCCGCCCGCTGTGCAAATGGTCGTTCGAGGTTTCGAGCATCGAGGAATTGCCACGCGCGGTGCGCCGGGCAGCGAAGGTGGCGTTGACGGCGCCGACGGGGCCGGTGTTCCTGTCCATCCCCGGCGACATCCTGAACGCGGTGGCGCCGGATGATCTGGATATCGGCGCGCCCACCCGCATTGGCGCTGCCGTGCGCGGTGATGCCGCCGAAGTGGCCCGCGCCGCCGAACTGATCCGCGCCGCGACGAACCCGATCATCTTTGCCGGCGATTGCGTGGCGAACCGCGATGCTTTTGCCGAGATGGTGGCCTTTGCCGAAGCCGTGGGCGCGCCGGTTTACATGGAGGGCATGGCCAACCGCGCCGCCTTCCCCAGCAACCACCCGCTGTTTGCCGGCACGGTGCCGCGCATGACGCCGGCGCTGCGGGCGGCGACGCGGGATCACGACCTGGTGATTTCCATCGGGGCCGACCTGTTGACCCAAAGCCAGGCCACCGGCGTGGAAGGTCTGGAGCCGGGCAAGCGCCTGGTGCATCTCGATGACAATCCGTGGGAGATCGGCAAGAATTTCGCCGCCACCGCCGCCATCCAGGGCTGCCCCAAGGCGACGCTGCCGGAATTGACCGCGCTGGTTGCGGGCTGCGGCGCTGCCCGCCGGGTGGGCGTGGAGGCGAGGATTGCCGAGGCCAGGGCCGCGCTGCTGGCCAGGGCCGACGCGGTGATGGATGCGGTGCCGCTCGATCCGCTGGCGGTGCTGAAGCGGCTGGGCGAGGTGATGCCGGCGGATGCGATCATCATCGAGGAGCTGTTGTCATCCGGCATGAATGTCGTGCGCAGCCTGTTGCCGGCGACGCGGCCCGACAGCTGGTTCGGCATGCGCGGCGGCGGCATTGGTGTCGCTCTGCCCCAAGCCGCCGCCATGCAATTGGCCAACCCCGGCCGGCCGGTGGTGGCGCTCTCTGGCGATGGCAGCCTGATGTATTCGGCCGCCGCGCTGTGGACGCTGGCCCATTACAAATTGCCGGTGGTGACCATCGTGTTCAACAACAGCAGCTACCGCATCCTCAAGCAGCGCACCCGCGCCATCGGCGATCACGCCGCCCGCGCCGATCGTTACCCGGCCATGGACCTGACCGAACCGGCCATCGATTTCATGGCCCTGGCGCAGGCGCACGGCGTGCGCGGCGTGCGGG
>CAZAWH010000032.1:0-24422 GCA_964488775.1 uncultured Sandarakinorhabdus sp. | reverse complement strand
CTGGATCGCCGGGCCATCGGCCATCGGATCGGTGAACGGCATGCCCAGCTCGATGATGTCCGCCCCCGCGCCGGGCAGCGCGGCGAGGATGCCGGCCGAGGTCGCCAGATCAGGATCACCGGCGGTCACGAACGTCACCAGCGCGGCGCGGCCTTCGCTGGCGCAGGCGGCAAAGCGGGCGGAAAGCCGGTCGCCGCTCACATCGCCACTCCCAGCGCGGCGGCGACGGTGAAGATATCCTTGTCCCCCCGTCCGCACAGATTGGCGATGATGATCTGGTCCTTGCCCATGGTCGGCGCGATGCGGGCCACGGCGGCCAGCGCGTGGCTCGGCTCCAGCGCCGGGATGATGCCTTCGGTGCGGCACAGCAGCTGGAACCCCTCCAGCGCTTCGTCGTCGGTGGCGCTTTGATACTCCACCCGGCCAATGGCATGCAGCCAGGCATGTTCGGGCCCGATGCCGGGATAATCGAGGCCCGCCGAAATGCTGTGCGCCTCGGTGATCTGGCCGTCCTCGTCCTGCAGCAACATGGTCTTGTTGCCGTGCAGCACCCCGGCGCGGCCACCGGCCAGCGACGCGGCATGTTCGTGGGTGTCGAGCCCCTTGCCCGACGCCTCAATGCCAACGATGCGCACACCCGCATCATCCAGGAACGGGTGAAACAGGCCGATGGCGTTGGAACCGCCGCCGATGGCCGCCACCAGCAGATCGGGCAGCCGGCCTTCACGCTCCAGGATCTGGGCGCGGGCTTCCTTGCCGATCACCGTCTGGAAATCGCGCACAAGCTCAGGATAGGGGTGCGGGCCGGCCGCAGTGCCGATGATGTAGAAGGTGTCGTGCACGTTGGTCACCCAATCGCGCAGCGCCTCGTTCATCGCATCCTTCAGCGTCTTGCTGCCGCTTTCCACCGCCTTCACCTCGGCGCCCAGCAGCTTCATGCGGAACACGTTGGGGGCCTGCCGCTCGATGTCGCGCGCGCCCATGTAGATGGTGCAGGGCAGGCCAAAGCGCGCCGCCACCGTGGCGGTGGCCACACCATGCTGGCCAGCGCCGGTTTCGGCGATGATGCGCGTCTTGCCCATGCGGCGGGCGAGCAGGATCTGGCCGATGCAATTGTTGATCTTGTGCGCGCCGGTGTGATTGAGCTCGTCGCGCTTCAGGTAAATCTTCGCGCCGCCCAGTTCCTCGGTCAGCCGCGGCGCGAAATAGAGCGGGCTCGGCCGGCCGACATAATGGGTGAGCAGGTCATTCAGCTCGGCATGAAAGGCCGGATCGGCCTTGGCGGCGGTATAGGCCTGCTCCAGCTCCAGGATCAGCGGCATCAGCGTTTCGGCGACATAACGCCCGCCAAATTGCCCGAAATGGCCATTGGCATCCGGCCCGGCCCGCAGGGAACCAACGTCAGCGTTCATGCGCCCCTCACTGCGCTCGCAAAGGCCATGATCTTCTCCACCGATTTCACCCCAGCCCCTTCTTCGACACCCGATGCCACATCGACCAGCGCCGGGGCGACCAGCCGGATCGCATCGGCGACATTGCCGATGCCCAGCCCCCCGGCGAGGCCAAAGCGGCGCTGTGGCCGGCGTTCCACCAGCAAGCGCCAGTCAAAGGCCAAGCCATTGCCACCCGGCAATGGCGCGTCGTTAGGCGCTTTGGCATCCAACAGCAACAGGTCGGCAGGCCCTGCGGCCTTTTCAGCCGCCGCGATGTCGGCATGGGTCTTCACCCCGGCGGCCAGCCACACCGGCCGGCCATGGCGCTGGGCAATGGCCGCCAGCCGATCGGCCGGCACGTTGTGGAATTGCAATATGTCGACCCCGGCGGCCAGCACGGCGGCCAACAGTTCATCATCGGGATCGACCAGCACCGCCACCCGGCCCACCCCGGCCGGCACCTGCGCGATCAACGGCGCCGCATCGGCGGGGCTGACAAAGCGCGGGCTGGGCGGGAAAAAGTTGAAGCCGATGTGCGCCGCACCGCTGGCCACGGCCGCTGCCAATATCCCGGGGGTTTTCACCCCGCAAATCTTGAACGGCGTCATGCCAGGGTGGCGGCAATCGCGGCCGCGGCGGCGGCGGGATCGGCCGCCGCCGTGATCGGCCGGCCAATCACCAGCACGCCGGCGCCCAGCGCCTGTGCATCGGCCGGGGTCATCACCCGCTTCTGATCGCCCACGTCGCTGCCGGCCGGGCGCAAGCCGGGCACGACGAACAGGCCATCGTCCCAAACCGCCTTCACCGCCGCCACCTCGTGGGGGGAACACACGATGCCATCCAGCCCGGCGCTGCGCGCCACCCCGGCCAGCCGCTGCGCCTGGGGCCCGGTGCCATCGGCGACGCCGGCGGCGAGCAGGTCGCCATCATCCAGGCTGGTCAGCACCGTCACCGCCACCACGCGGGTGGCCGGCGGCGCCGCGGCGCGGGCCGCGGCCAGCATGGCATGGCCACCGGCGGCATGCACGGTCAGGATGCTGGGCGCCAGCGGGGCCAGGCTGTGCACCGCACCGGCCACCGTGTTGGGAATGTCGTGCAGTTTCAGGTCAAGGAAGAGCGGCAGATCCTGCCCCGCCATCACGGCGGCGATGCCGGCCGGGCCATGGGCACAGAAAAACTCCAGCCCCAGCTTGATGCCGCCCACATGCGGCGCAATCGCCGTCACCAGCGCGCGCGCTGCCGCCACATCGGCCACGTCAATGGCCACGAACACGCGATTGCCTGCCACGTCAGATGCCCGTTTGCCCCAACGGCGGCGCCACTTCAGCGCGTTCGGTGCGGGCGCGCGGCCGCAGGCGGCGCCCTTCCAGCAACGGGCGCACAAAGGCCATCCACGCCCAGGTGGGGATCATGCCGGCCAGGAACGCCCCGCCCAGCAACAGCGGCAACGGCGCCCGCGCCACCCCGCCATCCGGCAGGATGAAGGGCACGAATGTCCAGTTCGACACCGCCAGCAACAGGAAGCCAAAGCCCATCAGCGCCAGCAGCACCCAGCGTATGATCGCCATGTTGACCCTCATGGAGACCCCCTCACAACTCGCCATCAACCGGCGTGATACCAATTTCGGCCAGGCCCGCCATCAGCTGTTCCGCCACCGTGGCCAGTTGATCGCTGCTGGTCGAACGGATGACGAAATTCGCCCCGGTCTTCCCCTCGCGCCAGAAGGGGTAAGACCCGATCTGCACGCCGGGGTTGGCCCGTTCGGTCTGCTTCAACAGCTCGGCCGCCTTGCTTTCCTGCGTCCAGGCCGCCACCGTGCGGCTCAGCACCGGGGCGCCGCCTTGCAGCTGCCCGTCCAGCGCCGCCAGCATGCCCTGGGTGATCATCGGCACGCCGGCCATGATGAAGATATTCTCCACCCTGATGCCCGGCGCCTTGGTGCGCGGGTTCTCGATCAGGCTGGCCCCGGCCGGCGTGCGCGCCATGCGCAACCGCGCGTCCGTCAGCTGGTCGCCATAATGATCGGCCAGGATCTGGCGCGCATCCGGGTGCACGATCACCTCCCGCCCCAGCGCGGCGGCAATCGCATCCACCGTGATGTCATCATGGGTCGGGCCGATGCCGCCGGTGGTGAACAGATAATCATGGGCGACGCGCAGGGCGTTCACCGCATCGCCAATCGCGTCCATGTCGTCCGACACCACGCGCACTTCCTTCAGGCGGATGCCCTGCACGCCCAGCCACTTCGCCAGATAGGCGAGATTGGCATCCTGGGTGCGGCCCGACAGGATTTCATCCCCAATGATCACCAGGGCGGCGGTATAGATACGGTCAACGCTCATGCCCGCCGTCTTAACCCAGCCGGCCGTGGCTGGCCATGCCCAGATTGTTGGCCGCATGGACTTGGCGGCCCCGAACGCCTATGTGAGCCATGATGACACAGGCGCTCTACACCACCGTGATGGACCCCACCGAAGGCCAGTTGCGCCTGCATGGCCCGGCTGCCTTCGAAGGCATGCGCAAGGCCGGCCGGCTGGCGGCCGAGGTGCTGGATCACATCACCCCCTTCGTCCAGCCCGAGGTTGCGACCATCGATCTCGACAGCATGGCCTGGGAATTTGTCCGCGCCGCCGGCGCCGCATCGGCCACCGTCTTCTATCGCGGCTTTTCCCATTCGCTGTGCATTTCGGTGAACCATGTCGTCTGCCACGGCATTCCCGGCCCGAAAAAGCTCAAGGCCGGCGATATCGTCAACATCGATGTCACCGTGGTGGTGGATGGCTGGTATGGCGATACCAGCCGCATGTTCTTCGTCGGCGATGTGCCGATCAAGGCGCGCCGGCTGGTCGATGTCACCTATGAATGCCTGATGCTGGGCATCGAGCAGGCCAAACCCGGCAACACGCTGGGCGATGTCGGCTATGCCATCCAGACCCATGCCGAAAAGAACCGCATGAGCGTGGTGCGCGATTTCTGCGGCCATGGTTTGGGCCAGGATTTCCACACCGCCCCCAATGTCGTGCACATCGGCAAGCCGGGGCGCGGCGTGCTGCTGCGGCCGGGCATGTTCTTCACCATCGAACCGATGATCAACGCCGGCGGCCCGGCCGTGAAGGTGCTGGACGATGGCTGGACGGCGGTGACCCGGGATCGCAGCCTGTCGGCCCAGTTCGAACACAGCATCGGGATCACCGAAACCGGCTGCGAAATCTTCACTTCATCGCCCAAGGGCTGGTTCGCCCCACCCTACAACTGATCAGCGCTTTTTCGGCAGCGGCTTCTTCGCGGCCGGGCGCACCGCCGGCCTGGGCTTGGCCGGCAAGGGGATCAAGCGCTTCACGCTGATGATCTTCACCGGCGTCTCGATCATCTGCCCCTTCATGGCGCCTTCGCCCTTGGTGGCCGACACGGCGGCATTCTGGATCTTCTTCACCACGTCCATGCCGTCCGTCACCCGGCCGAACACGGCATAGCCCAGAGTGTCACCGGGTCCGCCCGGCTTGGCATCCAGGCTGGAAAGATCGCCCAGGATGATGAAGAATTGCGCCTGTGCCGTGCCCGGTGCGCCGCGCGCCAGGCTCACCGCCCCCTCCTTGTGGGTCAGGCCAGTGGTGCTGGTCGGCTCGTGCGCCACTGGCGGCAACAGCTTGCGGCCATCCTGGATGCCGCCCTGCACCAGGCCAAAGCTGCCATCCGGCGTCAGCTTCATCGCCCGGTAAAAGGCGGCGCCGTCCAGCCGCGCCTCGTCAACATGGCGAAGGATATAATTGGCGGTGATCGGCGCGCGCTCGGTTTCCAGCGCGATGGTGATCGGCCCCAGTTCGGTGGTCATCACGATGGCCACGGTGGCGGGCGCCGGCGGCGGCGGGCTGGCCTGGGCGGCCGGGGCCGGGCTGGCCAGCGGCGCCTCCTGCGCGGCGGCGGGCAGGGCCAGCACCAGGGCGGCGGCAAACAGATGGCGGCGAAGCAGATGCGTCATTGCCCAACGCTGCCGCGCGCGGCCCGGCCGGTCAAGCGACGCCGCGTCACGGCCCGTATCAGCCCTTCGCCCGCACCACGCAGCGAAAGCCGATGTGGCTGGTGGCAGTGTCGATCATTTCGGGATGGCGCGCCGCCGGGCGAAAGCGCTGGCAATGGTTGACCGCGCACAGATGCGATCCGCCTTTCAATACCTTGCGGCCGATCTTCACCGCTGGCTGCGCCGGGTCATAACTGCCCCACAGGTCGCCGCCGCGCGGATTGCGGATGGTGCAGCAGGCCTCGGGCCGCTTCTTGCCGGGCAGGCGCGGCCGGTCCTGCCACCAATCCGCCGTCCATTCCCACACATTGCCGATCATGTCGTACAGGCCGTGGCCATTGGCCGGAAAGCTGCGCACCGGCGACGTGCGCAGCCAGCCATCGGCCAGGCTGTTGTGGTGGGGAAATTCGCCCTGCCAATAATTGGCCAGCATGCGGCCATCGGGGGCCAGTTCTTCGCCCCAGGCAAAATCCGCCCCGTCCAGCGTGCCCCGGGCGGCAAATTCATGCTCGGCCTCGGTGGGCAGGGCCTTGCCGGCCCAGGTGGCATAGGCGGCGGCATCGGCCCAGGCCACCTGCACCACCGGGTGATCCCACAGGCCCAGTGCCTCCACATCCGCATCGGGCCCCAGCGGGTGGCGCCAATCGGCCCCCGGCACCCAACGCCACCACAAATGATATTGATCCAGCGGCACCGGCCCCGGCGGCGGCGTGAACACCAGGGCGCCCGGCACGGCCAGCGCCGGGTCCATGCCCGGATAGGCCGCCGGATCGGGCGCGATCTCGGCCAGGGTGCGATGGCCGGTGGCGGCGACAAAGGCGGCAAAGTCGCGGTTGGTCACCGGGGTTTCGTCAATCCAGAACCCATCCACCGCCACCTGGCGCACCGGCCGTTCCTCGGGATACCAGCGGTCTGATCCCATGCGGAACGCACCGCCGGGAATGAAGCGCATGCCCGGCCGGTCGGCCGCTGCCGTCACCGGCATTTGTCGCGGCCCGGGCCGCCATCGGGCACCTGATTACCACAGGCCAGCGCCTGGCCCGGCCGGATCTGCGATTTCCAGCCCGGCACCGCCGTGGTCAGCCGGTTGCCTTCGATCCGGCACGCAAAACAGGCGCCCAGGGTGAGGCCATGGCGGCCGCTGGCGATCACATTGTTGCGGAACACCACGGCGCGGATCGGCAGATCCCCCACCGCCTCCATCTGCGTGAGGCCCTGGCCGGTGGTATTGATGCGGTTGCCTTCGGCCAGCACATCCTCCACCCCGTTGCGCAGCTGCAGCACATCGGCATGCCAGCCATCGGTCCATTGGCCGCCGCCGGCCTCGCACTGCCGCCGCCCTTCGCCCAAACTCAGCACAGCGCCCCGCAGGCACCGGGTGGCCACCAGCTGGAACGGCCCGATTTCGTTGTTCAGGAACCGGATGCGCCTGGCACCGCTGGCGATCATGCAATCTTCCACATCGCCGTTGCAGCGGGCATCGCGCAGCGTGATGTCGCTGCTGTCGTTCACCACGATCGCCTTGCGGGCATTGGTCAGATGCAGCTTCTCCAGCGTGACCTTGCTGGCATTGGCCAGCAACACGCCATACACCGGCTTGCCGCGCAGGCCAGCCTGGCTGCCGGCCGGCGCCACGATCTGCCCGCCCCGCCAGGTCAGATTGCCGCCCTTGTCCACGATCAGGCCGTGCACCTTGTGGTCGCCGGCCTCCACCACCAGCGGCCGTTGAAATACCACCGGCACCTGCAGGGCCGCCCGCGGCGTCCCGCCGAAAAAGCCGGTCACTGGACCGCAATCCTCTGCAAGTTGATATGTGCCATGGCTGGCCGGATTGGCCAGCGCCAGGGCAAGGGCCGCGCATGTAACGATCGGCAAGGGCCTGTCTCCTTCTCATGGCCGTAATAGCCGATGCAACTGAACCGGCAATGACCGCCTGGCTTGCACCCCCGCCATCCCGCTGCCACAGTTTCATCGCCATGCGCCCGCCACCCGACCCGCTGTCCCGACGCCAGCTGCTGGCCGCCGGCCTCGCCCTGTCCCTGCCCGCCTCGGCGCGCGCCGCCCAACCCGCCTCGCCACTGCCGCCGGTGGTCGATCAGTCGGCGCTGTTCGGCCCGGTCAAGGACCAGGGGGAACGCAACACCTGCGCCTATTTCGCCGCCACCGCCGCGGCAGAGGCCACGCTGGCGCGCGCCACCGGCATGCCGGTCACCCTGTCGGAACAATATCTCACCGATCTCGCCCACGGCGGCCGCCGCCTGCCGGCCGACGAGACGACCGACATGTGCATTGTCATGGATCTGGTGAAGAAACACGGCATGGTGCCCGCCGCCTCCCGCCCTGCAGGCGCTGGGCCAGCCTCTGTCGTTCCGGCCCTTCGGCCTGGTCGACACCAGCCTCGAATCGCTGCAACGCGCCCTGGTGCGCCAACCGTTGATCGTGCCGCTGGCCTATCCCCACAACCGGGCCGGCTGGCACGACGATGGCCTGGTGGAACCCGTGCCCGGCCTGGTGCCGGGCGGCGAGGCCCGCAACGACTTCCCCAATCATTTCGTCGTCCTCACCGGCTTTGACCGCCGCCGCCAGATCTTCTTCCTGCGCAGCAGCTGGGGGCCCGCCTGGGGCCACGCCGGCTATGGCCGGATCCGCTTTGCCAGCATGCGCACCCGCTGGTGGACGGGCGATGCCTATTATCTGCGCGCCGGCCCATCACGCCGCAGCCGCGACCGCCTGCCGCTTGGCGCGGGCGGCCCCGCCGGCTAAACCACGCCCGTGTCCACCAGCCTCACCTTCGCCCTCGCCACCGTTTCGATGACGCTGATCATCGCCGTGCGCTATCTCGCCGTCTCCGGCGGCTTTGCCTGGCTCACCCGGGCCCGCGGCGTCGCCGATGGCCCCGCCGATCCCGCCCGCCGCCGCGCCCAGATCCGCGCCGAAATCCGCTGGAGCCTGATGTCCGCCGCCATCTATGGCGTGCCGGCCGCCCTTGCCATCGAAAGCTTCCGCCAATGGGGCTGGACCCAGCTGATGTGGTCCGTCGAAACCCCGCTCCAGATCGTCTGGTGGCCGCTGTCCATCCTCGCCTATCTGTTCGCGCACGACACCTGGTTCTACTGGACGCACCGCTGGATGCACCAGCCCCGCCTGTTCAAGGCCGCCCACGCCGTCCACCACGCCAGCCGGCCACCCACGGCCTGGGCCGCCATGAGCTTCCACCCGTGGGAAGCCATCTCCGGCGCCATCTTCATCCCGGCGATGCTGTTCATCCTGCCCATCCATGTCGGCGCGCTTGCCGTTGTCATGGCCATCGCCACCATCATGGGCGTCACCAACCACATGGGCTGGGAAATGTTCCCCGCGCGCTGGGTGAATGGCTGGTTCGGCCGCCACATCATCTCGGCCAGCCACCACGAGGCGCATCACCGCTTCTACACCTGCAACTATGGCCTCTATTTCCGCTTCTGGGACAAGGTCTGCGGTACCGATCGCGGCCTTGCCAAGTGGGGCGAGCGGGCGTAATCCGAAGCCATTCCCCGGGGTGCCAGGCAACTGGCTGAGAGCGTCAATTCACGCAACCCGCTGAACCTGATCCGGTTGACACCGGCGGAGGGAGGGAGCGTGTGAGGCAGGCGCGCCCCGTCCATTCCGATCATTTGGAAAGGATGCACGCCATGGCCGATATCAATTCGAAACTGGAAATGCCGGTCACCACCGGCCCGCTGCCGGGCAGCCGCAAGATCCATGTCGCCGGCGTGCTCCACCCCGAAATCCGCGTCGCCATGCGCGAGGTGGCGCTCGATCCATCGGCCAAGGAACCGCCGGTGCGCATCTATGATACGTCGGGCCCCTACACCGATGCCACCGCCAGCATCGACATCGCCGCCGGCCTGCCGCCGCTGCGCACCGCCTGGATCGAAGCGCGCGGCGATGTGGAGCGCTATCCGGGCCGCGAGGTGAAGCCGGAGGATAACGGCGTGGTCAACGTGCCCGGCGGCAAGTCAGACGTCGCCGAATTCCCCAACGTGGTGAAGACGCCGCTGCGGGCGAAGGCCGGCGCCGCCGTCACCCAGCTGGCCTATGCCCGCCGCGGCATCATCACGCCCGAAATGGAATATGTCGCCATCCGCGAGAACATGGGCCGCGCCGCCGCCATGGAGCGGGCCCGCGATGGCGAAAGCTTTGGCGCCGCCATCCCCGATCACGTCACGCCGGAATTCGTGCGTGATGAAATCGCCCGCGGCCGCGCCATCATCCCGGCCAACATCAATCACCCCGAAGCCGAACCGATGATCATCGGCCGCAACTTCCTGGTGAAGATCAACGCCAACATCGGCAATTCGGCCGTCGCCTCCTCCATCGCGGAGGAAGTCGAAAAAATGGTCTGGGCCACCCGCTGGGGCGCCGACACCATCATGGACCTTTCGACCGGCCGCAACATCCACAACACCCGCGAATGGATCCTGCGCAACAGCCCCGTTCCGATCGGCACCGTCCCCATCTACCAGGCGCTGGAAAAGGTCGGCGGCATCGCCGAGGACCTGACCTGGGACGTGTTCCGCGACACGCTGATCGAACAGGCCGAACAGGGCGTCGATTATTTCACCATCCACGCCGGCGTCCGCCTGGCTTACGTGCCGCTCACCGCCAACCGCGTCACCGGCATCGTCTCGCGCGGCGGCTCGATCATGGCGAAATGGTGCCTGGCCCACCACAAGGAAAATTTCCTCTACACCCACTTTGCCGAGATCTGCGAGATCATGCGCGCCTATGACGTGTCGTTCTCGCTGGGCGACGGCCTGCGCCCCGGCTCCATCGCCGACGCCAATGATCGCGCCCAGTTCGCCGAACTCGAAACCCTGGGCGAGCTGACCAAGATCGCCTGGGAACAGGACTGCCAGGTGATGATCGAAGGCCCCGGCCACGTGCCGATGCACAAGATCAAGATCAACATGGAAAAGCAGCTGGAAGAATGCGGCGAAGCCCCCTTCTACACCCTCGGGCCGCTCACCACCGACATCGCGCCCGGCTATGACCATATCACCAGCGGCATCGGCGCCGCCATGATCGGCTGGTTCGGCACCGCCATGCTCTGCTACGTCACGCCCAAGGAACATCTCGGTCTGCCCGACCGCGACGACGTCAAGGTCGGCGTCATCACCTACAAACTCGCCGCCCACGCCGCCGACCTCGCCAAAGGCCACCCCGGCGCCCAGCTGCGCGACGACGCCCTCTCCCGCGCCCGCTTCGAATTCCGCTGGCGCGACCAGTTCAACCTGTCGCTCGACCCCGAAACGGCGATGGCCTACCACGACGAAACCCTGCCGGCCGAAGGCGCGAAAGTCGCCCACTTCTGCTCCATGTGCGGCCCGAAATTCTGCAGCATGAAAATCACCCAGGACGTCCGCGACTACGCCGCCAAACAGAACAGCGCCGACATGCTGGAAGCGGGCATGGCCGAGAAGAGCGCCGAATTCCGCGCCAAAGGCAGCGCCATCTACCTCCCCGCAGCAGAATAAACCCAATCACCTCTCCCCTCGCGGGAGAGGTCGGACTCGGCAAAGCCGAGCCGGGAGAGGGGGTGCGCCCCTCCCGAGCAAAGCCAAGAGAAAACCGGCCTCCGGCGGGCAGGGGCTGAGCCCCTGCACCCACTTTCATTTGGTGCGCACCTGGATTGCAGTGTGATTGAACCGCTCATGCCGAGCTTGTCGAGGCATCGACCGCACTTGGAGCGTGCCTCGACAAGCTCGGCATGAGCGGGTTTGGGATTCCAGCAAAACGCAATCGACTCTACCAAACCCGCATCAACGCCGCCCTGCGCCAGGTGATCGAGGCGGAAGCGCGGAAGGCGGGGTAAGCAGAGGCGTGATGATACTGTCCCCGGCATGCCTTGCAACCGTAACTCCATCACCTCTCCCCGTGCGGGGGAGGTCGAGAGGCGGCGCAGCCGCCCCGGGAGAGGGGTAGCCTGCACAACAGCCTTCAAAAGCACAAGAAAGGCCTCCGGCGGGCAGGGGCCGAGCCCCTGCACCCACTTTCGATGTGGAAGAACTGCCCAACTTTCTTGTCCGACACTTCACCTGTCGGTCAAACTACCGACAGCCTCCTTCCTGGAACGGAACAAATAGGGGCAGTGAAATATGGATCGCACGCTTTTTTCCACGCTGGAATTGCCTTCATTGCCATTGCGGTTAAATTGTACCTGAAAAGCGACGGGATAAAGTGCGATGAGCGGCGTACGGATGGCATTGCTCTTGTTCATCATCGGTTGGAGCAGCATTCTTAAGGCACAATCGCCCCCACCAATTGTCGATGTGTGGGTACCCGGCCAACAACGGCTTTATCGGCTTCCAGTCGGTATTCAGATGCGAGCGGTCGGGGAGGATACTCAGGGGCTCAGGCTGAGTGATTCAGGCGCGGGGATGCTTGCGCCGATATTCCAGCTTGATCGATTCTTGCCGCTGACGCGGCTCGGCGGGATCGTGTCAGGCCAGCGACAGATGTTCCAGCCCGACGGCGGTTTCTTTGAAGGCTATGGTGCCTGGGCGCGCTACCTGTCCCCACGAATGGTCATTGTTGCCATGGATGGGTTCAGCTTTGATGCATCCCCAGTGCCATTCCATCGGCAATGGGCCAGTTATTTTGCCAGCAGGCCGACAGAGTTTGGCCGTCGATCATCAGATTATATGCTCCTGCACTATTTCCTGATTGATCGCGTATTGGCTGACGGCAGACGAAAGCTTGTCAATGCCAGGGATGGCAGCGTTCAACTTTTCTCGATGGTCATTCCGATGGCAAGGCCGAATGCACAGATTCTCGCCCAACGCGCCAGTTTGAATCAGGTCCGGCAACGGCAGGGCGAACAAGCCTTCGCAAAAGCGCTAATTGGTCTCGCCGTGACCATTTTCGTCGGCGAAACCATCGGCAGTCTTGCACGACCCATTGGCGCCCAGTTCGCAGAAGCCAATGCCGAGTGTCAGCGCGCCCGCGCGGCCGGACAACTCGCCCTTTATGGCTGCTGGTAAGCATTAGCAGTTGGGTCCGGCTTGGGAATTCCGGGGAATTGGGGAATTCCGGGGACATTATTCTCAATCCCCACCCTCCAACGCCCAAACCGGCGCCTCCAGCGCCTCTGCCAGCTTGCGTCGCGTCGCCGCTGAACCCGTGCCGCCGCCATTCTCGATCCGGCTCAGCCAGGCCTGGCTGAGGCCGGTGCGACGGGTCAGTTTGGCCTGAGACAGGCCGGACAAGCGGCGCCAGGCGGCGATGGGGTGGGGGCCGTCGTCGAGGATGGCGCCCAGCACGTCGCCTGGCAGCGTGCCGGCAGCGGGCGTGCCGTGCCCCCACGCGCGCGTTCCGGCGCACGCGCGCTGAGGCAGCTCGGGGCCGCATCGGGAGAGGGTGCGACTCCGGATTGGGTGCGGGGTGACGAGATGGGAGGACGGGGGCCGCACGAGGAAGCGCGACGGCCTGTCCTACACGCCACCAGCGGGGTTATACTGCGGGCGGCGTGACGGTGATGCGTCATCGCATAGGGACGCGCACGCGCATGAAGCGTTTTTTGTAACCTTTGTAACCTACAGGCGCGCCACTGGAGACGGTGCGCGGAAAACAACGAAAGTGGGTGCAGGGGCTCAGCCCCTGCCCGCCGGAGGCCCCTTTTGCCTTCGCCTCAAGCCGCGATATGCACCCGGTTCCGGCCGGCGCGTTTGGCGCGGTACATGGCGAGGTCGGCGGCTTGCAGGGCGTCGGGCAGGGCGGCGTTGTGGTGGCTGGAGATGCCGATGCTGGCGGTAATGCGGATGGCGCTGCCGCTGTGATCGCGGATGGTCAGCTGTTCGATGCCGGCGCGGATGGCGTTGGCGCGGGTGGTGGCGGCGTGATCGTCGGCGTGCGCGAGGAAGAGGGCGAATTCCTCGCCGCCGATGCGGCCAACCAGATCATCCTGCCGGGCGAAATCGAGCAGGGTCTGCGCGATGCCTTGCAGCACCTGGTCGCCGACGGCGTGGCCATGGGTGTCGTTGATGGTCTTGAAGTGATCCAGATCGACGATGAGGATGCGGCCGGCGCGTTCGGCCTGCAGCTGCTCCGCGGTGGCGAGGAAGGCGGCGCGGTTGGCGAGTCCGGTGAGCGCATCGGTTTCGGCCAGGGCCTTCATGCGGGCATAGGCCGCCTGCAGTTCGGCGTTGAGTTCGGCAATCTTCGCCGCCTGCCGCGCCAGCGACCAGGAAATGGGCCCCGAAAGGCACAGCGGCAACAGCACGCCCAGCGCCCAATAGGGTGCGGGAATATCGTCAAGGCCCGGGATGCGCGACATCAGGGCCATCACCGCCAGCGTAACGCCAACGGAGACCACAACCGCCCGGATGACTTTGCCCCAGATACGCATGGCCGTGGCCGACTCCCCCTTGCCTGACCCCAGTATAGCCGATTGTGCCGGCTCCGATATTCCCGCTGTCGTGAACTGTATGAAATGCAAATCATTGCCCGGCACGCCGGCCTGGCGGCCCCGCATCGCACCACAGGAAGCGCCCACATGAACCGCCGCCACGCATTCGCCTTCGCCAAGGCCCCGATCCCGGCGCTGGCCAGCCTGATGCTGCTGGGGTCTCCGCTGGCGGCGGCCACGCCCGATGCCTGGATCGAACGCCACCGCCAGCCGCTTGATCCGGCCGGGCCGATCGCAATGCCGGCGGTGTTTCGCGGCGCCCAGGTGATGCTGCTGGGCGAAGTGCATGGCCTGCGCCACGGCCAATGGCTGGATCTGGCGATGCTGAAGGCGGTGCACGCCGAGGCCGGGGTGCGGCGGTACATCGGCGAATTTGATGGCGCGCAGGCCGATGCCTTCAACCAGGCGCTCGACACCGCAGACACCAGCGCGCTGGACGCGGTGTTTGCCGGCTGGCGTTTGCGTGGCCTGCAATGGGCCAATGCCGATTTCCGCGCCAAGCTGGATCAGATCATCACCTGGAACCGCGGCCTGCCGACCAACCGGCGCATCCGGTTCGTCGGCGCGGATGAAGTGCAGGATCAGGCCGGATATTGCCGCTGGCTGGCCCCGCGGCTGGGGGCGCTGCCCGCGCTGCAGGCGCGGCTGGCCGATCCGGCGCAATGTCCGGCCGCGCTGGCCGATGCCGGCGGCGTGTCCGCTCCGGCCGGCATCGATCCGGTCACCAGCGACGCCCTGGCGGCCCTGGCCGTCGAAGGGCAGACCCGCGACCGCGAAGCCCGCATTGCCGCCAACATCCGCCGCCATTTGCAGCGCGATGGCGGCCCGGTCTATGGCCTGTGGGGCCTTGGCCATGTGGTCAAGGCGCCGGTGAACAAGGGCGCGCCGATGGCGCTGGTGCTGGCGCAACAGGGGGTGACGGTGCGCAGCCTGGCCATGCTCAACATCAACGGCACCATGATGATCCCCACCGCTGCGGCAGGCGGCGGCATCGCATGGACCGGGATGGCCTATTCGATGGATTCGGATGCGTTGGTGCAGGTGAACGGCATCGATGCCTTTGCCCGCCGCACACAGGGGCCGCTCACCCTGTTCACCCTGCGCGGCAAGGCAACACCGTTCCGCCACAGCGACAGCCTGACCCGCGCCGGCGGCCGCTTGGCCGCGCTGCAACCCTTCACCATCGATGCCTCCGCGGCGATCGACGGTCTCTGGGCCGATGGCGTCATCCTGTCGGTTGGCTCACCGGCCACCCGGCCGTTGGGATGATCCGGTGCGACGCCGGCCCTCTCAGGCCAGCGCCCCTTCCCGCATCTTTTCCTGCACCACCAGTTCCTGGGCCACCAGTTCCGACACCTTCGGCATCATCGCCACGAACGGCGTGTCGCGGGTGAGGCCATATTCCGCCCGGATTTCGGCCAGCGGGCGGTGGATCTGGTTTTCGAAATCGACGAACTGGATGGATCGGGCCCGCCGGCCCAGGGCCCAGCCATCGGTGATGGCGTCCATCGCCGGCTGGATCAGCCACGGGTCCACCAGCGTGGCATGGCCCATGATGACCGACAGGGTCATCGCGGCATAAGGATAGTCCGATTGCGCGAGGCCAAAGGCCTGCAACGCCAGTTCATTGAGCGGCTGGGTGGTATAACCGGTCAGCACATGGTGGAGATCATGGGTCTGATACCCGCGCAGCACCTTGTATTTCAGCACCGGCGGCAGGCGATTGAGCTTCTCGGACGCTTCGAAATCGGCGGTGAGATCGGCATAGCCGGCGGCAAGTTTCTCAGCCAGGCCGTTCACCACCATATGCTCCCGCCAGGCCGCGCCCAGCGTGCCCGGCGCGCAATCGGCGACCATGGCCAGCGAAAAATCCGGCGCCATCCAGCCGGCGGCCGCCAGCGGGCCCTGTTCGGGATGCTCGACGATGGCCGCCACATATTTGTCGATGGCGTCCTGCGGCGCGCGCTCCCACCATTCGTTGAACAGCAGATGCACGCCATAGCGATAGAAATCATCAATGGCGGTGAGGAATTTCTCCCCGAACACACGGTCCACCTTGTGCATGGCGTCTACTCCCCGATTTTGCCCAAAGTTTCGCATGCCGGGTCATCCCCAACAAGCCATCTTGTGAAGGACAGGGCGGGCGATAGACTGGCCGGGCATGAGCAGTGACGCCCCTTCCGCCGCCGGCCATCGCGAACGCCTGCGCCAGCGCCTGTTGTCGGGCGGGGCAGATGCGTTTCATGATTATGAGCTGCTGGAATATCTGCTCGCGCTTGCCATTCCGCGGCAGGACACCAAGCCGCTGGCCAAGCGCCTGCTCGGCGAATTTGGCAGCCTGGCCGCCCTGATCGCTGCCACGCCAGAGGAATTGAAGCGGGTGGAGGGGCTGGGCGACGGTGCGGCCGCAGCGATCAAGTTTGTCGAGGCGGTGATGCTGCGGGCCCTGCGCACCCGGGCGCTGGACCGGCCGGTGCTCAGCGGCTGGCAGGCGCTGCTGGATTATCTTCACGCCAGCCTGGCGCAACGGCCAACCGAGCAGTTCAGGGTGATTTTCCTCAACAACCGCAACATCATGATCCGCGACGAGGTGATGAACGACGGCACGGTGAACGCAGCGCCGGTCTATCCGCGCGAAATCGTCAAGCGCGCGCTTGATCTGGGCGCGGCAGCGGTGGTGCTGGTGCACAACCACCCGTCGGGCGATCCCCAGCCCAGCCGCGATGACATCCAGATGACCCGCGCCATCATCGAGGCCGGGCGGCATCTGGGCCTTGCGGTCCATGATCATGTCATCATCGGGGCATCGGGCCATGTGTCGATGCGCGCCGCCGGCCTGATCTGAGCCGGCTGCTATCTGAACCATACGCAATAATATCCTTGCGTTGTTGGCGGCGTGTTCGCACAAAAGCTGCGAAACCATGGCGGGAGGGGCAATGCAGGCGCTGCCAGCCTTTGATGAAATGTTCGGCACCGGCGAAGGCTATGACAGCCGGTCGCCCGAGGGTGTGACCGCGGCCTATCGCGCCATCCGGCAATGGCTGGCCGACAGCCCGGCCGAACTGATGGCGGCGCGGCGGGCGCAGGCGGAATTGTTCTTCCGCCGCATCGGCATCACCTTTGCCGTCTATGGCGATGCCCAGGCCACCGAACGGCTGATCCCGTTCGATATCGTGCCGCGCATCATCACGCGGCCGGAATGGCAGCGGCTGGAAAAGGGCCTGAAACAGCGGGTCGCCGCGCTCAACATGTTCCTGGCCGATGTCTATGGCGCGCAGGAAATCCTGAAGGCCGGCATCCTGCCCGCCGAACTGGTGCTGATGAACCCGGCCTATTGCCTGCACATGGTCGGCCGGCAACCGCCGGGCGGCGTGTGGGTGCATATTGCCGGCATCGATCTGGTGCGCACCGGCCCGGATGAATTCTTCGTGCTGGAAGACAATGCCCGCACCCCGTCCGGCGTGTCCTACATGCTGGAAAACCGCGAGGTGATGCTGAAACTGGTGCCCGATCTGTTCGATCAGGTGAAAGTGGCGCCGGTGGAAACCTATCCCGAAAAGCTGCTGGAAACGCTGGCCAGCGTGTCCCCACGCAAGCAGCGCGGCAGCCATCCCACCTGCGTGCTGCTCACGCCGGGCCAATACAACAGCGCCTTTTACGAACACAGCTTCCTGGCCGACAAGCTGGGCATCGAACTGGTCGAAGGCAGCGATCTGTTCGTGCGGGACGACATCGTGTTCATGCGCACCACCGAAGGCCCGCAGCGGGTGGACGTGATCTATCGCCGGCTCGATGATGATTTCATCGATCCGCTGGTGTTCAATCCCACCTCGATGCTGGGCGTGCCCGGCCTGATGTCGGCTTATGCCGCCGGCAATGTCACGCTGGCCAACGCGGTCGGCACCGGCATCGCCGATGACAAGGCGATCTATAGCTACATGCCCGACATCGTGCGCTTCTACACCGGGGAAGAGCCGATCCTCGCCAATGTGCCGACCTGGCGCTGCCGCGAACCCGAAGCCCTGATGTATGTGCTCGATCACCTGCCCGAACTGGTGGTGAAGGAAGTCGATGGCTCCGGCGGCTATGGCATGCTGGTCGGCCCGCACGCGTCGAAAACCACCATTGCCGCCTTTGCCGCCAAGCTGAAGGCCAACCCGGAAAAATTCATCGCCCAGCCCACGCTGGCGCTCTCCACCTGCCCCACCGCCACCGATGGCGGCATCGCGGCCCGCCATGTCGATCTGCGCCCCTTCGTGCTGACCGGCGCCGACGGCGTGCGCATCGTGCCAGGCGGGCTGACCCGCGTCGCCATGACCGCCGGCAGCCTGGTGGTGAACAGCAGCCAGGGCGGCGGCACCAAAGACACCTGGATCATAGACGGTTAATGCCATGCTGAGCCGTACCGCCGGAAACCTGTTCTGGATGGGCCGCTACCTGGAGCGGGCCGATTTCTCCGCCCGCCTGATCGAGGCGACGCAGCGGCTGGCCGCGCTGCCCTCCTCCTACGGCGGGGCCTCCAACGCCTGGGAATCGGCGCTGGCCGCCGCCTGCCAGATCGATGCCTTTGCCGCCACCGGCCTTGCCATCGACGAGCATGAGGTGACCGAGTTCCTCACGCTCAACGCCGGCAACCCCTCCTCCATCCGCTCCTGCCTCGAAGCTGCGCGCTCAAACGCGCGGGCCGTTCGCACCGCCCTGACCGAGGAAGGCTGGGAGGCGATCAACACCGCCTGGCTGGAGGTCAGCCGCTATGGCACCCATCTGTCCAGCCGCGAGACGCTGGCCCAGCTGATCGAATATGTGAAACACGCCGTTGCCGCCTTTGATGGCGCCGCCAACCGCACCATGCTGCGCGGCGATGCCTTCTGGTTCATCAACCTGGGCGCCGCCATCGAACGGGCCGACAATTCGGCCCGGCTGCTCGACGTGAAATATCATCTGCTGCTGCCGCGGGACGAGCCGGTGGGCGGCAGCCTGGATTATTTCCAGTGGACGACCATCCTGCGCACCGTCTCGGCCATGACCGCCTATCGCTGGGTCTACAACGACAGTGTGAAGCCCTGGCTGGTCGCCGATCTGCTCATCCTCAACCGGCAGATCCCGCGCAGCCTGGCGGCCTGTTATGATGAAATCCTGCGCCACCTCGATCTTCTGGCCAGCCACAGCGGCCGCCGCGGCCCAGCGCATCGCCTGGCCAGTGCCGGCCACGCCCGGCTGGCCGGTGGCAACATCGATGCGATCTTCGGCCAGGGGCTGCACGAATTCCTGACCCAGTTCATCATCGACAACAACCGACTGGGCGAGGCCATCGCCGAACAATATCTGTTCTGAACCGCCGGCTCAGGCGATGCCGGCGGCCCGCGCCATGGCGGCGGCCTGGGCCCGGTTGCTGGCGCCCAGCAAGGTCAGAATGGTCGCGGTGTGCGCCTTCACCGTGGCCGGGGCGATTCCCAGTTCGGCGGCAATCTGCTTGGTGGTGCGCCCGGCGGCGATCGCCCGCAGCACATCGCGCTGGCGCGGGGTGAGCGGCAGTTCGGGTGGCGGCGAGGCCGTTCGGGCTAGCGCCAGCGCCGCCAGCCGGGGCGGCAGATACTGGCCGCCAGCCATCACCAGCCGGATCGCGGCCTCAAGCACGGTGCCGCTCACCGCCTTGGGCACAAACCCGGCAATGCCCAGCGCCAGCAGATCGAGCATCAGCTGATCATCCTGCCAGCCGGTGACGACCAGCAGGGGCACAGCCGGGGCGATGGCGCGCAGGCGGGTGATGCCGGCAAGCGGATCGGCACCGGGCATCATCAGATCGCACAGGATCATGTCGTGCGCCGGAGCGGCGGCCAATGCGGCGCTGAAATCACCCACCATCGTCACATCGGCGCCGGGGGCCGCCAGCGCCACCGCACCGGCCAGCGCGGTGCGCATCAGGGCATGATCATCGGCGATGAGGATTTTCATGCCGCCGGCAGCTCCAGGCAAAAGGCGGCGCCGCCGCGCCGGCGGGGGTGATAGCGCAAATCACCGCCCATCAGCCACGCCATGCGCCGAGCGCCCGACAGGCCCAGGCCAAAGCCGCCGCGCCCGGTGTCGTGGCCCTGCACGAAATCCTCGAACAGGCCGGCCCGATCGGCCGGCGCAATGCCGCGGCCATCATCAATCACCCACAATTGCGCCTGGGCAGCGCAGCGTCGGGCGGTCAGGCGGATCTGCCGCGCACCGGCGTGGCGCAGGCCATTGTGGATCAGATTGGCCAGCGCCCGGCCGGCCAGATCAGCATCGGCCTGCACCAGCGCCGTGCCTGGCCGCACCTGCAGCGCCACACCCTGTTCGCGGGCCGCCGCGACATGCAGCGCGGCGGCACTGGCCAGCAAGGGCCCGGCCGGCAGGGCGCTGATGGCCAATTGCACATCGCCGCTGTCCAGCCGCAGATGATCCAGCATGGCACCAAGCTGGCGTTCCACCGTGGCAAAGGCCTGCTCGGCATGGGCGGCCGCGCTGGCGCGACCGGCCGCATCGGGGCTCCGGCAGGCCTGGTCGCTGAACAGCCGGGCGGCCTGGATCGGCTGGCCCAGATCATGCCAGGCCGATGCGATGAAGCGCGCCTTGGCCACACGTTCGGCCAACAGATCGGCGCGGGCCTGCTGCGCGGCCAGCATGGCGGCATGGGTGCGGTTGACCTGCGCCTGCACCCCGCGCCGCAGTTGCATGGTTACGGCCGTGAACACCGCGACGATGACCGCCACGGCCAGCCCAAGCGCCTCGGGGTGCAACAGATACCAGACAACGATGCCGGCCGGCGGCAGCACCGGGATCAACCACACATGGCCGCGCGCCGGCGGCCGTTCCACCGTGGCCAGCGCCAGGATCGGTGTCGCCGCCGTGAAGAAGATCACGATCACCAGCTGCATCAGGGCACCAGCCCAGGGGAACAGCAGCCAGATCTGCCCGATGCCGCCCACGGCACAGGCAGCGAGGATCATGTGGGTCAACCGGTCGGCCGCCGGCAGCCGGCCGGCGCGGATATGGGCGCGGAAGCGCGGCGTGATCAGCACCCAGGCCGCCACCACCGCCAGCGCGATGCCCCAGGCCGCCGCCCGCACCGGAAGGGGCGTTGCCACTGGCAGCTGCGATTGGGCCAGCGCTTCCATGCCGACAACCGACAGCATGCCAACCAGCTGGATGGCCATGGAGGGATCGGATCGCTGCCACAGCATGGCGCGATGATGCACAAGGCATCGCCGGCCAGCAACCGCCCGCCGGGATTAATCCCTTTGGCCGATGCACACCCGGGCTGGGGCCGCCAGCATGGCCCGGCTTGAACTGCCGGGGAGCAACCATGATCCGCACTGCAATCGCCATGCTGGCTGCCGGGCTCGCCGCGGCACCGGCCGCCAGCCAGAGCATCATTCATGATGTCGCTGGCAGCACGCCAACCACCTTCTTCAACCCGGTCAATCTGGGTGCCGGCACCTATGCGATGCGCTTCATTGGCACAGCCGATGGCGGTGCCTTCGATGCGTTCAACGCCTGGAATTTTGGCGACGACGTGATCGGCTGCAACAGCAATGGCTCCGGCTGCGGGCGCGGATGGCTGAATGCCATCGTGATTGATTGGGCCCCGATCGTGGATGCGGAATCGGATGACCTCACCTATATCAACAGCGCCCACCCTGATGGTCAGGTGTTTGCCAGCCCCGAGCTTGCGCTGGCTGCCATGCGGGGGCCATTCGGTTTCCAGGCTGCATCCACAAAAGGCCGCCCCGCCGGCAATTTCGTTGGCGCCTATATGTTCACCTTGGCCCAGGCCCAGCAGATCAAGGTGCGGGTGGGAGACAATGCCCCCGGCGACAATGCTGGCGGTGTCTCCCTGCTGTTCACCCCTGTGCCAACGCCACCGGGCGGCGTGCCCGAACCAGCCAGCTGGGCGCTGCTGATCGCCGGGTTCGGCCTCACGGGCGTGGCGCTGCGCCGGCGGCGAGCGTTGACGGCCTGACCCTGCGTCATCTGCCGCTTGCCAGCGCCATCGCGGACCTTACAACAGGGGCATGCGCATCAAGGTCGATTATCGCACCGTCTATGATTACGCCCAGGCGGCCAGCGACGTGCTGCAACTGCTGCGGGTGCAGCCGGCCGGGCACGAGGGGCAGCATATCGTCAGCTGGCGGATCGACACCGATGTCGATGGCCATCTGAAGCGGGCGGAGGATGCCTTCGGCAACATCACCCACATGTTCTATCCCGATGGCCCGGTGAAGCGCCTGACCCTGCATGTCGCCGGCGAGGTGGACACGGTGGAAAGCCATGGCGTGCTGTCAGGCGGCTATGAACCCCTGCCGCCACTGATCTTCCTGCGGCAAACCGATCTCACCCAGCCGGATGATGGCCTGCTGGCGCTGGCGCGACAGGTGGACGCTGGCGACGCGCTGGCCACCTGCCACCGGCTCACCAGCCTGTTGTTCGATCAGTTCAAGTTCGATCCCGACGTCACCCACAGCCACACCGATGCCGCCCATGCCTTCGCGTTGAAGGCCGGGGTCTGCCAGGATTATGCCCATGTCTTCCTCAGCGTGGTGCGCAGCCTGGGCATCCCCGCCCGCTATGTCTCCGGCCACCTGGTGCGCAACGACGGCCTGATCACCCAGCCGGCCGCCCATGCCTGGGCCGAAGCGCTGATCCCCGATCTGGGCTGGGTGGCCTTTGATCCCACCAATGGCATGTGCGCCACCGAAGCCTATCTGCGGGTTGCCGTGGGTCTGGATTATCGCGATGCCGCCCCGGTGCGCGGCGCGCGGCGCGGCGGCGGCATGGAAACCATGGCGGTGGCTGTCACCACCACGGCCAGCGGGCCGAACCAGCGCCAGGGCCAGATGCAGGGCCAGGTGCAGGCACAGGCCTGACCCCCTTGCCCGGCCCGGGCTTCGGGCGCAAACTTTGGCGAAAGCCTGGGGGATTTTGCATGACCTATTGCGTGGGCATCCTGGTGCGCGAGGGCCTGGTGCTGATGGCCGACACCCGCACCAATGCGGGCGTGGACAATATCAGCAGTTACCGCAAGTTGCGGGTGATGGAGCATGGGCCCGACCGGGTGATCATGTGCGCCTCGGCCGGCTCGCTCTCGGTCACGCAAAGCGCCCTGTCGCGCGTCGCCCTGGGCGTGGTGATGCCCGACACCGGCGAGAAGGAAACACTGGCCGATGTGCCCACGGTGTTCCGCGCCGCCCAGCTGGTCGGCCAGGCCCTGTCAGACGCCAAGGCCGAAATTGACCGGGTGGTGAAGGACGACAATGTCTACACCGATGCCACGCTGCTGCTCGCCGGCAGCATCGGCGGGCGGCGGCCGCGGCTGTTCCTGATCTATGGCGCCGGCAATTTCATCGAATGCCAGTCCGACACGCCGTTCCTGCAGATTGGCGAGACCAAATATGGCAAGCCGGTGCTCGATCGCATGCTCACCTATGAAACCCCGATCGCCGAAGCGATGAAGATCGCGCTGATCAGCTTTTCCGCCACCATGCGCTCCAATCTCGCCGTCGGCCTGCCGATCGACATTGCCACCATCCGCTCCGGCGTGTCCGATCTGGAACTGATCCACCGCATCGAGGCCGATGACGCCTATTACAGCGAGCTCAACAACCGCTGGAGCAACGCCCTGCGCGCCGCCGCCGCCGCCATCCCGTTGCCGCAATATGCCAGCCAGCCGGAGCAGGAATTGCGCAGTTGACCTCGGGGATCAGGCCGCGGCCATCACCCCCGAGGGCCGCTCCCGCGTTACCCACAGCATGATCGCCAGCACCAGGCCGACCACGCTCACCGCCGTCATCGAAAGATAGCCCCAGGCGGCATGGCCATCGGCCACCAGCGCGTCATAGAGATAGCCCGAAATGAACGTGGTGAAGGCCTGCGCCGGGGCCGAGGCCAGCGCCATGTAGATCATCTGGGCGGTCGCGGTCTTTTCATCGCCCATCATCTGGTTGACCAGCCGCATCGCGCCCAGGAACACCGCCGCAAAGGTGCCGGCGTGCAGCACCTGCAGCGGCCACAGCAGGATTTCCGGCGGCAGGAAGGCCATCGCCGTCCAGCGGATGATGCAGGCGATGGCGCCCACCAGGATCAGTGTCTCGCTGGCAAAGCGGCTCGACCAGCCGGCCAGGAACATCAGGAAGATCACCTCCACCGCCACGCCGACCGACCAGAGATTGCCGGCCACCGCTTGGCTGATCGCCTGGTCCTTGGTCCAGATCAGCACGCCAAAGCCATAGAAATAGCCATGGGTGGCCTGCAGGATGCCGGCGGCAAAGATCAGCAGGGCAAAGCGGCGGTTCTTGAGCAGGCCGACGCCCTCCATCAGGCGGCTGGCAAAGCCGGCCTCCTCATTGCCCTCCACCGGCTCCTTGGGCATCACGATGGCCGCCCCGATCAGCGCGATGGACACGCCCAGCAGCCAGGCCCAGATCGCCCAGGGGCCATAGCCGCCCACCAGTGCACCCACGCTCGACGAACCGACGATGAACGCCGCCGATGCCAGGC
>CAZAWH010000031.1:9395-24986 GCA_964488775.1 uncultured Sandarakinorhabdus sp. | reverse complement strand
ATGGAATTCCAGCCTTCGGAAATGATGAAGCTGGCCATCATTCTGGCCATGGCGCGCTATTTCCAATATGTGCCCAAGGGCTATGAAAGCCGCCCCGATGTGCTGATCCCGGCATTGGCGATCATTGCGGCGCCCGTGGGCCTGGTGATGCTGCAACCGGATCTGGGCACGGCCCTGTCGATCCTGTTCGGCGGCGTTGTGGTGATGTTTCTGGCCGGGGTGCGGTTGTGGCTGTTCGGCGCCGCCATTGCCGGGGTGGGCGCGCTGCTGCCGGTGGCGTGGAACCTGCTGCACGAATATCAGCGCAAGCGCGTGCTGATCTTCCTCGATCCGGAAAGCGATCCGCGCGGTGCCGGTTATCACATCACCCAAAGCAAGATCGCCATCGGGTCCGGCGGCCTGTCGGGCAAAGGCTTCTTGCAGGGCACGCAAAGCCATCTGGACTATTTGCCCGAACTCCACACCGATTTCGCCTTTGCCACCATGGCCGAGGAGTGGGGCCTGATCGGCGGGCTGTTCGTGATCATCCTTTATGGGCTGGTGCTGGCCTGGGGCATCCGCACGGCGGTCAATGCCGGCAGCCAGTTCCAGCGGCTGATGGCGCTGGGCCTGATGGCCACGCTGTTCTTCTATCTGGCGATCAACATGATGATGGTGATGGGCCTGGCCCCGGTGGTGGGCATCCCGCTGCCGCTGATCAGCTGGGGCGGCAGCGCGATGATGACAGTGATGATCCTGCTGGGCGTCGTCATGGGCGTTTCCCGCGCCAATCGGCAGGCCGCCGATTGATCATGTCGAAAAAACCGGTTTACAACCCCCCCTCCCCTTGCTATCCGCGCGCTCCCGATGGGCGGCACGCCCCCCGATCGGTCGCCTGCAACGGCGGTGTGGACGCATAGCTCAGTCGGTAGAGCAGCTGACTCTTAATCAGCGGGTCCTAGGTTCGAGCCCTAGTGCGTCCACCATTTTCTTTTCAAGCTGCGCGATCAAAACTGACTGTGGTGCCCCCGCGTCAGGCCCGCCTGATATGCCAGGCGGTGGCGCTGTTGGGGTGGCCCGGGGGGATGGGCAGGCCGGCGTGGGCCAGCCAGGCACCGTCATAAAGCTGGTGCGGGCGGGTTTCGCCGGGGCGGATTTCGGCGATGTCGTACCGGCCGGTGCCCAGGAATGGCAGGGGCAGCGGGCTGGTGTGGCGCTGTTCCATCACCGCGGTGCGATACAGGATCAGCAGCCATTCCAGGCCGTTGCCCGCCGCATGCCAGGCCACTCCGTCCCCCGCCGTGCCGCGCCACACCTCCCCGCCGTGCAGCAGGTGGCGATACTGCTTGTACAGGCCGATCCACCCGGCCAGCTTTGCCCGCTCCGTGCTGTCCATGCGGGTGATGTCCTGCTCCACACCGAGATGGCCCTGCATGGCCACCAGCGCCTGAAAGCCCAGAGTGAACACCCGGCCAGTGGTGTGGCAGCGCGCGGCGCCGATGTGGGCGCCCATCAGTTCGGGCGGCAGAAACTGCTGGAACCCCCGCTGCAGGCCGATGCGCAGCAGGGCATCGATGCAATCGCTGGCCCAGAAGCGCTGCACCCGGGCCGCCATGCCGGCATCGATGCGCCCGCCGCCGCCGGCACAGGATTCGATTTCCAGTTGCGGGTGGGCGGCGCGCAGCCGGTCCATCAACTGCCAGTTGGCCAGCACCTGCCGGCGATAGGCGGCGCGGGCGGCCGCGTCACCGGCCGGGGCCAGATCGCGGTTGTGATCCCATTTCAGATAGGCAACGCCCAGGTCACCAACCAAGGCCGACAGGCGTTCGAACAGATGGTCCGCCACCGCCGGCCGGGTGAGATCCAGCACCAGCTGGTTGCGGGCGGTGGCGAGCGGCCGGCCCGGCAATTGCAGCGCCCATTCGGGATACGCGCGGAACAAATCACTGTGAGGGTTCACCATTTCCGGTTCCACCCACAGGCCGAATTCCATGCCGCGCCGCCGCACATGATCGGCCAGCGGGCGCAGGCCATCGGGATAGATGCCGGTATCCACCCACCAATCGCCCAGCGCGCGGCGGTCATCGCGGCGGCCGGCGAACCAGCCATCGTCCAGCACGAAGCGTTCGATGCCCACCTCGGCCGCGGCATCGGCCAGCGCCATCAGCCGGGCGGGATCATGGTCGAAATAAAATCCCTCCCACGTGTTGATCAGCACGGGGCGCGGCCGCATCGCACCGCCCGGCCAGGCCTGGCGGCGGCGGACTGCGCCATGGAAGTTGCGCGCCACCCCGCCACTGCCGGCCAGCGAACAGGTGGCCAGCACATCGGGCGCCGCCAGCGTCTCGCCCGGGGCCAGCACCACTTCGCCGGGGGCGAGAAACTCGCCCAGCTGCCACTGGTACCGGCCGTCATCCAGCCATTCGATGCACTGCCGGCTGTTGCCTGACCAGGCGAGCTGGGCGCCATAGGCGGTGCCGGCCTGTTCGGTGGCGCCCGGCATCATCACCACCGCACCAGGCACGCCATCATGGCCGGTCAACCCGCGGCGGTTTTCGCGCAACCAGATGCCGTGGCCCAGCGCGTCCACCGCCTCGGCAAATTCGCGATTGTGGCGGCCATGGTGATGGCGCACGGCCAGCGCGCCGGCCGGCAGGGGCAGCACCGCCGCCGCCAGCCACTGGATGGCAAGCGGCTGGCTGCCGCGGTTGGTCAGCCGGGTGCGCACGGTCAACACATCGGTGCCGGCATCCAGCGCCAGTTCCACCACCACGCGGATACCGGCCACTTCATCGTCCAGCGTGCAGATCAGCCGGCCGGGCTCGGCCGCAAGGTTGCTGGTGGCAAAGCCCTGGGCAAAATCCCGGCCGTTGCGGTGGGCGAGCAGCGCGCTCTGGCCATACCAGCCAAGGCCAAAGCCGGGAAACAGGCTGAACGGCACCGGCGCATCCAGCGAGAAGGTCGGCACCGGCCGGCTGGCAATCAGGCCGGGGCCGCTGGCCACGCCATCGGGCAGGCGCGCGCCCCAGTGCCGCCACAGCGGCGGCTGGCCGGGCACCTGTTCCAGCACCAGGCTGGTGTGGCGGCCATGGAGCATGTGCAGCACGGGATCGGGACCATTCATCGTCATCGCCGCGCAGAACAGCATGTTGGCCGCCGGCTGGCAAATCGGCCGGCGCCAGTCTATCACCAGCCCATGGCCGATCCTGCTTCCTATCCCAGCCTTGCCGGCCGGCGCGTGTTCATCACCGGTGGCGCCACCGGCATCGGGGCCGCGCTGGTGGCGGCCTTTGCCGGGCAAGGGGCGATGGTGGGCCATGTCGATCTGGCTGAAGCCGCCGCCGCCAAACTGGGCCAGGGCCTTGCCGCCAGCGGCTGCGCCGCGCCCTGGTTCCGCCGGGTGGACGTGACCGACACCGCCGCCCTGCAGGCCGCCATCACCGGCTTTGCCACCAGTGCCGGCGGGCTGGATGTGCTGATCAACAATGTCGCCAACGATGCCCGCCATGATCCGCTGGCCACCGGGCCCGAACAATGGCGCGCGCTGATGGCGGTCAATCTGGATTGCGGCTTCTTCGCCGCCCAGGCCGCCATCCCGCTGCTGCAGGCGGCGGGCGGCGGCGCCATCATCAATTTTTCCTCAATCAACGCGCTGTTGGGCCCGGCGAACATGCCGGCCTATGTCGCGGCCAAGGCCGGCATCATCGGCCTCACCAAGTCGCTGGCCCGGCAGTATGGCCGCGACGGCATCCGGGTGAATGCCATAGTGCCCGGCTGGGTGGTCACCGATCGCCAGCTGGACTTGTGGCTGACGCCGGAAGCCGAGGCGGCGTGGATGGAGCAGGTCGCCCTGCCCCGGCGCATCCAGCCCGAGGATCCGGCCCGGCTGGCGCTGTTCCTTGCCGCCGACGACAGCCGCATGATCACTGGCCAAAACCTGGTGATCGATGGTGGCCGGACCTAAAGGGCCGCCACCATGGCGCGGGCATCGCGGGCGATGGCGTCCAGCGGCTTGCCCGGCGTGAACAGGGCGCTGCCCAGACCAAAGCCATTGGCCCCGGCAGCGCGATAGGGGGCCATGCCGGCCGGCGTCACCCCGCCCACCACAAACAGCGGCACCGCCGGCGGCAGCACGGCGCGCACCGCCTTCACCCCGGCCGGCGGCATGAGTTCGGCCGGAAACAGCTTCAGCCCGCTCGCCCCGGCGGCGAGGGCGGCGAACATTTCGGTGGGCGTGAACGCACCGGGCAGGCTGATCAGGCCGTGGCGGGCGCTGGCCGCGACCACCGTGGCATCGCTGTTGGGCGACACCACCAGCCGGGCGCCGATGCCAGCCAGCCGATCCACCGCGCCCACATCCAGCACGGTGCCGGCCCCCACCAGCGCGCGGCCGCGGGCCGCGGCCACCATGGCGGCGATGCTGGCGAAGGGATCGGGCGAATTCAACGGCACCTCGATCAGGGTGATGCCGGCCTCGATCAGGCACTCCATCACCGCCACCGCGCGGTCAGGCTCCAGCCCGCGCAGGATCGCGATCAGGGGCCGGTGCCCGTTCAGCCAGTCTGCCGTCATCCCCGCGCGCTCCTGCCGTGCCAGGCCCCTGCTGTTGCCCAGCCGGCGCGAAAATGCAATTTCTGCACCCCAGCAACCGGAACGCCGCCCATGCCCATCCCGCCTGCCCGGCTGATTGCCAGCATCCCATCGGCCTGCACCCTGGGCGAAGGCCCGGTGTGGGATGATCGCCACCAGTGCCTGTGGTTCACCGATATCCAGGCGGCGCAACTGCTGCGGTGGGATCATGCCGGCGGCCGGCTTGATCGGCTGGCGCTGCCCGAACGGCTGGGGTCGCTGGCGCTGACCAGCGATCCCGATGTGCTGCTGCTGGCGCTGGCCAGCGGCTTTGCCCTGTTCACCCCGGCCAGCGGCGCGCTGCACTGGCTGCACCGGCTGGAAACGGCCGATCGCGGCCTGCGCCTGAACGATGGCCGGGTGGACCGGCAGGGCCGCTTCTGGGCCGGCACCATGGTGGAGGATGACACGCGGGCGCCGCCGGAACGCGCCAGCCTGTGGCGGCTGGATCCGCCCGGCACGGCCGCGCCCGTGGCCCTGCGCGATGGCATCGGCATCAGCAACAGCATCGCCTTCAGCCCGGATGGCGCACAGCTCTATTTCGCCGATTCCCCGACGCGGCGGATCATGCGCCACCCCTGCCCGCCAGGCGGCGCGCCGCTGGGGCCCGGCGCGATGTTTGCCGAACTGCCCAATGGGCATTTCCCCGATGGCTCTGATGTCGATGCCCGCGGCTGGCTGTGGAATGCCGAATGGGGCGGCCGGCGGGTGACGGCCCATGCCCCCGACGGGAAGGTGATGGGCCATGTGCCGGTGCCGGTCAGCCAGCCCAGCTGCATCGCCTTTGGCGGGCCGGCGCTGGATCTGATGTTCGTCACCACCGCCCGCGAAGGCCTGGATGCCGCCACCCTCGCCAACGAGCCGGACGCCGGCAATCTGCTGGTGTTTTCGGGGCCGTTCCAGGGCCTGCCGGCCAACCGCTTCCCGCTGTTCTGAACCTCAATCCGCGCCGAACAGATCGCGGGTGAACACCTTGTCGGCCACATCGGCCAATTGATCGCTCATGCGGTTGGCCAGGATCACGTCGGCCTCCGCCTTGAAGGCGGCAAGGTCGCGGATCACCGGGGAACCGAAGAATTCATCCTGATCGAGCGCCGGTTCGAACAGCACCACCCGGATGCCGCGCGCCTTGATGCGCTTCATGATGCCCTGGATGCTGCTCTGGCGGAAATTGTCGCTGTTGGCCTTCATCACCAGGCGGAACACGCCCACCGTGCGCGGTCCGCGCGCCAGGATCCGTTCGGCCAGGAAATCCTTGCGGGTGCGGTTGGCGTCCACGATGGCGGTGATCATGTTCTGCGGCACGCTGCCATAATTGGCCAGCAACTGCTTGGTGTCCTTGGGCAGGCAATAGCCGCCATAGCCAAAGGACGGGTTGTTGTAATGCGTGCCGATGCGCGGATCGAGGCCGATGCCCTCGATGATCTGGCGCGTGTCCATACCATGCGCCATGGCATAGCTGTCCAGCTCGTTGAAGAAGGCGACGCGCATGGCCAGATAGGTGTTGGCGAACAGCTTGATCGCCTCCGCCTCGGCCGGATCGGTCAGCAGCACCGGCACATCGGCCTTTTCGGCCCCGGCCTGCATCAGCGCGGCAAACATCTGCCCGATCGGCCCGCGATCCCCCACGATGATGCGCGACGGGTGGAGATTGTCATAGAGCGCGCGGCCTTCGCGCAGGAATTCCGGGCTGAACACGATGTTCGCGCTGCCCAGTTCGCGGCGCACCCGCTCGATGAAGCCGACCGGAATGGTGGATTTCACCACGATCTTGGCCTGCGGGTTGCTGGCCAGCGCGGCGCGCGCCACATGTTCCACCGACGATGTGTTGAAATGGTTGGTCGCCGGATCATAATCGGTGGGCGTGGCGATCACCACCAGCTCGGCCTGGCGGCAGGCGGCATCCAGATCGGTGGTCGCCACCAGATCCAGGTCGCGCGTCGCCAGAAACTGTTCCAGCTCGGCATCGACAATCGGGCTCTTGCGGCTGTTCACCAGCGCCACCCGCGCCGGCATCACGTCCACCGCCGTCACGCTGTGCGCCTGTGCCAGCAGCACCGCGTTGGACAAGCCAACATACCCCAGGCCGACAACCGCGATTCTCATGTCACACTCCGTCCGGCCGCGCCGCGACCCGTCGCGCGCTTCTCTGGCGCGGAAACGCGCGGCGCGCAATGCCCGCTCAATCCGGAATGCCGGCCGCGCGATAGGCGGTATAAAAGCGGTCGGACACGCCGGGCCGGCGGAACGGCATGATGCGCGCGCGCCGGGCATGTTCATCGGGGTTGCGCGCCAACAGCTGCGCCGCCAGCGCCCGCGCCTCGTCCATCCGCCCCTGCTCAACCGATGCGGCGATGCCCACCCGCATCGCCTCCAGGCTGGTGCGGCTGCGCGCCAACGCGCGTTGCACCCAGGTCTGCGCCGCGTCCAGATCGCCAACCTGGTAACAGGCCAGCGCCCGCCCGGCGTTGATGCTGTTGTCGGTGGGATCGGCATAGCTCAAGGCATCGGCGCGATCGAAATCGGCCAGGGCGCCGGCGCTGTCACCGGCATGCACGCGCACCCAGCCGCGGGCCAGCCAGGGAAAGGCCGCCTGGGGTTGCAGGCGCAAGGCCCGTTCGATCACGCCCAGCGCGCCATCAAAATCATGGCTGAGCAGCAGATACATCAAGGCGCCGATCGCCTGCACCATCACGTCATCGGGCGCGCTGTGCACGGCGTGGCGGGCCATCGCGGCATAGCGGCCGGCCGTTTCCGCCCCGGTGATCCGCCCGGTCTGCACCGCCACCCACGGCAGATAGGCGCCGGCCAGGCCATGATCGGGATCGAGCAGCAACGCCTGTTCCAGCAAGGCTTCCGCCGCGCCGAAATCACCGTCGCCGGCCATGTGGGCCAGCGCGCGCAAGAACAGCGCATTGGCGCTGGCCGGCGGGCGATCCCGCGCCTCCCACGCCCGGGAAAAGCGGATGCGCGATTCCAGCGCGGTGACGATCGCCCCGGTCAGATCCTCCTCCAGCGCGATCAGATCCTCGCCCTCGCGGTGCACATCATCGCTCCACAGGATGGTGCCGGTGGGATCCGTCAACCGGCAGCGCACGCGCACGCGCGCACCGGCCTGCACCAGGCTGCCCGACACCACAAAGGCCTCGCCATCGCCCGGCGCATCACCGGCCACCACCGCCAGATTGCCAAAGCGCGCCAGGCCATCGGCCAGGCCCGCCGTCACCATCTGGGCCAATGGCCCGGCAATGGCGCTGGCCCCGGTGGCATCCAGCGGGCGCACCACCACGCGGGCCAGCACGCCCGACGGATCGGCCGTGGCCGTGGTCACGCCCTGGCCGGCCGCGGCCTGCACCTGGGCTGCGGCGCTGGCCGAAACCTCCCCCACCAGCCGGCGGGCGGCACTGGTGGCCTGGGCGGCCTGGGCCTGATCGCCGCTGGCCGCCAGCAGGGCGATACGCCGGCCGTGCAGGGCAACATCATGCGGATCGGCGGCAATCAGCCGGGCCAGCACCGCCAGATGGCTGGCCGCCGGCAGCGGCCGCGCCAGCAGCGCCTCCCCCAGCGCGCGGGCAGCTTCGGCCATCTCGCGCCGCACCGCGCCGATCCAGGCATCGAACACCGGTTGCTGCGGCAGGTCGCTGCCGGCCAGAAACGGCTGGCAGGCGGCATCGAACAGGGCCTCCAGCCGCTCGGCCGGCAACAGGGCCGGGCCGGCAGCAATGGCGGCGCGCACCTCGGCCACATCCACCACCAGGCCCTCGGCCGCCAGGCCGACATCATCGCGCCCGGCGATCAGCCGCCCGGAATGATCCAGCAAGGGCCGCAGCTTGGCCAGGCTCCAGCGCAGCGCGGCGCGCGGATCGTCCGGAATGTCCCACAGCAGTTCGCACAGCGCCTCGCGGCGGTGGCGCCGTGGTTCCAGTGCCAGATAGGCCAGCAGCGCCCGCGTCTTGCGGGACGCGGGCAGCGGGCGGTGCACACCATCGGCATGCACCTGCATCGGGCCAAGGCAGGAGAGGGACAACATCAATCGGACGAACTGCAAATTTCAATCTTGCAAATATGTAATCCAATTTCAACACCAATTCCAACGCTGGTTCCAACGCTGCCACCAACACCGTCCGGCGATAGGCGCGGCCAGCCGATGCCCCCATCGGTGAACCCCCTCCAAGGAGAACAACATGACCCGTCTTTTCCGCACCGGCCTCACCGCTGGCCCCCTCGCCCTCCTCGCGCTGGCCACCGCCATCGCCGCCACCCCCTGCACCGCCGCTGAAAAGTTCAACGGCTTCTATGTCGGTGGTGACTTCGGCTATGAAAGCAGCGGCCGCACCAGCAAGGATGGCTGGACCTTTGGCGGCTTTGCCGGCTTCAATCTCAAGGCGCTGGACCGCGTGGTGATCGGCGGCGAAGTGCGCGTGGCTGATTCCACCATCAAGGAACAGCTGCGCACCGAAACCGCATCGAACATCACGGTGGCCAACAGCAACATCGGTCGCAGCATCGGCCTGGCCGCGCGCCTGGGCTATATCGTCGGCGATCGCACCATGGTCTATGGCCGGGTGGGCTGGGAAGACACGCGCCTCAACGCCGTGCGCACCGTCACGCCCAAGCCGCCGGCCACCAACCCCAACCCGGTGATCACCGATTTCAGCTTCAACGATGACAGCATCACGCTGGGCGTTGGCGTTGAACATTATGTGACCGACGCGATCAGCGTGCGGCTGGGCTATGACTGGGCCGAAAATTTCGACCGTCACCAGCTGCGCGCCGGGGTCGCCTTCAACTTCTGACGCCGCCGCTCGACAGAGCGGACGGATGCCGGAAGGGCGGGCGGTTGCCGAGGGGGTGGCCGCCCGCCATCGCCCCACCCCCCCAAACACCCCCTCACCCCCGACCGCCGGGGCTGGCCACATGGCCAGCCCCGGTTTTCGCGTTGCCCGCACGTAAAATGCCCCAGCGTCTGGCTGAGGCGCTTCCAGTTCTTGACTGACAGAACGTCAGCGCTGGTCGGGGAGAGTGAAGGCCAACCTCCGGCCTCACCCTGCAACACAGGGGCCGGGCAGACAGACCATGATGTGGGAAACCGCGCTGGTCGGGGCGAGAGGATTCGAATCTCCGGCCCCACCCAGACCCCTGAAATGCAGGGGCCGGGCAGCCAGACCAAATATTGGGAAACCGCGCTGGTCGGGGCGAGAGGATTCGAACCTCCGGCCCCTGCCTCCCGAAGACAGTGCTCTACCAGGCTGAGCTACGCCCCGACCTTGCGCGGAAGCGGCCCTATAGCCGCCACCCATCCGGCGCGCAACCGCTCAAAGCAGCTTATCCCGCATTTTTGTGACGGCAGCGCGGTTTTTGGCCGGTAGCCCCGCCTCACTCCACCGGCAAGGGTTCGCCCGGCGTGCCCGCCCGGGCCAGCAGGCCATCCACGGCACGGATGGCCGCGGCAAACCGGGCGCTGTCCGTGTCGCGATACCGGGCCACAAAGCGTTCGTTGCTCAATCCCTCGGCCAGCCCCAGTGCGGCCGGCGGCAACAGCCGGGCGTTGCTGATGCCGGCCAGTTCGCGCCGCAACGCCGGGGCTTGGCCCGGATCGACCGCCGCACTGCCCAGCTTCAGGCCGGCGCGATCGGCGGCCAGATCGGCAAAGGAGAAACCCGAACCGCCGGATAGGCCGTGGCCGACAGGTTGAGCCACAGGCCGGCCGGCAGGTCGATGCTGGCCGCTGCCGTCACCGCTTGCGCCGAAAGCGTGATGGCGCTGCGCTTCAGGCCCAGGCCGCGCCCGGCCATCACCGCCACCGCCTGCAATTCCCGGTCGGTCAACACCAGGTCGCGGCCGCCGCCGCTGCCCACCACGGCGGCGCGGAACCGGCCAAAGGCCTTGCGGCCCATTTTCACCTCGGCACCGCCGGGTGGGGCCGATTTCGCCACCAATGGGCTGGTTTCCAGCACCAACCCGGCCAGCAACAGCGTAGCGCCGCCCCCGGCCAGCGCCAGAGCGCGCAGCGGGCGCACCGTGCGGCCGGGCCGCGCCGCCATCAGGCGATGGCCAGCATCTGGGCCACGTCCACGATCTTCTCGCGCGGGGCACCGGCGCGGGCGCCGGCCACTTCGGCGGCCTCGATCTTCTGCCAGCCGGCAAAATCGGTGGCCGTCACGCCGCGGCCAGCCAGCAACGCATCCAGCCCGGCGCCGCCGGCCTTGCCGCTGGGCGCGATGCCATCCTCCACCATCGCGGCCACCACGCTGAACCCGTCAGGGCGGTTGGTGCCGATGGTGCCGCTGGGGCCACGCCGGGCCCAGCCGCTGGCATAAAGGCCGGGGCCGATCCGCCCGGCCTCGTCGGTGGGGAATCGGCCCAGCCGGTCAGACCAGGCCACGCCGGGAATCGCCGCCGTGCGATAGCCGATGCAGGCGATCACCAGCCCGCACGGAATGGCATGCAGCTCGCCAGTACCGACGGCCTGGCCGTCTTCCAGCCGCGTCGTTTCCACGATCAGCCGCTCGGCCTTGCCATGGCCCTCCACCGCGACCGGGCGGCGGAAGAATTCGAAATTGATCGTGCCCGGCTTGTCATTGCGGGGCTGGCCAGCGAAGGAGCGCAGATGCGTCACCATCTTGCGGTGGCCCGGCTCCAGCGCGGCATCCGCCTCCAGCGGCGGCAGGTCGCCGGGCTTCACGATGGCCTGGGCCCGCACCAGATGGCCCAGCTCGCCGGCCTCCTTGGTGGTAAAGCTGGCCTGGTGCGGCCCGCGCCGGCCAACGATATGGATATCGCGCACCGCACTCGTCGCCAGCACCTGAAGGGCGTGGCCGGCGATGTCGGTGGTGGTCAATTCATCCACCGTTTTCGCCAGGATGCGGGCGCAATCGATCGCCACATTGCCATTGCCGATGATCGCCGCGCCATGATGCGACAGGTCCACCGCCAGGCCGGCATGATCGGGATGGCCGTTGTACCAGCCCACAAACGCCGCCGAACCCACCACGCCGGGCAGATCATCGCCCGGAATGCCGATCGGCTTGTCCAGCGGCGCGCCAACCGAAAGCACCACGGCATCATACAGGCCCAGCAATTCGTCCACACTCACATCGCGGCCCACCTCGACATGGCCGACCAGCCGCGTGCCCGGCGCCAGGTTGGTCGCCTCATAACGCTTGGTCACCGCCTTGATCGATTGGTGATCCGGCGCCACCCCGGCGCGGATCAGGCCATAGGGGCTGGGCAGCCGGTCGATGATGTCGATGCGAACGGCTTCGCCCCACTGCTTCTGTGCGGCTTCGGCGGTATAATAACCGGCCGGGCCGGCCCCGATGATGGCGATGCTGATGGTCAATGTGGGCCTCCGCAAAACAAGACAGCGGCGGCTTATGCGCCCCGGCCCGCTGCGGTCAAGCAAGCCGCGCCTTCATGCGGCCAAGTGCAGCTTGGCACAGCGCCGGCCCGGCTGTTAAGCCCGCCGCCATGATCCATCTGCGCCCCGCCACGCCCGCCGATGCCGACGCCCTGTTCGCGCTGTGGCACCGCGCCGTCACCGCCACCCATGATTTCCTCTCTGCCGCCGACCGCCAGGCCATCGCCGGCGACGTGGCGGCCATGCTGCCCGCCGTGGCCGCCACCCCGGCGTTGACCGTGGCCACCGATGACGCCGGCACCCCCACCGGCTTCATGATCATGGACGGTGCCCATATGGAAGCGCTGTTCATCGATCCCGCCCATCACGGCCAGGGCATCGGCCGCGCCCTTGTTGCCCACGCCGTGGCCCGCCACGGCCCGCTCACCACCGATGTCAACGAACAGAACCCGGCGGCGCTGGCCTTTTATCGCCGCATCGGCTTTCACCCCACCGGGCGCAGCGCCACCGATGGCCAGGGCCGCCCCTTCCCGATCATCCACCTCGCCCAGGCCTGATCACCCCCCCCCGCGACCACGTGCGCCCGCCGTCGGCCATTGCGCCTGCCGGCCCCACCGCCTATGCCGCAGGCATGACCGCCGATTTGAACCGTATCCGCAACTTCTCGATCATCGCCCACATCGATCACGGGAAATCCACGCTGGCCGATCGCCTGATCCAGACCACCGGCGGCCTCGCCGCGCGCGAGATGTCGGAACAGGTGCTCGACAACATGGATATCGAGAAGGAGCGCGGCATCACCATCAAGGCGCAGACGGTGCGGCTGGATTACCGCGCCTCCGATGGCCTCGATTATGTCCTCAACCTGATGGACACGCCGGGCCACGTCGATTTCGCCTACGAAGTGTCCCGGTCGCTCGCCGCCTGCGAAGGCGCGCTGCTGGTGGTGGACGCAGCCCAGGGGGTCGAAGCGCAAACGCTCGCCAACGTCTATCAATCGATCGAGCATGACCACGAGATCGTGCCCGTCATCAACAAGATCGATCTGCCGTCCGCCGAACCGGAAAAGGTGAAGAAGGAGATCGAGGACATCATCGGCCTCGATGCCTCCAACGCCGTGCTGGCCTCCGCCAAATCCGGCATCGGCATCACCGAAGTGCTGGAAGCCATCGTCAAGCGCATCCCGCCACCCAAGGGGGACGCCACCAAGCCGCTGAAGGCCATGCTGGTCGACAGCTGGTATGATCCCTATCTCGGCGTCGTCATCCTCATCCGCGTCATCGATGGCACGATCCGCAAGGGCCAGCAGATCAAGTTCATGGCCGCCGACAGCGTCCACCTGGTGGACCGGGTCGGCGCCTTCCGCCCCAAGATCGAACAATTCGCCGAACTCGGCCCCGGCGAAGTCGGCTTCATCACCGCCCAGATCAAGGAAGTGGCGCAAGCCCGCGTGGGGGACACGATCACCGACGCCAAGCGCCCCGCCAACGAACCCTTGCCCGGCTTCAAGGAAGTGCAGCCGGTGGTGTTCTGCGGCCTTTTCCCCACCGATGCCGCCGATTTCGAAAAACTGCGCGACAGCATCGCCAAACTGCGCCTCAACGATGCCAGCTTCAGCTTCGAAATGGAAACCTCCGCCGCACTGGGCTTCGGCTTCCGCTGCGGCTTCCTGGGCCTGCTCCACCTCGAAATCATCCAGGAACGCCTGTCACGCGAATATGATCTCGATCTGATCACCACCGCACCGTCGGTCGTCTATCACATCGCCATGCGCGATGGCTCCACCCGCGAACTGCACAACCCGGCCGACATGCCGGACCCGTCAAGCATCCTGCAGATCGACGAACCCTGGATCGAAGCCACCATCTACGTGCCCGACGAATATCTGGGCTCCATCCTGAAACTCTGCCAGGACCGGCGCGGCATCCAGAAAAACCTCACCTATGTGGGCGGCCGCGCCCAGGTCGTCTACGAACTGCCCCTCAACGAAGTCGTCTTTGATTTCTACGACCGCCTCAAGTCCATCTCCCGCGGCTACGCCAGCTTCGATTACCACCAGATCGGCCACCGCGAAGGCGACCTCGTCAAGATGTCGATCATGGTCAACTCCGAAGCCGTGGACGCCCTCTCCATGATCGTCCACCGCAGCCAGGCCGAAGCCCGCGGCCGCCACATGTGCGAACGGATGAAAGACCTCATCCCCCGCCACCTGTTCAAGATCCCCATCCAGGCCGCCATCGGCGGCAAGGTCATCGCCCGCGAAACCATCGCCGCCCTGCGCAAGGACGTCACCGCCAAATGCTACGGCGGCGACGCCACCCGCAAACGCAAACTGCTGGAAAAACAAAAGGAAGGCAAAAAGCGGATGCGCCAATACGGCAACGTGGACATCCCCCAGGAAGCCTTCATTGCGGCCTTGCGGATGGGGGATGACAACTGAAGCCCAAATCCTCCCCCTCTGGGGGAGGTGGCGCCCGCAGGGCAACGGAGGGGGCAGCGCCCTCAGTATCAGAGCAGCAAGAAGAAGCCTCCGGCGGGCAGGGTCGCAGACCCTGCACCCGTTTGCTGTGGAATGGCCCGAAACCCCGCACGCTCGTCCCGACCCTGACGAGGGACACACACTCCACCCTCACACGTCACCCCGGACTTGATCCGGGGTCCAGCTTTTCGTCATGGCGCGAGTGAAAACGCCGGGGTGACGAATTTGGTATCATGTCCCCGGAATTTCGTGATCCCGGGTGTCCCGCATCATGCGACGCAGCGGAGCAATCGACGGCTGCCGGTGTTTTTCAACGATGATGATCGGCGAGCGCATCTGGCCCCCCTTTCCCAGCGTCCGCGAGTGGGCCGACGCAGCCGAGCGAATGAATTATAGCGCTCTTGGTGATTTAATCATCAAACTCGCTCCTGAATTTTCTCATTACTCCTGAATAATCATTCAGAAGCATGTCAAACTTGTAGTGAGTGGGCCTTATCGAGCGCACATCTGTTATTTCGAAGAAATTCCCACCAATTGTATTTCCTCTCATCACAAATTCAAGGAAATATATCTGGTCGTCTGGACCAGGAGGGCTTCTTGGTATCACGCTATTATCATGAACCTTGAATCCAGAACCCAGCGAGCTCGTTATTTTTCCCTTAGGATCGTAAAGCCATATCGCGCCCAAGTTACCAAGACCCGCAAGTTCGGATTCAAATCCCTTTGTTGTACAAATAAAGGAATATATGTAGATTGTATGCGGAATGCGATTTGTAATTACCCCGACAGCCTTGTATCGGCCCGGGTAGCCACCCCAACATTCCGCTCGATGAGAATATTCCTTCAAATCGACTGCGATCAATTCGTCCTGTTGTCTACAAGAACTGATGACGGTAGCAAGAAGGCATATAATTAGGGCGCGTTTCATCAGGAGAGTGTCCTCTGACCCAACTTTATACGTCGCCCCATGATGGCTCCACAAGGAATTTCCAGGAATTCGGGAATTCCGGGGACAGTATACATAATTGACACCGCCACACCGGTTCGCTGTCCTACAGGGTACCTGCGGCGTTATGATCGGCGTCCGGCGCGGCCGGATGCTCTTTCCACGATTGATCCTGTTCAGGCGCGCACGCGCATGAAG
>CAZAWH010000031.1:0-9295 GCA_964488775.1 uncultured Sandarakinorhabdus sp. | reverse complement strand
GCGGCCGGATGCTCTTTCCACGATTGATCCTGTTCAGGCGCGCACGCGCATGAAGAGCAAAGTGTAACCTTTGTAACCTACAGCGGCGGCGAGGGCGGCCGGAAACACACGGGTGCAGGGACTGAGTCCCTGCCCGCCGGAGGCGCCCTTCCCTCCCTTCGTGCGGCGCGCACCGGGACACTGTCCTACAGGGTGCCTGCGGCGTTATGATCGGCGTCCGGCCCGTCCGGATGCTCTTTCCAAGATTGATCCTGTTCAGGCGCGCACGCGCATGAAGCGCAAATAGTAACCTTTGTAACCTACAGCGGCGGCGAGGGCGGCCCAAAAACAAATGGGTGCAGGGACTGAGTCCCTGCCCGCCGGAGGCCCTCTTTTCTGCCCTTCGGCGCTGGTGGCACCCCTCCGTCGCCTTTGGCGCCACCTCCCCTGGGAGGGGAGGATTTAGATGTACCGGCGCGAGAGGGCGGTGAGGTCGTCCGCCAGGTCATAGACCATGGGTTGGCCGGTGGGGATTTCCTCGTGGATGATGGCTTCGTCGGACAGGCCGGAGAGGTGCTTGACGAGGGCGCGCAGGCTGTTGCCGTGGGCGGCGATGATGACGCGTTTGCCGGCCTTGAGCTGCGGGGCGATTTCGGTTTCGAAATAGGGGAGGACGCGGGCGATCGTGTCCTTCAGGCTTTCGGTGGCCGGGATGGCGATGCCGTCATAGCGGCGGTCGGCGGCGAGATCAAAGGGGGAGCCGGGTTCCATCGGCGGCGGCGGCACGTCGAAGCTGCGGCGCCAGATCTTCACCTGATCTTCGCCATATTTGGCGGCGGTGTCGGCCTTGTTGAGGCCGGTGAGGCCGCCATAGTGGCGCTCGTTGAGGTGCCAGTTCTTGATGACCGGGATCCACACCCGGTCCATGGCGGCGAGGGCGAGGTTGAGGGTCTTGATGGCCCGGCTCTGGACCGAGGTGAAGCCGATGTCGAAATCGAGGCCGGCGGCCAGCATGCGGCGGCCGGCGTCGAGCGCTTCGGCGGTGCCTTGTTCGGTGAGGCCAACGTCCCACCAGCCGGTGAAGCGGTTTTCAAGGTTCCACTGGCTTTGGCCGTGGCGGAGGAGAACGAGCGTGGGCATGACCGGTTCATAGCGGCCGGGGCGCTGTTTTCCACAAGAAAATGGCCGGGAAGGTTGCCCTTCCCGGCCATGAAGCGGGGTGATGCGCCGATCAGTAGTTGTAGGCGCGTTCGCCGTGATCGTTGAGATCGAGACCTTCGCGTTCCACTTCGGCGGTGGGGCGCAGGCCGATGGTCTTCTTGATCACGAAGAAGAGCACGAAGGAGACGAGGCCCGACCAGACCAGCGTGTAGCCCACGGCGGTGGCCTGGGTGATGACCTGGCCCATCATGTCGTAGGCACCGGGAACGGCGGGGAACTTGGTGTAATCGAACCAGCCCTGGCCGCCCAGCGCCGGATCGGCGACGATGCCGGTGCCGATGGCGCCGACGATGCCGCCGATGCCGTGGATGCCGAACACATCGAGCGAGTCGTCATATTTCAGCCACTGCTTCACCTTGGAGACGAAGAGGAAGCAGACCGGCGAGACGATGAGGCCAAGCAGGATGCTCATCATCGGGGCGGCAAAGCCGGAGGCCGGGGTGATGGCGACCAGGCCGGCCACGGCGCCGGAGGCGGCGCCAAGCATGGAGGGCTTGCCGTGGATCAGCTTGTCGCACAGGGCCCAGGAGACGGCGGCCGCGGCGGTGGCGACGAAGGTGTTGAGGAAGGCCAGGGCGGCAACGCCATTGGCTTCAAGGTTGGAACCGGCGTTGAAGCCGAACCAGCCCACCCACAGCAGGGAGGCGCCGATCATGGTCATGGTCAGGCTGTGCGGGGCCATGGCTTCCTTGCCATAGCCGATGCGCGGCCCGATCACGATGCAGCCCACCAGGCCGGCGATCCCGGCGTTGATGTGGACCACGGTGCCGCCGGCGAAATCCAGCGCGCCCATCAGATAGAGCTTGCCGGCATCGGTGGGGGCATCGGCCAGGAAATCGGGACCGGCGAAATACCAGACCCAGTGGGCGACCGGGAAATAGACGATGGTGAGCCACAGCACGGTGAAGACCATCAGCCCGGTGAACTTCACCCGTTCGGCGAAGGCCCCGACGATCAGCGCCGGCGTGATGCAGGCGAAGGTCATCTGGAAGATCACATAGGCATATTCGGGGATATAGACATTGTTGCTGAACGTGGCGGCATAGGTGCCGGCATTCACGCCCTGCAGGAAGGCCTTGGAGAAGCCGCCGACCCATTCGGAGCCGCCGGTGAAGGCCATGGAATAGCCGTAGGAGACCCACAGCAGCGCCGCGACCGAGACGATCATGAACACCTGCATCAGCACGCTGAGCATGTTCTTGGTGCGGACCAGGCCGCCATAGAACAGCGCCAGCGCCGGGATGGACATGAGCAGCACCAGCGCGGATGAGATCATCATCCAGGTGGTGTCACCCTTGTTCACCATGCCGGCCATCTGTTCCGGCGTCGGCGCCTTGATCAGATCCTGCGCGGCGGCCGGCACGGCGGCAAGGCCGGCCAGGGCCAATGCCAGGGCCCCGGATCGGGACCAACGGTCAAAGAGCGGTTTCATCAACTTCCCCTGTTCTGATCCTGACGGCGTTCTCGATGGTCGAAACGAAGATCTTGCCATCACCGATGCTGCCGCTGTGGGCGGCCTGGGCGATGGCATCGATGACACGGGCTGCATCATCATCATCCACCACGGCTTCGATCTTCACTTTCGGCACCAGGTTCGCATTATATTCGGCGCCCCGATAAATCTCGGTGTGCCCCTTCTGACGGCCAAATCCCCGCACTTCGCTGACGGTCATGCCCTGAACGCCCACGCCCGAAAGCGCCTCGCGCACCTGGTCCAGTTTGAACGGCTTTATGATCGCCGTGATCAACTTCATGCCTGCCCACCCCCAAGCGTTGCGGAGGCCGCAAAACTGCCCCAGCCCGGTGCGGTGCAACATAAGGCGTTTGACGGTGCGCCGATCAGGCAGGTGCGGCGAGGAGCTGGCGGGCGGCGACTTCGTCTTCGGCCAGCACCATCAGGCGGATGCCGGACACGCCGGGCCCGATCAGGCTGGCGATGCCGGCATCAAACAATATGGCCTCAATCCCGGCAGCAGCCAGCCGGGCGCGGGCAATTTCGGCTTCGACCGGGGAAAACAGGGTTTCGACGCAGGCCAGCGCCATCAGCTGTATGGCAGAACCGATGGCGGCGTGACGGGCAGACCATCGATGGAGCGGTTGCGATCCTGATATTTGGCCAGGCGCACCGCCGGTTCTTCCTGGGCATGATATTTGCGCAGGGTCTGCCGTTCCTCGACCATCACCATCTTGGGCACGGCCCAGCCGCAGCTTTCCTGGGTGGAATCAACGGTGACCAGGAAGATCTGGCGCACGCCGCGTTCGATGGTGAAATGGCGGGCCAGATCGGCAAATTCCGGATCTTGCGGCAACACCGCGCGGCCATGGCCATAGATGCGATAGATCAGCGGCGGCTGATCAAAGGCGCAGAACATGATGGTGATGCGGCCATCGGCGGCAAGATGGGCATGGGTTTCATTGCCGCTGCCGCCATAATCCAGATAGGCACAGGACCGGCCGCCATCCAGCACCCGGAAACTGTCCATGCCCTTGGGAGACAGGTTGATGCGGGCACCAGCGGCCGCGGTGGCGACAAAGAAGACCGGCTGGCGGGCGATGAATTCGGCTTGTTTTTCCGTGATATGGTCAAAAAAGTCCGACATCGCTTCTCCTTTCGGCGCTCAGGCCGCCGTGCCGCCCACCGTCAGGCCCTCGACCAGCAGGGTCGGCTGGCCGACGCCGGCCGGCACGCTCTGCCCGGCCTTGCCACAGATGCCAACGCCCTCATCCAGCTCAAGATCATTGCCGATGGCCTTCACCCGGGTCAGCACGTCGGGGCCGTTGCCGATCAACGTGGCCCCCTTCAACGGACGGCCCAGCCGGCCATTTTCGATTTCATAGGCCTCGGTGCAGGAAAACACGAACTTGCCGCTGGTGATGTCCACCTGGCCACCGCCGAAGCTCTTGGCGAAAATGCCTTTTTTCACGCTCGCCAGGATATTGCCCGGGTCTTCGCTGCCGCCCAGCATGAAGGTGTTGGTCATGCGCGGCATCGGCGCATGCGCAAAGCTCTCCCGGCGGCCATTGCCGGTGGGCGACACGCCCATCAGCCGGGCGTTGAGGCGATCCTGCATATAGCCCTTGAGGATGCCATCCTCGATCAGCACGGTGCGGCTGGTGGGTGTGCCTTCGTCATCCACGGTCAGGCTGCCGCGGCGCTGATCCAGGCTGCCATCATCCACAACCGTGACGCCAGGCGCCGCAACCCGTTCCCCGATGCGACCGGAAAAGGCGCTGGTGCCCTTGCGGTTGAAATCACCTTCGAGGCCATGGCCGACGGCTTCGTGCAGCAACACGCCGGGCCAGCCGGGGCCCAAGACCACAGTCATCTCCCCGGCCGGGGTGTCGACGGCGTCAAGGTTGGTAAGCGATTGATTCAACGCGATATCGATGGCGCGGTTCCAGGTCGCTTCGTCGAACAGCCGGTCATACATGGTGCGGCCACCCAGGCCGTGGAAGCCGGTTTCGCGGCGGCCGTTCTTTTCGGTGACGATCTGCACGTTCAAGCGCACCAGTGGCCGGATATCGCGCACGCGGCTGCCGTCACCGCGCAGGATTTCCACCACGCTCCAGCTGCCAAGCAGGCTGGCCGACACCTGCACCACGCGCGGATCGCGAGCGCGGGCGGCGGCATCAATTTGCTGCATCAGGGCAACCTTGGCCGAAAAATCGATGCCTGCCAACGGGTTGTCATCGCTGTAGCGGCGGGCATTGGTGGGCATCGGCGGCAGTGCCATGGTGCCGCCATGGCCATCGCGCACCACGCGGATGGTGTCGGCTGCGCGCGCGATGGCCGCGGCCGAAAGCTCGTTGGCATGGGCAAAAGCGGTCATTTCGCCGGCCACACCGCGCAGGCCAAAGCCTTTCTGCGTGTCGAAACTGGCGGCCTTCAGCCGGCCATCATCGAAACTGAAACTCTCGGACACGGCATATTGCAGGTAGAGTTCGCCGTCGTCACAGCCCGAAAGCGCGTCGGCAACCTGGCGCTCGGTGGCGGCGGGGTCCAGCCCGGTGTCGGCATAGAAGAGTTTGGTGGCGTCAAATTGGCTCATGGTGGCAGATATGGGCCATGTGCCGAAAAAGCGAAAGGGGTGCGCCGTCACGTCCTGCCGAAACGCGTTCAGCCGAACTTGCAGGTGAGCACCCAACGCTCCCCGGCGCGATCAAAGCTGATGCGGCTGCAATCATCCAGCACGTCGCGGCCGATCAGGATCCACGGGTCACGGCCGCGCTTCTTGCGGGTGCGGTCCGCCGAAACGGTGATCGTGTCCTCATCGTCATTTTCGGTCGAGGTGCCCTTGGCCCTGGCATCGATCGCCCGCGCTTCGGCCTCGGACACGCGCACCGACATGCGGCGCATCGGCAGGCCGGCAATGGTGAGGCCCGGCTTGCCCGCCAGGCCCTGCATCGGCAGCGACACGGCCGGGAACGGCCGCCAATAGCCGATTTCGGCAACCCGGCTGGCCAGGCCTGCGTCAATCAGCGCCTGGCCGGCGCGGGCGTTCATCACCGTCGTCGGGATGTTGAGCTCCAGACTGACATTCACCTCTTGCCCGCCGATCCGGGTGCGGATCATGGCTTCGCCCTTGCCCTTTTTCGGGATGATATAGGTCTGGCTGCCGGGCGGGGTTTCGCCGCGGACGAAATCGATCCGGTCCGCCGCCAGCGAGCCCACCGGCAGGATGCCATCGGCATCGGCGGCCGTGGCCGTTTCCAGCCAGGCGATCGGCACCTTGCGGCCCGGCAGGCCCTGCGGCACGGCCGAGGCGATGTTGAAGCGGATCACCGTCTTGCCGCTGGCAAAGGGCGTGTTGTTGAGGCTGAACTTGCCGAAGATCGGAAAGGGTTTCAGGCCGGTGCGCTGCACGGCGGCCGGATTGAGCACCAAGCCCTGATCATAGCTGAGGGCGATGCGGATATTGAGCGGCGTGTCCTTGACCGCGACCGGCCAATAGGGATTGCCGTTGTCGCTGATCCTGAGGGTGAAGACCGCCGGCGGCTTGGGTTTGGCGGCGTGCGCCACGGCGGGCAGCAGCGCCAGGGCCAGGCCGGCGGCAAGCGCCCTCATCGCCGGTCGGCCGGGCCACCGGCCAGGATGAAGCGCCGGTCGCAATAGCCGCAATCGGCAAAGCCGCTGGCATCGATCTGGATCCATACGCGGGGATGGCCGTCACCGCCATGTTCGTCGCCGTCGCAAAACACGCGGGCGGTATCGGTGACATAGGTTTCGGGGGCGGGAATCGCCAGGGCGCGCAGGGCTGTCATGCCATTGGATTAACAGGCCGCCCGGCCAAAGTCACCATGTCGCGGTGGCTGCAACGCGTTTGTCACGCCGCTGCCATGCCGATGCAATCAACCGCGGGCAGTGGGCGCCGGCCAGTGACCATCACCAACCGGGGAATTCCACATGCGCCGCCTGATCCTGCTCGCCACCGCCAGCCTGCTGCCCGCCCTGTCCGCGCCTGCCTTTGCCGCTGTTGCAGCCGATGAGCAGATCGCCGAATCGATCGGCGAGGAGATCGTCGTCACCGCGCAGAAGCGCGAGCAGAAGCTGGTGGACGTGCCGATCACCATCACCGCCTATACCGGGCGGTCCCTGCGCGAGATTGGCGTGACCCAGTTCGACCAGCTGTCGGCCTATGTCCCCGGCCTCAACGTGCAGGAACAATCGCCCAACAACCCCGGTTTCGTGGTGCGCGGCATCACGTCGGACAGCGGATCGTCGCAAGGATCTCCGGCGGTCACCGTCTATCTGAACGGTGTGGATGTCAGCCGGTCGCGCGGGTCCTATTTCGATCTTTATGATCTGGAGCGGGTGGAAGTGGTGAAGGGGCCGCAATCCACCCTGTTCGGCACCGCCGCGGCAGTGGGCGTGGTCAGCGTGATCACCGCCAAGCCCCGCGCCGGCATATCGGGCGAAATCCGCCTGGGGTATGGCAATTTTGATCAGCGCCGCATCGATGGCCATGTGAACATCGGCAATGACGTGATCGCGCTGCGGGTCGCCGGTGCGATCAAGCTGCGCGACGGCGTGGTGCCCAACATTGCCGGCCGGCCGGGATCGCAGACGCCCAACGGCCCGCGCATCGATGATCTGAACGGCCAGGGCCAATATGGCGCGCGCGTTTCCGTGCGCTACACGCCCACCGCCGATTTCACCCTTGATCTCATCGGCACCTATGATGGCCAGCGCGCGCCGGGCACCGCCTTTTCCAGCGGGACCTTTGCGCCCACCGGCGGCAGCACCAGCCCCTACAGCTTCAAGGAAGTGGCCGGCGCGCCCGACAGCCTGGCGACCCTGGGCCTCGACCAGCCGGGCCTGGAACGCAATGTCTATGACCTCAACCTGACCGCCAGTTACAAGATCGATGATGCCTGGAGCGTGACCGGCATCGCCGGCTATCGCAATTTCGACAGCCTGGAGGTGTTCGATGCCGACGGCACGCAGGCGCATTATCTGGAATTTGGCGAGGATGCGCGCGGCGAGCAGTTGAGCCTGGAGGGCCGGGTGAATTACAGCAGCGACCGGCTGCGCGCCTTTGCCGGGGCGAATTATTTCTGGGAAACCGGTTTCCAGCGGGTGCCGTTCAGTTCGGAAGAAGGGATTTTCCTGCAGTGCGCGGCGCGGCTGGTGCCGGGGCTGGCGTGCATCAACAACGCGACCGGCGTGGTGGAAGCGGCGCAGGCCACCGCGATCCTGACGCGCGGCGCCTTCACCCGCCTGCCCTATGCCGCCGAACTGTTCCGCAATTCGGCGACCATCGACACCTTCAGCCTGTTTGCCGATGTGACGATCATCCCGGTCGACCGGCTGGAAATCAACGTGGGTGGCCGCTGGCTGACGGAGCAGCGCCTGGGCGGCTTTTCAAGCAATATTCCCAACACCCGCATCACCGGCGCCACCCTGATCCCCGGCGGGGTGAGCACCGGCGGCGCGGTGTTGACCGGCGAAGGCGATTTCGATGCCTTCCTGCCGCGCGCCAACATCCTGTATCGCGTCACCGACAGCGTGAATCTTTATGCCACCTGGTCGCGCGGGCGGCGTTCGCCGGTGGTGCAGGTGAGCGCGGCGCGCGTGGCCGGGGCGGTGGTGCCCAGCGTGCGCACCTTCCCGGCCGAACGGCTGACCAATTACGAGCTGGGCGTGAAAGGCAGCCTGGGCAAGGTGAACTTCAGCCTTGGCGCCTACATCATGACGTACAAGGATTTCCAGATTTCGGTGCCGCAACAGGGGGCGCCGGCCCTGATCGTCAACGCCGATGCCACCAACAAGGGCATCGAGGCGGAGATCAACGCCGCCGTTTCCGACATGGTGACGCTGTATGCCAACGGCAGTTACATCGATGCGCGGGTGAATGATGACCCGCGCTTCGGCAATTTTGCCGGGGACCGGTTCCGCCTGCAGCCGGAATGGCAGGGCGCGGCCGGGGCCAATATCCGGGTGCCCCTGACGGCGAAGCTGGAATTGTTTGCCAACCCCAATGTCACCCACCGCTCCAGCCTGTTCTTTGAACTGCCCAACAACCCGGTGACGAGCCAAGGCCCCGTCACGCTGGTCAATCTGCGCGCCGGGGTGCGCCATCCCGAAGGCAAGTGGGAAGTGATCGGCTTTGCCAGCAACCTGTTCAACGAACGTTATCTGCTGGATGCCGGCAACACGGGCGGGGCCTTTGGCATCCCGACCTTCATCCGCGGACTGCCGCGCCTGTTCGGGGTGGAGGCGGTGGTGCGGTTCTGATCGCCGCCGGGCGAGCGCGCGCGCCGCGCGCCGACTCCGGCAAGATCGGCCGACGACCAGGCAAGGGCGGCCACAACAGGCCGCCCCTTGCTTGTGTCGTTCGACGGCGTGGCTCTGCCACGCGCTGCTTGTTGTGTCTCTTTGTGCCGCACGGACTCGGCGGCTTTGCCGCCGGTCGTGCCCAACACCCGCCATGCGCCTGCCCCCTCCGCCTCCCTTCGGTCGGCACCTCTCCCAGAGGGGGAGGATCCTGGCGAGATGGCCTTGCCCCCTCCCCGGCACGGGTCTATCGCTTGGCCCATGTCTGAACCCGCCATCAGCCTTCGCGGCCTCACCAAGACCTATGCCGGCGGCAAGCAG
>CAZAWH010000030.1:0-25404 GCA_964488775.1 uncultured Sandarakinorhabdus sp. | reverse complement strand
ATGGCCCGGCCCTGCGGGTCGAGCACGCCATTCTTCAGGGTGACGGTGACTTTGACGATCATGGGCGCGGCCATAGGCCGAACCACGCCCCGGTGCAAGCGCTCAGCCCAGCAGCGTCACCATGGCCGCACCGAGCCCGGCCGCCAGCAGCAGCCAGGGTGTCGACCAGCCCGCCGCCGCGCGGTCCGGCAAGGGCGGCAGCGGCGGCTGCGGCGGCGCCGCGCCGGGCATCGGATTGTCGGCCACCCATTGCCGGAACAGGCGCGGCAGTTGCGCCAGGGCCCGGGCATTCAACACCAGTTGATCAGCGATAACCGCTTCCGGCCCCATTTCGTCGCGCACCCAGTCGCGCACATAGGGTTCGGCCACTTCCCACATGTTGACATGGGGATCGATGGTCAGTGCCACGCCTTCCACCATCACCATGGTCTTCTGCAACAGCAACAGGTGCGGCTGCACCGGCATGTCAAAGCTGCGGGTGATGCCGAACAGGCCTTCCAGCATGTCGGTGATGCTGATGTCACGCGCCTTGCGGCCGCGGATCGGTTCGCCCACCGCGCGCAGGGCGGTGGCAAAGGCGGCCGGGTTGTGGTGCGGCGGCACATAACCGGCCTCGAAATGGATCTCGGCAACCCGGGCATAATTGCCGGTCACCAATCCGTGCAGGATTTCCGCAAGATAGAGCCGGGCGCGCCGGTTGATGCGGCCCATGATGCCAAAATCGATCACGCCGATGCGGGCATGATCGCAGCCCGCACCGGGGGGGATGATGAACAAATTGCCCTGGTGCATGTCGGCATGGAAAAAGCCCTTGGCGATGGCCTGGGCCAGAAAGCCGTTGACCAGCACCTTGGCCAGGTGCGGCCGGTCGATCGGCAGCGCCGCGATGGCGGCCGTGTCCGACAATTTCACCCCGTCGATCCAGTCGATCACCAGGCAACGCCGGCTGGAGCGTTGCCAATCCACCTGCGGCACCACGAAATCCGGTTCGCCGGCCAGGATCTCGCCCAGTTCCGACGCATTGGCGGCTTCGCGGCGCAGGTCCAGCTCGGTCTCGATCCAGCTGCGGAAGGTGGCGATCACCGCCCGCGGGCGCAGCCGGGCAAATTCACCGCCCAGCGTTTCCAGATGGCCCGCCCCCCACTCATAGGTGGCCAGCGCCGAGGCAACATCGGCCTCGATCCCCGGGCGCAGCAGCTTGATGGCGACGGTGCGGCCATCACTGGTCACGCCCTTGTGCACCTGCGCGATGGAAGCAGCGCCAACCGCTTCGGGCTCGATGGCCTGAAATTGCGTCTTCCAGTCCCCACCGGAGGCGGCATTCAACTGAGCCTCGATGGCGGCGAACGGCACCGGTGGCAACTTGTCCTGCAGGCGGGCCAGATCGGCGGCTGCGGCCACCCCGATCAGATCAGGGCGGGTGGCCAGCGCCTGGCCCAGCTTGATGGCCGCCGGGCCGACCGCCGCCAGCCCACCGGCGAAATCCGGTGTCTTGGGTGCGCCCGTGCCAAATCGGGCGATGCGCGCCACCAGGCGGACCGCCAGCGGCAGGCGCTTGTCTTCGAACGGACGCAGGGCACCATGACGCGCCATGCGCCGGCCCCAGATCAGGAGCCGCCACAGATGCACCAGCGCGAACAAGTTCAGATCTTCCAGCCCGAATGGATCGCCACCGCTCCGCCAAGGATCGGGCGGTAACGGACCTGCTTGAAGCCGGCATCCCCGATCATCGCGGCGAATTCCGGCATCTTGGGAAAGCGGCGGATCGATTCGATCAGATAGCGATAGGAATCGGCATCCTTGGCGACAATCTCGCCAATGCGCGGCACCAGCTTTTCCGAATAAAGATCATAGACCTCGGAAAAACCGGGCCAGGTCGTGGTCGAAAATTCCAGACAGAAGAACCGCCCGCCAAAGCGCAGCACGCGATAGGCCTCGCGCAGGGCCGCCGGAATGTCGGTCACGTTGCGGATGCCGAAGGCGATGGTGTAGCCATCGAAGCTGCGGTCCGGAAAGCTCAGCACCTCGGCATTTTCCTCGCGCCAAACGAGGCTGGTCAGCCCGCGTTCGGCCGCCCGTTCCATGCCCACTTCCAGCATGGCGGGATTGATGTCGGCCACGGTCACATTGGCGCCGGACCGTTCGATGCGAAAGGCGATGTCGCCGGTGCCGCCGGCCATGTCGAGGATGTCCTCGCCCGGTCGCGGGTTGAGCAGACGGACGAAATCATCCTTCCACACCCGGTGCATGCCGGCCGACATCAGGTCGTTCATGATGTCGTATCGCTTGGCCACCGAACGGAACACCTCGCCGACACGGCGGGTCTTTTCCTCGGGGTCCACGTCCTCGTAGCCGAAGCTGACGGTCTCGCTCATCGGGCCTTTCCTTTTCGGCCTGCGGCTTAGCCGAGGCTTGGCGGCCATGCAAACGCCGCCTATGTCGCGGTCCATGCCCGAGCTTCCCGAAGTCGAAACCGTGATGCGTGGCCTGGCCCCGGTGTGGCAAGGCCAGCGCTTCACCCGCGTGGTCGCCAACCGGTCGGATCTGCGGCGCCCGCTGCCCGAAGGCCTCGGCCAACGCTTGACGGGCGCGACGGTGCTGCGCCTGGCACGGCGCGCCAAATATGGCCTGGTGGAAACCGATCGTGGGGACACGCTGATCATCCATCTCGGCATGTCCGGCCGGATGCGGGTCGATCCCGGCGAATTGCTCAAGCATGATCATGTGGTGTTCGAAACCGGCAATGGCCGGGTGGTGGCGTTCAACGATGCCCGCCGCTTTGGCAGCCTTGATCTGGTGCCCACGGCCGCAGTGGCGGCGCATCCGCTGATCGCCGGCATCGGGCCCGAACCGCTGGGCCCCGATTATGGCCTGCCGCTGCTCAAGGCGATGTTTGCCGACCGGTTGGCCCCGGCCAAGGCGATCCTGCTCGATCAACGGCTGATCGCCGGCCTTGGCAACATCTATGTCTGTGAGGCCTTGTTCCGCGCCGGCATCCACCCCGAAACCCCGGGCGGCCGGGTGACCGCAGCGCAGTTGCACCGCCTGTTGCCGGCGATCCCGGCGGTCTTGCAGGAAGCGATTGCCGCCGGGGGATCGACGTTGCGCGATCACGCCGCGCCCGATGGCACCCTGGGCTATTTCCAGAAGGACTTTGCGGTCTATGGCCGGGACGGCGGGGCCTGCCCCGTCTGCACCACGCCGGTGGCGCGCATCGTTCAGTCCGGCCGCTCCAGCTTCTTCTGCCCGGCCTGCCAGCCGCCGGCCTGACCCAAAGGCCCGACCCAAAGGCTTGACCGGGGCGCACGCCTCCACTATGGCGCTCGTCTTCCGGCACCGGCCCCTTCGGGCGCGGGCTGCATCCCTTTTGACTGACCGATTGCAGGAACCCAATGGCCAACACGCCCCAGGCTGAAAAGCGCATTCGTCGCAACGCTCGCCGCGCCGCCGTCAACAAGGCCCGCGTCAGCCGCATCCGCACCTTCGTCAAGAAGGTGGAAGCCAGCCTGGCCGCTGGCGATGCCGCCGCCGCTGCCGAAGCGCTGAAGGCGGCGCAGCCGGAAATGATGCGCGGTGTGTCCAAGGGCGTGCTGCACAAGAACACCGTGGCCCGCAAGATCAGCCGCCTCACCAGCCGGGTGAAGGCGCTGACCGCCTGATTCGGCCGCTGGCTCCGGCCGGCGATCCGCAGCGAAAAAGAGGCTCGGCCCCAAGCCGGGCCTCTTTTCGTGCGTTGGTGCCACGGGCGCGATTCGCCCCCGAATGCCGGGGTGATTCGCGATTCGGTGCCGGGTGGCGCGCCCAGGCGGCGTCCTTGGCTGCACCAGTGGTTGCACAGGCGTTGATGCTGCTGTGCAGCATCGCGCAATCGCAGACGCGCAACGGCGCCGCCTGTCATCGGCCTGTCATCGCTTTGACACAAAAAATCCAAGCACTTGGCTGATCCGATGATTCGGAGAATCATTGGTGTTGAGCAGAAAATCTCATAATTTCCAAGGATTTGATTGGCCTTCGAAGGAGGCTGGGGCGCAGGGCTGTCAACCGAAAAATTTCTCTGTGGATTGAATTTGTCCGCTTGCCGGTTGCCGGTGCCCTTGCTTATCTGGCCTTCGGTTTGGACCGGCCGGCGCGCACTGCGCCAACGGGTTCCAGTCGAGAGATAGACAATGTCTGCCGCGCCCCGGCTGGGCGTGACCGCACTCGTGCGGCCATGTTGCCGGCGGTGCGGGCGGGGTGGGGTTCGAACGCGATTGGCCCGTGCGTTGGGGCGCATGGGCAATTGCCGGGGGCGGCGGAAGGAAGTTTTTGCGTGTCGAGCGCGGTTGCATCTGCATCATCTGGCGCGTCCGCCTTTGCCCCGGTGGCAGGGCTGGCCGATCTGGCCGAACGGGAACTCTGGTCCCGCGTGCGCGCCGCGCTGCGGCTGGAAGCCGGCGACCATAATTTCGATGCCTGGCTGGCACCGCTGGGCCTGATCGGCCGCGATGGCGATGCCGTGCGCCTCGCCGCCCCGTCGGCCTTTGTCGCGGATTGGGTGCAGAATCATTATGCCGATCTGCTGCGCCGGCAGTTTGCCAGCCAGGATGCCGGCATCCGCCGCATCCTGCTGTCCATCGCCACCGGCCCGGCGCCTGCCCCGGTTGCGCGGGTGGCACCGGCGGTCGCGGGTGCGGTGCCGGCCCTGCCGGTCGACGCCCGCTACAATTTTGACAATTTCATCGTCGGCAAGTCGAACGAGCTGGCCTACAACGCGGCCTTGACCATGGCCGAACCCGGTGCGCCCGGGTTCAACCCGCTGTTCCTGCATGGGGCCACGGGCCTGGGCAAAACCCATCTGATGCACGCGATCGGCAATGCCTATCTGGCCCGCCATCCCGATGCCCGCGTGGCCTATCTTTCGGCCGAGAAATTCATGGTGGAGTTCATGGCCGCCCTGCGCGCCAAGGACACGATCAGCTTCAAGCAGCGGCTGCGTTCGGTCGATCTGCTGATGATCGACGATGTGCAGTTCATCGCCGGCAAGGATTCGACCCAGGAAGAATTCTTCCACACCATGAACGAGATCATCGGCGCCGGAAAGCGGCTGGTGATCACCGCCGATCGCAGCCCGCAGAATCTGGAAGGCATCCAGGAACGCATCCTGTCGCGCATGGCCTGGGGCTTGGTGGCCGATATCAACCCGGCCGATTATGAACTGCGCCTCAACATCCTGCAGGCCAAGGTGGCAACGCTGGGCAACCGCGTTGTCGTGCCGGATGATGTGATCGAATTCCTCGCCCGCAAGATCACCGCCAATGTGCGCGAACTGGAAGGCGCACTCAACCGGGTCACGGCCTTTGCCCTGCTGGTCGGCAAGCCGATCACGCTGGAATTCACCCGGGAAACGCTCGCCGATCTGCTGCGCGCCCACGAGAAGAAGCTGACCATCGACGAGATCCAGCGCAAGGTGGCCGATTATTACGGCCTAAAGCTGTCGGACCTGCTGTCGGAACGGCGCGCCCGCGAAGTCGCCCGCCCCCGCCAGATCGCCATGTATCTGGCCAAGAAGATGACGCCGCGGTCCCTGCCGGAAATCGGCCGCCGCTTTGGCAACCGGGATCACACCACGGTGATGCACGCCGTCAAGAAGGTCGAGGAACTGCGCGCCCAGGACCGCGAGATCGACAGCGATGTCGCCACCCTCGCGCGGCTGCTGGATGGCTGAATCGGCGCGTTGAGGCTTCCCAGCCGCCGGTTCCGCGCCTAACCGGGTGGCGTGGAACGCCTGAACCGCTCTGGCCCTTTCTGGTTCATCATCTCCTGCTGCGCCTTTGCGGCGATGTGGGTGATGATCCGCTATGCCGCGCGCCAGTTGCACAGCTTCGAGATCGTGTTCTTCCGCAATCTCTTCGGCCTGATGTTCCTGATGCCGATGATCCTGCGCAATCCCGGCCTGATCCGCCGCGATCGGGCGCGCGTGCATCTGGCCCGCGCCACGTCGGGCTTCATCGCCACCATGGGCACCTTTTATGCCGTGGCCAATGCGCCGCTCGCCGATGCGCTGGCGATCAACTACACCGCGCCGCTGTTCGGCACGCTGGGCGCCGTGCTGGTGCTGGGCGAACGCATCCGCATGCGGCGGCTGGTGGCGCTGGCGGTCGGCTTTGCCGGCATGCTGCTGGTGCTGCGGCCCGGCCAGGTGCCGATGACGCCGGGGATCGTTGCGGCCATCATCTCGGCGGTGTCCACCGGCTATTCCATCGTGGCGATGCGCAGCTTGGTCGGGGTGGATGATCCCCGCGCCGTCGCCGCCTGGACCTTCATCCTGATCCTCGGCCCCAGCCTGGTCACCGCGCTGTTCGTGTGGCGCGTGCCGCCGGACACGCTGTGGGGCCTGTTGGTCGGCATCGGGGCGGCGGCCGCCGTGGGCCAGCTCACCCTCACCCGCGCCTTTTCCCTGTCGGAAGCCTCGGCGGTGCTGCCGCTGGATTTCGTCCGCTTCGGCCTGGTCACCGCGGCCGGCGTGCTGCTGTTTGACGAGCGTTATGACGGGATGACCCTGGCCGGCGGCGCGCTGATCCTGGGGTCCACCATCTATCTGGCCTTCCGCGAGGCCCAGTTGAAGCGCCAGGCCCGGCTTCAGGGCCAGGCGGAGGGCTGACGCTTTGCCAAGCTGAAGGCAGGCTGACGCTTTCGGAAGGTTGCGGGCGTGGCAGGGCCTGCCCATAAGCGGCCATCACCACAGTTCGGGAGGATGCGATGAATCTGGAAGGCATGTCGGCCGTTGTCACGGGCGGCGCATCGGGCCTTGGCGCCGCCACCGCGCGGCTGCTGGCCAGCCATGGCGTGAAGGTCGCCATCTTCGACATGAACGCCGAAAAGGGCGAAGCGGTGGCGGCCGAGATCGGCGGCGTGTTCTGCAACGTCAACGTCACCAGCGACGAATCGGTGGACGCCGGCTTTGCCAAGGCCCGCGCCGCCATTGGCCAGGAACGCATCCTGATCAACTGCGCCGGCACCGGCAACGCCATCAAGACCGCCAGCCGCTCCAAGGAAGATGGCAGCATCAAGCATTTCCCGCTCGATGCCTTTGACCGCATCATCCAGATCAACCTGGTTGGCACCTTCCGCTGCATCGCCAAGTCGGCTGCCGGCATGCTCAGCCTGCCGCCGCTGGAGAATGGTGAGCGCGGCGCCATCGTCAACACCGCTTCGGTCGCCGCCGAAGATGGCCAGATCGGCCAGGCCGCCTATTCCGCCTCCAAGGGCGGCGTGGTTGGCATGACCCTGCCGATCGCCCGCGACCTTTCGAGCGAAGGCATCCGGGTCAACACCATCCTGCCCGGCATCTTCAACACCCCGCTGCTGCAGGGCGCGCCCGACAATGTGAAGGCGGCGCTGGGCGCCACCGTGCTCTTCCCCAAGCGCCTGGGCATTCCGGAGGAATATGCGAGCCTTGCGGTCGAGATGTGCCGCAACTCCTATTTCAACGGCGAGGATGTGCGGTTGGATGGCGGCATCCGGATGGCTCCGCGCTGAGCCGGCTGGAAATAGCGGCGCTATTTCCAGACCCGGCGAAGCGCGGCCGGCGACCAGAAGGGGTGGCCCTCAGGCCACCCCTTTCGTGTGTCGTTCGACGGCGCGGCTTTGCCGCGCACTTTTTCTTCCTTCCTTCCACCCAAAGCGGACTCGGCGGCTCTGCCGCCGGCCGCGCCCGCTCGCCTGCGGCGCCAGCAGCCATTCATCAAGCCGCAACCATCACCGCGCCACAGTATCGGGCATGAAGCACAGTCTCACCCTCCTCCTCGCGCTCACCGCCACGGCGGCTGCCGCGCAAACCCCGCCCGCCAGCATCGGCCAGCCGTTCATCCCCGCCCCGTGGTGGATGAAGGACCCGGTGATCGCGTCCATCGGCCATGTGCGCGCCGAGGTGCCGGCCAACCGCGCCAGCTTTGCCGCCCGCTTTTCGGTGGTGGGCAAGACGGCGGCCGATGCCACCACGGCGGCCACGGCCAAGGCCCGGGAACTGGATGCCGCCCTCGCCGCGCTGGGCAAGGACAAGCTGCGGCTGACCACCAGCCTCGCCACCCGGCCGCTGTATGAGCAGTATCGCACCAGGGACGGGCAGATGCAGGAAAATGCCCGTGCCGATCAGATCGAAGCCTATGAGGTGACGGCGGTGCTGCAGGTGGAGGTGCGCGACATGGCCGTGCTCGAGCGGGCCTATCGCCTCAGCGTGGCGGCACGGCCATCGGCGATCGACCAGGTCAATTACGGCCTGCACGAAGACAATGAGCTGAAGACCTGGCTGTATGAGGCGGCGGTGAAGGATGCGGCGCGCCGCGCCCGGCTGGCCACCACGGCGGCCGGCGCCCGGCTGGGGGCGGTGAAGGTCATCGATCCGAGCGGCGGCGTCTGCCAGACGCAGGTGCTGGCCGGCTGGCCGAGTTACAGCGGGGAAACGCCGCCGCAGGATGTCGTGGCCCCGGCCATGCAGTCGCGCGCGGTGATGGAGGCCGCCCCCGCCCTGATGGCGCCGCCGCCGCCGTCCCTCGAGAAGATGGCAGAGGCGGTGCAGGTCACGCTGACCCCGCCGCTTTACCCGCTGAACGCCCAGGCCTGTGTCATCTATGGCGTGCTGCCCGGCCAGTGAGGCCCCGTTGACGCTGGCCGAATGACGTATTAGCTTCCGATTCGGTTAGGGGAGGAGAAACGCAATGGGCCACAAGTTCGAACTTTATAAGGACAAGGCCGGCGAATATCGCGTGCGTTTCATGTACAAGAGTGAGGTGTTGTTCTCGACCCAGGGCTATTCTTCGAAAGCCTCGGCCGTGAACGCCATCGAATCGATCAAGAAAAATGGTCCCGACGCCCCGACCGTCGAGGCCGAAGGCTGAGCACCACAAGGCTTGGCCGAAGGCTGAGCCAATCAGCCTGTTGAGGGCAGAGGCGGCGTTCCGGCAGGAACGCCGCCTTTCCTTTTTGGGGGCCTTGCCGGCAACGATCCTCCCCCTCTGGGGGAGGTGCCGACCGCAGGGCAGCGGAGGGGGCCGCGCCAGGCCGAATTCGCGTCGTCAACGCCGGCTGGCGTGCCTCTCCCTCCCCCTCTGGGGCAGGATCATGCCGGCCCTGCGGGCAGGATCATAGCAGCGCGTCGATGGCCCGGGCCAGCCGCACATCGCGCGCCGAAAGCCCACCGGCGTCGTGGGTGGTGAGCGCGATATCCACCCGGTTCCACACATTGAACCATTCGGGGTGATGATCCTGCTGTTCGGCCAGCAACGCGACGCGGGCCATGAAGCCCCAGGCCGCGCTGAAATCGGCGAAGCGGAAACTGCGCTTCAGATGCGCGCCGTCCAGTGTCCAGTCCGGCAAGTCCTGCACCAGCGCGGCGCGGGCGGCGTCATCCAGTTTCTCGACCATGGCGGGGCTTCGTCCTATCAGGGGGCATGATGCACGCCCCCTCCCTTGCCGACATCGAGGCCCTGGCACAAGCCGCGGTGGAACGGCTGCCCGATCTGTTCCGCCGCCATCTGGCCGGCGTGCTGCTGCGCATCGAGGATTTTCCCGACGAACGCGTCATGGCCGAAATGGACCTGGAGAGCCCGTGGGATCTGCTCGGCCTCTATTGGGGCCGCCCGGTCGGCCTGAAGGGCGACGTGCCGTCAGGCGCCCTGCCCGACATGATCTTCCTCTATCGCCGGCCGATGCTCGACCTCTGGGCCGAAGGCGGGGAGTCGCTGGAGGCCATCGTCACCCATGTGCTGGTGCACGAAGTGGGCCATCATTTCGGGCTGAGTGATGAGGCCATGGAGGCGATCGAGCGCAGTGCGGGTTCGTAACGATCCTCCCCCTCTGGGGGAGGTGGCGCGCGCAGCGCGGCGGAGGGGGCTGGCGCACCGATTGGGGCGCGTGCCCGGCCGTCGCAGCCGGCGGCAAAGCCGCCGAGTCTGCTGCGGGTGACAGGAAAGAAGCAGGGGAGGGGCGTGGCGGAGCCACGCCGTCAGACGACACAAAGAAAGGGCGGCCTGTTGGGGCCGCCCTTTTTTGGTCGCTGGCCGATCTGGCCGGAGTCGGCGGATAGCTGCGCTATCCGCTCGCCCGGCTGCGATCAGAAATTCACCCGGCCCTGGATGCCGAAATAGCGATCGGCTTCGCGCGGCACCAGATAACGCAGGCCGATCAGCTGGTTGCCGCCCAGGCCCGAGTTGGTGATCTGGGCCGGGAAGCTCTGATCGAACAGGTTCTTGACGATGAAGGTCAGACGGAACTTGTCGTCCTTCTCCACGATGCCGAACTGCAGATCGACCAGGCTGTAGGGCTTGATCACGCCCGCCGCGCGCAGGGCGGCGTTGGCTTCGAACAGGCTCAGCTGGCTCGACTGGGTCGAAACATTGCCGGCAAAGGTGAAATCGATCGTGCTGCCGGTGCGATAGCGATAGTCGAGGCCCAGCGTGCCCTTCCAGCGCGGCGCGAAGGCCAGCGGGGTGCCGGCCGGGATCACAGCGGCGCCGGCCGGGGCGTTGAACCGGTCAACCTGGGCATCGGTGAAGGCCAGGCCGCCCGCGATGTTCAGATCCTTCACCGGACGCAGCAGGAAATCCATTTCGATGCCGCGGGTGGACACATCACCGGCGTTGGTGAAGCGGGTGACGGGCACGCCGGCCACCAGATCCGGGTTGTTGGCCTGGAAGTTGCGATACTTGGCATAGAAGGCCGCCAGGTTCAGCGTCAGCTTGCCGCCGAACAGCGTGTTCTTCAGGCCCAGTTCGAAACTGTCGGCGATTTCCGGCGCGATCACGTTGGTGCCGGTGGGGTTCAGGTTGAAGAAGGTGTTGTAGGCCGGGCCCTTGTAGCCGCGGGTGTAGCTGCCATAGCCCATGACATCATCGCTGAAATCATATTGCAGGCCGGCCTTGCCCGACAGGTTGGTGGCATCGGTGCTGGTGCGGAACGGCACGCCGTTCGTCAGGCTGGCATCGCCGTTGTTGGCGCCGTTGCTGCTCGAAGCGAACACGCCGGCATCGAAATTGCGCTGGATGCCCGGCAGGCCGGCAATGTTCGGCGTGGCGACACGGCTGTGATAGATCGACAGATCATCCTTGGTGAAGCGCAGGCCGACGATGCCGCGCAGGCGATCGGTGAAGTTCAGCGTGCCCTGGCCGAACAGCGCATAGTTGTCGAACACCGACCCGAAGGTGGCGGTGCCGCTCACGGTTTCGGCGGCCGGGCCACCGGTGCTGCCGCACACCACCAGCGCCGCCGGCGTCGGGGCGTTGCCGCAACGGATCACGGTGCGGGTGAAGGTGCGATCGGTCTTGGCGCGGCTGTAGAAGGCGCCGACCACATAGGAGAAGAACTGATCGGTGGCCGAGGTCAGGCGCAGTTCCTGGCTGAAGGTGTTGCCGGTCTGCGGGCCATTGTCGTGCAGCTGGGCCTGGCCGGCCAGCGGCGCGTTGATCCAGTCACCATCGCGGATTTCGGTGTTGTCATACCGGCGCCAGGCGGTGATGCTGGTCAGCGTGTGGGTGCCGATCTCGACATCCAGCTGGGCCGAAATGCCATAGCTTTCCTCTTCGGTGCGGGTGACGAGGTTCTGGCGGATGGTGCGGGTGGCATCACCCTGCAGGTTGATGCCGTTCAGCGCCAGCGCGGCCACACCGGCGGGCTGGTCACCAATCACTTCGGCGCAGCAATCATCGTTGGCACGGCGCCAGTCGGCGATCACGGTCAGCTTGACCTTCTCGCTGATGTCGGCCTCGATCAGGCCGCGGATGCCATAACGGTCATAGCCGTTGACGCGGCGGTTCACATTGGCGGCGTCGTTGAAGATATTGCCTTCATAATTGCCATAGAAGGCGGTGAGGCGGCTGCGGATGCCTTCGCCCAGCGGAATGTCGATGCTGCCGCGGATGCGATATTCGTTGCCGTTGCCGAAGAACCAGCCGCCTTCGGCATAGCCGGCCAGCTCGTCACCCGGGCGCTTGGTGGTGATGTTGACCACACCGGCCGAGGCGTTCTTGCCAAACAGCGTGCCCTGCGGGCCGCGCAGCACTTCGATCCGCTCGATGTCAACCAGGTCGGAGAAGGCTTCACCGGCGCGGGCGAGCACAACGCCATCGAGCACCGTGGAGATCGACGGTTCGCCGGCGAGGGAGAAGGTGGCCGTGCCGACGCCGCGGATATAGAGTGACTGGTTGATGGTGGTGCCCGACTTGCGGAAGTTGAGGCTGGGCACGAGATATTGGGCGTTTTCCAGGTTCAGCACGGCCTGACGGCTGAGCGCGTCTGCACCCACGACCGAGACGGCGAGCGGAATGTCCTGCAGCTTTTCCGAGCGCTTCTGCGCGGTCACCACGATTTCGGCGGGTTCGTCGCTGGCGTCGGCAGCGGTCTGGGCGAAGGCCGGGGCGGCGGCAACGGCAAACAGCGCGGCCGAGCTCATCAGAAATTGGCGGATCATGTCACTCCCCATGGTTTGTCCGGACAGGTCCGGGTGAGCCGGCCCATTTGCGGGCCGGCGTGTTGGTTTGCAAAGACAGGCTTTCTTGGGCTGCGTCAATCTGGCCTTGTGCAGTTGCTGCAACGCTGTGGCGGCGTTGCAACAGCAACTTACAAGCCCAGTTCGGCCATGGTGACGGCGCGATGTTCGCGGGCGGAAATCTCCGCCGCCAGCCCGATCGCCACGGCGCGCATCCCATCATCGGCGGTGACGATCACCGGCCCGGCCCCGCGCACCGCGGCTGCAAAATGGCGATGCTGGAAGAAGGTCGAGCCATGGTGCTGGCCGGCCGCCAGCGCATCGGCCGGGGTCTCGACATGCCAGCGCGTTGCCTGCTTGGGGTTCATGAAGCCGACGCGCGGGGAATGGATGATGTCGCCCGCCGGGATCAGCACATCCAGCCGCGCCTTGTCCCCGGTGGCGAGGATTTCTTCCTGTTGCTCGGCGCCATCGGCAAACATGCAAAGATCCAGCATGGCGCGCACGCCATTGGCGAAATCGACCACCGTGTAACTGTTGTCGATGATGTCGGGCGTCTTGCCGCCATAGCGTTCGTCGCGGTGGTTCACATCCATCGCACCGCTGCAATAGACGCGCACCGGCTCGGCCCCCACGATGTGGCGCATCAGATCAAAGAAGTGGCAGCATTTCTCCACCATGGTGCCGCCGGTGTTGGCCGAAAAGCGGTTCCAGTCCCCCACCTTGACCAGGAACGGGAAGCGATGCTCGCGGATGGACAGCATCTGCAGCTTGCCCACCTTGCCGTCATGCACATGGCGCACGAACTCGCTGACCGGCGGCATGAAGCGATATTCCATCGCGGTCCAGAAGGTCTTGTCATAGCCCTTCACCGCGGCGGCGACGGCCTTGGCATCCTCCAGCGTGGTGGCCAGCGGCTTTTCGCACAGGATGTGCAGGCCCGCATCCATCAACGGGCCCAGCACGGCGCGGTGGGTGAAATTGGGCGAGGCGACGACCACCGCATCGACAAGGCCCGATGCGGCGAGCGCCGCCGCATCGGGAAACCGCGCCACGGCATGCCCGATCGCCTTCTCGGCCCGATCAAGGCAGGCCGGCACCGGATCGGCAATGGCGGTGATGGTGCCGCCGCCCAGCAGCTGGATATTGGCCACATGCTCCAGCGCCATCATGCCGGTGCCAACGATGCCCCAGCGGATGATATCGGTGCTTCCCATGTGCCTTCACTCCGGTCTATCTGAACAATATGTCGCAGATCGCCCTTAGCCCCAATCGCCGCCCCTTGGGCAAGTCCGAATTTCTGGTGAGCCCGCTGGCCTGGGGCATGTGGCGCTTTGCCGGCGGTGATGTCGCCGCCGCACAGGCGCGCTGCGAGGCGGCGCTGGCGGCCGGCATCAACTTCTTCGATACGGCCGATATTTACGGGCCTGACAATGATGAACCGTTCGGCGCGTCCGAAGCCTTGCTGGGCCGGGTGTTCAAGGCGGCGCCGGCCCTGCGCGGGCAGATTGTCCTCGCCTCCAAGGGCGGCATCCGCATGGGCGTGCCCTATGACTCGTCGCCCGAATATCTCGTCGAAGCCGTCGATGCCTCGCTCACCCGGCTGGGGGTGGAGCGCATCGATCTGTGGCAGATCCACCGGCCCGACATGCTGACCCACTGGGCCGATGTCGCCGCCACGCTCGATGGCCTGATCAAGGCCGGCAAGATCGGCGCGGTCGGCGTCTCCAACTTCACCGTGGCGCAAACCCGGGCCCTGGCCGCGCATCTGAAGGCGCCGCTGGTCTCCACCCAGCCGGAATTCTCCCCGCTGGCGCTGGCGCCCCTGTTCGATGGCACGCTCGATCTCGCCATGGAAATGGGGCAGGCCGTGCTGGGCTGGTCGCCGCTGGGCCAGGGCCGGCTGGGCGACGGCGATCCGCGCCCGGGCCGCAGACAAGCGGAAGACGAACGTTTGATCCGCGTCAAGGCGGCACTCGCCGCGCATGGCCACAGGTTCGGCGTCGGCATCGCCGCCACCGCCTATGCCTGGATATTGGCCCATCCCGCCGGCATCACGCCGATTGTGGGCAGCCAGAACCCGGCCCGCATTGCGGAGGCGGCCGATGCCTTCAAGGTGAATTTCACGCGCGCCGAATGGTACGCCATCCTGGTCGCTTCGCTTGGGGAAAATCTGCCGTGACGACAAATGGTCCTGAAATCGCCTGGTTTTCGGCGCTGTGCGACGATGATTATGAATTTCTGGGCGTGCCCGATCCGGCGCTGCGCTCCAGCTGGGAACATTGCCGCAACATCGTGATGACCGCCGAAAAGGGCGGGTTCGACAATATCCTGCTGCCCTCGGGTTACCAGCTCGGCATCGACACCCAGATGTTCGCCGGCGCCATCGCCGCCCTCACCCGCCGCATCAAGCTGCTGATGGCGGTGCGCGTCGGCGAAACCTGGCCGCCGCAACTGGCCCGCGCCATCGCCACGCTCGACCAGATCCTGGGTGGTCGTCTCACCGTCAACATCATCTCGTCCGAAATGCCCGGCGAGGTGCTGGCCTCCAAGCCGCGCTATGACCGCACGGTGGAGGTGATGAAGATCTTGAAAACGCTGCTGAACGGCGAGGCGCTGGACTGGCAGGGCGAGCATTACACCCTCAAGCTGCCACCCCCCAACGTGAAGACCGTCTCCGGCAAATGCCCGCCGCTCTATTTCGGTGGCCTGTCCGAAGACGCGCGCGAAGCCGCGGCCGAAGCCGCCGACGTCTACCTGATGTGGCCCGACACGATGGACAAGGTGAAGGAAGTCGTCGCCGACATGACCGCCCGCGCCGCCAGGCGCGGCCGCACCCTGAAATTCGGCTATCGCGTCCATGTCATCGTGCGCGAAACCGAGGCCGAAGCCCGCGCCGCCGCCGATCACCTCCTCTCCAAGCTCGACGCCGCCACCGGCGACGCCATCCGCGCCAAATCGCTCGACAGCCAGTCCGTCGGCGTGCAGCGCCAGGCCGAACTGCGCGACAAGGCCAGTGACGGTTATGTGGAAGACAATCTGTGGACCGGCATCGGCCGCGCCCGCTCCGGCTGCGGCGCCGCCCTCGTCGGCGATCCCGATCAGATCGTCGCCAAGCTCAAGGCCTACCAGGATGCCGGCATGGAAGCCTTCATCCTCTCCGGCTACCCCCACGCCCGCGAAGCCGACCTGTTCAGCCGCCACGTCCTGCCCAAACTCAAGCACGGCCCGCTGGTGATGTAAGCGGCGGCGCTTGCGCCGGCGGCCTTTGCTGCGCAAAGTTGGTGGCGCAGGGGGGCGTCACCATGGGGATGGTTGAAACAACACGCAGGCAGTTCATGGCGCAGGCCGGCGCGCTGGGTGCGTTGGCCGCCGCGCCCAGCGTTGCGCAGCCGCGCCCATCGCTTGATCCATTGCTGGCCCTGCCGGGTCGCGCACTGGCGGCACTGATTGCCGCCCGCAAGACCAGCGCGGCAGAGGTGATGCGTGCCGTGCTGGCGCAGATCGCAGCGCAGAATCCGGCGCACAATGCCGTCGTGGCGCTGCAGGACGGCGACAGTTTGTTGGCCCAGGCCCGGTCCATGGATGCGCGGCTGGCGGCGGGTGAGAAACCGGGGCCGTTATTTGGCTTGCCGTGGGCAGTGAAGGACCTGGCCGAAGTGATCGGCATCCGGTCCACCAATGGCTCGCTGATCCACAAGGATCGGGTGCCCGGCAGCGAGGGCATCATGGTGCAGCGGCTGCGCGCCGCCGGCGCCATCTTCATCGGCAAGACCAATGCACCGGAATTCGGGCTGGGTTCGCACACCATCAACCGGGTCTATGGCCCCACCCGCAACGCCTGGGACCGCACTCGATCGGCTGGAGGCAGCAGCGGCGGCGCTGCGGTGGCGCTGGCGACCCGCATGTTGCCGCTGGCCGATGGGGGTGATTTTGGCGGGTCCTTGCGCAACCCGGCGGCGTGGAACCATGTCTTCGGATTCAGGACGGGCATCGGCGTGGTGCCGCAGGAAGGACCCGACCAGTGGATTTCGCGCATGGGCGTGCTCGGCCCGATGGCGCGCACCGTGCAGGATCTGGGCTTGCTGCTTTCGGTGCAGGCCGGGCGGCACCCGCAGTCGCCGCAGTCGCTCGATATCGATACCGCCGCCTTCCGTGGGCCGCTGGATGCCGATCCCAAGGGACTGCGCATCGGCTGGCTGGGGGATTGGAGTGGCCGCGTGCCGCATGATCCCGGCGTGCTGGCGCTGTGCAGCAGCACGTTGGCGACCTTCCGGGCAATGGGCTGCATTGTAGACGAGGCGAAGGTGGATTTCGACCTGGAGCGCGTCTGGCAGGCCGTTCAGCTGTTGCGCAGCTGGAACTATGCGCCGTCGCTGCAGCCGCTGGCCGACAATCCGGCCAATCGCGACCTGTTGGGCCCGCAAGCGCGCTGGGAGGTGGACAATGGCCGCAACCTCACCGCCATGCAGGTCACACAGGCTTCCGTGGTGCGCACCGCCTTTACCCGCACCATGGACGCCCTTTTCGGCCGCTTCGATTTCCTGATCGCGCCTGCGGTGCAGATCTTCCCCTTTCCGGTGGAGCAATTGTGGCCGACCGCAATCAATGGGCAGACCATGCGGACCTATCATGAATGGATGCTGGGCAATTTCCTTGTCACCATGACCGGGTTGCCAGCCTTGGCGGCACCCGCAGGATTTTCTGGCAGTGGGCTGCCCGCCGGCATCCAGATCATCGGCCGGCGCGGCGCCGAATTGGCCTGCCTGAAGTTGGCCCATGCTTATGAACAGGCGATGGGCCCGGTGATCGGCCGCCTGCCGCCGGGGCTTGCCTGATGCCGATCTATGGCGTGGCATTGCTGGCCGGCTGCACGCTGGTTGGCCTTTTTGTTGGCGATCTGATCGGCGCTGCAATGGGCTTGGAGGCCAATGTGGGCGGGGTGGGCATCGCCATGCTGCTGTTGCTGGCGCTTACCAATCTGCCGGGGCGCGACGTCGGTCCGGCTTCGCCATCTGGGGCAGGAGTGCAGTTCTGGAGCCTGATGTACATCCCGATCATCGTTGCCATGGCCGCAAAGCAGAATGTCGCTGCTGCGGTGTCGGGCGGCGCAATGGCGATCACCGCCGGCACGCTGGCGGTACTGGCCGGCTTTGCATTGGTGCCCTTGCTCAGCCATCTGGCCCGGGGCGGCGGGCAACGCGGAGAGCGGCGCGATGATTGATGTCGCGCGCTTTGCCGATGCCAATGGCCTGCTGGTGGCCTTTGTGTTTGTGGGCCTGGTCATGCTGGTTTCGGCGGTGCTGGCCCGCCATGTCAGGCGCGGGCGGGTGCATGCATCGGCCATCGCCATCGCGCTGGGGCTGGTGCTGGCCTGGGCCGCCGGCGTGGATACTGGCGGCAAGAACGGGGTTGCCGATTATCCGCTGCTGGCCGGTGTGGGCGTACTGGGCGGCGCGATGTTCCGCGATTTCGCCATCGTGGCGACGGCCTTTGGCGCGCGGGTGGGTGATCTGCGCGCCGCCGGGCTGGCCGGGGCCTTGTCCATCCTGATTGGCGTCGTGTTGTCGTTCGCGGCCGGAGCCGCCGTCGCCATAGGTTTTGGCGTCACCGATCCGGCCGAAATTGCCACCATTGGCGCGGGTGCGGCCACCTATATCGTCGGTCCGGTCACCGGCGCCTCGCTCGGTGTTTCCTCCAGCATCATTTCGCTCAGCATCGCGGCCGGGCTGGTGAAGGCTGTGCTGGTGATGGTGGCCACCCCATTGATCGCGCGGCGCATCGGCCTCGACAATCCGGCCAGCGCCATGGTTTATGGCGGCTTGATGGGCACCACCAGCGGCGTCACCGGCGGACTTGCCGCCACCGATCCCAAGCTGGTGCCCTATGGTGCGATGACCTCCACCTTCTACACCGGCCTTGGCTGCCTGATGGCACCATCCGTGCTGTATCTGGTGGTGAAGGCCCTGGTTTAACGCCCGGTATACCGAGGGGCGCGCTTCTCGCGGTAGCTGGTGAAGGCTTCGCGGAAGTCTTCCGTGTGGGTGGCCTTGTCCTGTTCGGTGTCGGCGGCGGCGAAGGCGGTGGTGTAGTCCTCGTCCAGGGCGGTCCACACCTGGGCCTTCATGGCGGCGAGGCTGCGCGGCGCGCTGAAGGTGGCGATATTCCTGGCATAGGCCATGACGTGGGGCAGCAGATCCTCGTCGGCCAGCACGTCGTTTACGAGGCCCAGCGCCTTGGCTTCGACGCCGTCGAACCGGCGGGCGGTGTAGAGCAGGTCCATGGCTTTCGCCTGCCCAATGTGGCGGGTGAGCAGCCAGGCCGAGCCTTTCTCGCCGGGCACGCCGATGCGGGCGAAGGTGGCGTTGAACAGGGCCGAGGCGCCGGCGAAGCGGATGTCGCAGTGGAGGGACAGGATGAAGCCCCAGCCAAAGGCCGGGCCATTCACCGCCGCGATGGTGGGTTTGCGGCAGGTGATCAGCGTGGGCCAGCCGCCGCTGTAATAGGGGGCGAGCGCCGGGCCGACATCGTCGCCCCATTGCGGCGCGGCCTCGGGATGGGTTTCCACCCGGCCGCCGACGCCGGTGCCAATGATGGCCAGATCCAGCCCGGCCGAAAAGGCGCGCCCGGCCCCGGTGATGACGATCACCCTGGCCTCCGGGTCCGCCCCGGCGCGGGCGACGGCGGCGAAGAAATCGGTCAGCATCTGCGGGGTGAGCGCGTTCAGCTTGTCGGGCCGGTTGAGGGTGATGGTCGCCACCCCGTCGGCCAGATCAGAGAGGATCTCGGTCATGCGACCAGCCTTTGCAGGCGGCCGCGGATGATCTCCTCCGCCTCGCGCACCATGCCCTCGATCAGGTCCTTGCAGGTCGGGATGTCGTGGATCAGGCCCACCACTTGCCCGCAGCTCCAGCCGCCGGCATCCATGTCGCCATCCTTCATGATCTTCGGATAGACGCCGGCAACTTCGGCGATGATGTCTTCAAACTTGAGGTCGGCGCCCTTGGCGCGTTCCTTCTCCAGCAGGCGTTCGACGGCGGCGTTGTTGAGCACGCGTTCGGTGTTGCGCAGCGGCCGCATGATTAGGCGGGTGTCGAGCTCGGTCGCGGCCACGATCGCCTGCTTCACATTTTCGTGCACCGGGGCCTCTTTCGTGGCGATGAAGCGGGTGCCCATGTTGACGCCATCGGCGCCCATGCACAGCGCCGCGGCGAGCTGCTTGCCGTTGGCGACGCCGCCCGAAGCGACGAAGGGGATCTTCAGCTCCTCGGCGGCGCGGGGCAGCAGCACCCAGTTGCCGACATCATCCTCGCCGGGGTGGCCGCCGCATTCAAAGCCGTCAACCGACACCGCATCGCAGCCGATGGCTTCGGCCTTCAGGCTGTGGCGCACGCTGGTGCATTTGTGGATGACCTTGATGCCATGGTCCTTGAGCGCCGGCAGATATTTGGCCGGGTTGTTGCCGGCGGTTTCCACCACCTTCACCCCGCCTTCGATGATCGCCCTGATCAGGCCGGGATAATCGGGCGGCGTCACGCTGGGCAGGAAGGTGAGGTTCACGCCGAACGGCTTGTCGGTCATCTCGCGGCAGCGGGCGATCTCGCGCGCCAGCTTTTCGGCCGATCCTTGGGTGAGGCCGGTGATGATGCCCAGCCCGCCGGCGTTGGAGACCGCAGCGGCCATTTCGGCAAAGCCGACATAATGCATGCCGCCCTGGATGACCGGGTGTTCGATGCCGAACAGTTCGGTGATGCGCGTTTTCATTTCCGTGTTCCCCAAGCAATTGTGGCGAAAAGCTAACCCGCGCCCCCGCTGGCGGCAATGCTGCGATTGTGGGAGGGTTGGCCCTCGATGATCAAGTTCGGTGTTTTGAGCATCACGTTACTGGTCGGCACAGCGCAGGGGCTGGTGCTGGCGCTGATGCTGTGGCGCAGCGCTGCCAACCGGGCGGCCAATCGCTGGCTGGCGCTGCTGATCCTGGCCGTCGCCGCATTGATCACGCCCTATATCATCGGTTTTGCCGGCTTTTATGACACCTGGCCCTGGCTCAGCTTCCTGCCGCTGAACTACAGCCTCGCCTTCGGGCCGCTGCTCTGGCTCTATGCCACCAGCCTGACCGGGCAGACGCCGGCGCCCGTGTGGCCGCATTTCCTGCCGGTGGTGTGCGAGTTCCTGGCGGACGCGCTGGTGTTTCCGCTGCCGCTGGAGACCAAGAATTGGTGGGACACGGTGGCGATGGCGCCGATCATCGCGCCGGTGCTGCGCGTGGCGAGCTTCATCAGCCTGGCGGTCTATGGCCGGCTGGCCTGGGCGGTGTGGGCGCAATACCGCCGCTGGCTGCGCGAGAATGTGACGGATGCGGTGGATCATGATCCCGACTGGATCCGCAATTTCCTCGGTGCGCTCGGGTTGGTCGCCCTGGTGTGGCTGGGCTTCTTCATCGCCAATCTGCGCGATCCGGCGCGCAACTATTTCGATCAGTTCTGGCTCTATGTGATCTTCTCAGGCCTGGTGATCTATCTGGGGGTGGAAGGCTGGCGCCATGCCGCGATGCGTTACCCGCAGCCGGCGGATGTGGTGGAGGATGCGCTGCCGCCCGCCCAGTTGCCCGGCCGCGATTGGGCAGCGCTGGGCGCCAAGTTCGAAGCCGAGATCGAGGCGAGGCGCCTGTGGCAGGATCCGGATCTGACCGCCACCAGCCTGGCCCGGGCGCTGGGCACCAACGGAAATTATCTCGCCCGCGCCTTCAACGAGGGGCTGGGGCTGAACTTCAACGCACTGATCAACCGGCGGCGGGTGCGCCAGGTGCAGGCCTGGCTGGCCGATCCTGCCGACAACCGCGCCATCCTGACCATGGCGATGGATGCCGGCTTCCGCTCCAAGGCAAGTTTCAACCGGGCCTTTGCCGAATTCGCCGGGATGACGCCCACCGAAGCACGTCTCAAATCCTGAAAAGCTCAATTTTTCAGCGTTTCGGGCGATGGCTCAGGCCAAATCTGCCAGATGCCGGGCCGCCAAACCCAGCCCGAAAGGCCCGATCAATGCTCCGTACCGCGCTCCTCGCTGCCCTGCTCGCCTCCACGCCTGCAATGGCAGCTGACATGCCCAACCCGATGCTGAGCGCCGCGCAAGCTGCCAGCGATGTTGCCCTGATGCGCCGCGCGCTGGAGACCATCCACCCCGGCCTCTATCGCTATCAGAGCAAGGCCGCAGTCGATGCGGCCTTTGCCCGGCTGGAGGCGCAGGTCCGCAGCCCGGTCAGCACCCTGACCCTCCACCGCGAGATTGCCCGGCTGCTCGCCAGCATCCATTGCGATCACAGCAAGCCCGAGCTGCCCGATGCCATCGAGCAATGGCGGCAGACCAACGCCAGCCACCTGCCGTTCCGGTTCCGCCTGATCGAAGGGCGGATGATCGTGCTGTCGGGCGCGCTGCCCAAGGGGGCGGAAATCACCGCCATCAACGGCCGCCCGGTACCGCAAATCCTGAACGCAGTGGCCCCGCTGGTGGCCTATGACGGCGATACCGATCAGGCGGTGGCGGTGAAGATCGCCGACGACAGTGATCTGGGTGGCAGCGACCTGGAGGAATATTGGCCCGGCCTGTTCGGCGCGCCACAGCGCTGGGACATCGCCTGGAAAATGCCGGGCGACGCAGCCGGCCAGGCCAGCCAACTGGCGCCGATCAGCTTCAACCAGTGGACCGAACTAGATTCGCCAGATGGCAAGTATCGCAACGAATTCTACAATGGCATCACCTGGCGGATGGCTGGCAAGGTGGCCCGGCTGAAGGTTGATACGTTCGTGAACTATCGCAACCCGGTGGCCGCCACGCCCTTTCTGGGCGGCTTCTTCAAGGCGATGAAGGCCGCCGGCACCGAACATCTGATCCTTGATCTGCGCAGCAATGGTGGCGGCTCCACCGCGCCCACCATCGCGCTGGCGCGGCATTTGCTGGATGCGCCCTTCACCCTGACCCGCTCGATCCGCGCCAAGACGATCCGCTTTGGCGATCTGCCCAACCATATCGAAACCTGGGGTAACCGCGACGCCCAGTTCAATTCGCCGGCCAGCGCCTGGCGGCCCACGCCCGATGGCATGCTGGAACGGATCCCGACCGGCACCGACGAGGCCGATGATGACGACAGCACGATCGAGCATCTGCCGCTGCCGGCCGCCCAGCGCTTCACCGGCCGGCTGACGGTGCTGACGGGGCCACAGAACGGATCGGGCGCAACGATGACAATCGCCTGGCTGAAAGACCGGCGCGACGTTACGCTGGTCGGCGAGGACACGTCGGGCAGTGCCGAAGGGCCAACGGCGGGCAATATCTTCAACCTGAAGTTGCCGGTCAGCGGCATCCGCGTGCGCGTGCCGCAGTTCAAGAGCTTCACCAACATCAAGGCCTTCACGCCGCGCCGCGGGGTGGCTGCCGATGTGCTGGTGGTGCCGACCCTGGCCGATTTTGAAGCGGGGCGTGATCGTGCCGTGGAGGTGGCCCGCACGTTGGGCACCCCGGCCACGCCGCTGGATGCCGCCGCCACGCTCATCACCGCGCTGGCCGGCAATTGGGCCGGCACGCTGGACTATCGCGATTATGGCAATGATGGCCGGGTGACATTGCCGACACTGATGACGGCGAACGGCCTGTCCCTGGCCTGGACCTTTGATGACGGGCCGGGCAAGACAGTGCGCTCTGCCGAAAGCTGGGCGTTCAGCCCCGATGGCAAGACGCTGACCATCACCAACGGGAAGAACCAGGAAACGATGGCGGTGGCCGAACTGCGCCGCAGCGCATCGGGCGTGGTAACGCTGGTCGCCGACGGCCGTGGCAGCGAAAATGGCACAACGGTGATGGTGCGAACCATCCTGACGCGTGACAAGGACTTGTTGCGTCTCACCCGCATGAGCCGCACCGCCGGCCAGCCGTTCGTGATGCGCCACAGCTATCAATTGCGCCCGGCAGGCTGAGCGGGCAAAAGCGCGCGATGCAGGCCGGTACGACCATTTTTGAACATATGTCGGGCCTGGCCCGGCAGCATGGCGCGATCAACCTGGGCCAGGGCTTTCCCGATTTCGGCTGGCCCGACGCGGTGCTGGCTGCCGGGGCCGAGGCCATTACCACCGGCTACAACCAATATCCGCCGATGCGCGGCCTGCCCGAACTGCGCGCCGCCGTGGCGGATTTCTATCGGCGCCGCCAGGGCCTCATGCTCTCCCCCGAACAGGTGATCGTCACATCAGGCGCGACCGAGGCGCTGGCGGCCAGCATCATGGCGGTGGCCGGGCCGGGGGACGAGGTGATCCTGTTTGCCCCGGCCTATGATGCCTATGCCCCGCTGGTGCGCCGGGCGGGGGCAACGCCGGTGTGGGTGGCGCTGCAACCACCCGAATGGCAGGCCAGCCCAGCCGCGATCGCCGCCGCCATCACGCCGGCCACCCGCGCCATCCTGATCAACACGCCGCACAATCCCACCGGCGGCATCGCCGGGCCGGCGATGCTGGCCGCCATCGCCGACCTGGCCCACCGCCACGACCTCACGATCATCAGCGACGAGGTGTGGGAAGAGGTGATGACCGGCACCGCGCCGCACATCACCCCGCTGGCCCTCGCACCCACCCGCACCATCAAGATCGGTTCGGCCGGCAAGTTGCTGGCGCTCACCGGGTGGAAGGTCGGCTGGGTGGTGGCCGAAGCGGCACTGGCCGAACGGGTGGCGCAGGTCCACCAGTTCCTCACCTTCACCACGCCGCCCCCCCTGCAGGTCGCTGTTGCCGCCGGCCTTGCCTTGCCTGATGCCTGGTTTGATGCCGGCCGCGCCCGCTTCACCATCGCGCGGGACCGGCTGGCGGCCGCGCTCACTGCCGGCGGCTGGGCCTTGCTGCCCACGCAGGGCAGCTATTTCCTGATGGCCGATCTTGCGGCCTCCGGCATCGCCATGGGGGACCGCAGCTTCTGCGAGACCGCCGTGGCCAGTGCTGAAGCGGGCGTGGCGGCCATTCCGCTGTCGGCCTTCATGCCCGATGGAGCCGAAACCCCGTTCATCCGCCTGTGCTTCGCCAAATCTGACGCCGTGCTGGATGAAGGGGCGCGTCGGCTCAACGCGGCGCGGCTTCGCTTCGCTGGTTGATCCGGCAGCGGCCTTGCTGTATGAATTCGATAACACAGCAAGGGGTGGGCTGACATGGCCGAACAGCGGTTGCGCAGCGGCGAGGTGGTGAAGACCGGCATCAGCTTTGGTTCGGCACTGGCCGTCGCCATCAGCTGGAGCGTGAACAATTCGATCCTGTGGGCGATCATTCACGGCATCTTCGGCTGGTTCTATGTGATCTATTACGCCGTCACCCGATGATCAGGCCGGGGCGATAATCCATCCCCCGCTGGCCGCCGCCCCGGGGCGTGGCGGTGAGCACCGAACGCCGCGGCGCCCGCCGCGTCGACAGGCTGACATGCACCCAGCCGCTGGACGGTTGCCCCGGTGTATAGGCTTCAAGGATCAACTGGTCGAAGACCAGCGTGTCGCGGATCCACAGGGCGATATCACCATTGGCGACGCCGGGAATTTCCAGATCGGCGGCTTCGCCAAACACATGCTGGCTGGTGGCTGAACCGCCCACCGCCATGTTCAGCCGGGGCGACCGATATCCCGAATTGATCCGCACCGGCCGGCCGAACTGCCGGCGCACCGGTTCCAGCACACGATCAGCGAGGTGGCGCAAGGCGCTGATCACCGCCGGCGGGGCCGTGTTGTCGATGCCCAGCCGCAGCGCGACATCGCTGCGGGTCAGTTCGGCCAGCGTGAAATGGGCGGAAATCTGCATGTACGTCTCCCCAACCGGACAATCCGGAGGCGGAGAGTAAGGCAAAGCTGTGGCTGTAGGACAGAGGCTGGAGCGGGTAGCGGGAATCGAACCCGCGCGTTCAGCTTGGGAAGCTGACAGGCT
>CAZAWH010000029.1:2538-26295 GCA_964488775.1 uncultured Sandarakinorhabdus sp. | reverse complement strand
CCCCCAGAGGGGGAGGATCTTGTCTACAGCCGCCGCACCAAAAGGGTCACCACGGCCACCCACGGCACATCCAGCACCAGTTGCCGCGCGCCGGGCGTGGTGGGCAGCAGCTGGATGCGGCTGCCGTCGGTGGCGATCAGCCGGCCAAAGCCGAAGCGGCCGCCGGGGCGCGGTGCCAGCACATCGCGGTTGATGGCGCGGCCGAACTGCGCCGGTTCCAGCCGCTGGGCCCAGAGTTCATCGCCGCTGCGGTAATCGCCCTGCGCGGTCTCGACCACCAGGCCGATCAGATCGCCCTGCGGCGCCGGCGGCACCAGCGTGCGCGGCCGTTCCGGCGCATCGGCGCCGTTGGTGCCGATGATGGCCGCCACCGGCACATCGGTGCGATCGGGCATGGTGACCAGCGTGGAGGAGGGCACGCCCATCGCCGCCGCGATGCGTTCCAGCCAATCGATCGACACAGTGCGCATGCCGGTTTCCAGCCGGCCGATGGTTTGCGGCGTGGTCGGCGGATCGCAGGCCGCTGCCACATCGGCAAGGGTGAGCCCACGGCTTTTGCGCACATCACGGATGCGGGTGATCATTTTGCCCCAACCCAGATAACCTGTTTGGTTAATCCTGTCCTACAACCCCCGGCCTGTGCAAGCATGAAATCCGCGCTTTCGTGCCAAAAGGGAGAATCACATGGCCAATCTGCCCCAAGCCGCCGACGTGGAGCCCGCCACCGCCAACCGCCTGATCGGCACCCGCACCCTGCCGCCGGGCGACCGGATCGACCGGGCGCAGGTGACCGTCAACCTGGCGGAGCAGCCGCTCGCCTGGCTGGCGCGGCGCGGCCATATCAGCGCCGCCCAATTGCGGGCCGGCACCCGGTTGCGCGATGATTTCCATGCCGCCGGGGCCGGCCCGCGGGTGACGATGCGCTGGGATCCGGTGCCGGCAAGCCGCCGGGTGGGCGGGGCGCCCGAACCCGGCGGCGGGCAGATTGCGGCGCGGCGGCGATTCGATGCGGCAGTGGCGGCCTGTGGCCCCGGGCTTTCCGATGTGCTGTGGCGCGTGGTGTGCATGGGCGAGGGGCTGGAGGCGGCGGAGCGCGGCCTGGGCTGGCCGGCGCGGGCGGGCAAGCTGGTGCTTTCGCTGGCGCTGGACCGGCTGGTCGGCCATTATGGGCTGGACGTGAAGGAGTGACCATGGACCGCCATCTGATCCTGCTGCCGCTGTTGGCGGCGCTTGCCGCCTGTGGCCCGAAAACGGAATCGCTGGGCAAGGTGACGGGGGCGCCCCCGTCGCTGATGCTGTCGTCCCGGCTGCTGACGGCGGAGGGCAACAGCCTGGGCGAGGTGGAATTGCTGCAGGTGGCGGCCGGCACCCAGGTGATCGTGGCGGTGAAGGGCCTGCCGCCCGGCGATTATGGCCTGCACATCCACGCCGTTGGCCGCTGCGTCGGCCCGGATTTTGCCAGCGCCGGGCCGCATTTCAATCCGGCCGGGCGCCAGCATGGCCGCGACAATCCGCTGGGCAGCCATGACGGCGATCTGCCCAACATCACGGTGGATGCCGGCGGTGCGGGCGCGCTGAACCATCTGGTGCCGGGGCTGCGCCTGGCCGATGGTGCGACCCCGGTGCTGGATGGCGATGGCGCGGCGGTGGTGCTGCACGGGCGGCCGGATGATTATCGCACCGATCCCGCCGGCAACGCCGGGCCGCGCTTTGCCTGCGCGGAGTTCCGCAAGGGATGAGGAATGGGATGAAAGGTGGGGCGACTGACGGGGCTTGAACCCGCGACCTCCGGTACCACAAACCGGCGCTCTAACCAACTGAGCTACAGTCGCCACGCAGCGCGTGTAAGGCGGGGGGATTAACCGAGCCCGCGCCGGCTGGCAAGCGCCTTTCTGTGCCGGGTGATCGCGCGATTTTCGTTGCTGGACTGTGGAATAATGTTGCGATAGGTCGCAATCAAATTTTCCTGCACCGGAGTCGACCCATGACCGCCGCCGCCCGCCTGGAACCGTTGCGCCTGATGGCCCTGCCGGGCGAAGGGGCCCCCGGCTTTGATGCGCATGAACAGCTGCTGCTGGTGCGCGATGCGGCAACCGGGCTGCACGCCATCATCGCCATCCATTCCACCCATCTGGGCCCGGCGGCCGGCGGGGTGCGGCGCTGGACCTATGCCAGCGAGGCCGAGGCGATCACCGATGCGCTGCGCCTGTCGCGGGGCATGAGTTACAAGAACGCCATGGCCGGCCTGGCGGCCGGTGGCGGCAAGGCCGTGGTGCTGGCCGGCGCGCCCAAGACGGAGGCGCTGCTGGAGGCCTTTGGCGAGGCGGTGGCGCTGTTGGGCGGCCGTTATGTCACCGCCGAAGACGTGGGCATGACCGAGGATGACATGACGGTGGTGGCCCGCCGCACCGCCCATGTTGCCGGCCTGCCGGTGGCCAATGGCGCGGTGGGCGGCAACCCGGGGCCGTTCACGGCGCGCGGCGTGCTGGCCGGGCTGAAGGCGGCGGTGAAGCACCAGTTGGGCCGCGATGATGTGCGCGGCCTGCATGTGGCGATCCAGGGCGTCGGCAGTGTTGGCGGGGCGCTGGCGCGGGCGCTGGCGGCCGAAGGCGCGCGGTTGACTCTGGCCGATGCCGATCCGGTCCGCGCGGCGCGGCTGGCCACCGAACTGGGCGCGGCCGAAGCCAGCGTGGCCGGCATCATGAAGGTGCCGGCCGACGTGTTCAGCCCCAACGCGCTGGGCGCCATCCTGAACGAAGCCAGCATTGCCGCCCTGGATGTGGCGGTGGTGGCAGGCGCCGCCAACAACCAGCTCGCCACGGCCGAGGACGGGGCACGGCTGGCGGCGCGCGGCATCCTGTATGCGCCCGATTATGTGATCAATGCGGGCGGCATCATTTCGGTGGTGGCCGAATATATGGGCGGGACCAGCCTTGATGCGGTCAATGCCCAGGTGGATGCCATCGGCCCACGCCTCGCGGCGCTGTTTGCCGAAGCGGAAGCCGACGGGCTGGCCACTGACATCGTGGCCGACCGCACGGCGCAGCAGTTGATCGGCCGCTGATCACACGTTGGCCATGCCGGAGACGGCGCCGCAGTGCATAAATGTCGCAGCCGCACAGGCTTGTGCGATGTTCAGCCATCGTCGAATTACGCCACGTTAATCTTAACGGGAGCGCGACTGATGGGGTTGAGCAAGGTCTTGTTGCTGCTGCTTGGCTTGGTCACGGCCGGGCCGGCCCTGGCCCAGTCGCTCGAGCGGTCGCGCGTCACTGTGTCAAACTTTGTCGTGCTGCCCGGCATCAGGGGTTTGGCCGAGGGGGAAATCCGGGACTTCGGTCCAGCTGAATCGATCATCGATTTGCCGCTGGCGTGGCCAGTGGTGGCGCATCTTGAGGCCAAGACCGAGGTGGTGGTGCATGGTTTGCGCTTTCGTTATCGGCCGGATGTTCAGCTTGCCAAGGCGGTCGAAGCGGTGGGGGGAGATCTTGCCACGCTGCCGCCCGGCGCATTGATTGCCTGCTGGGGCGATCATGAATGGGCCGATCTGAAACGCGACAATCCCGAACTGACCGCCGCCCAGCTGGCCACCAAGGTGTACAGCAACCCGAAACCCTGCCTGGTTGACAGCGACAATGATGGCAGTTTCGATCGTGCCTTCTTCAGCGAGCAGAAGATCGCGGCCGACCGGACCAGCGTGGCAATCTCCCCAGCACCCTATCGCATTGTGGCCAACGAACCCGCACGGGAATGGCGGCTGTCCCTCGCGATCTTTGCGGAATTCATGATCGAGACCCTGCAATATTATGTGTTCCAGCAGGGCGCATGGTACCCGTTGATCCAGACAGACCTGCCGGAAAACGCCGCGCCAGCCGCGATCAGGAATGATCCGGCCGCGCGCAAGCAATGGAACCGCACGCACACCACGTCTGTTCTTGGAACCGTCTATTTCGACTCGCCCAGCTTCCCCAGCACGATCGAATTCGGCAATGGCCGGCTGACCCTGCTGAAGTATGACCGCAAGACCAAGCGGATTACGGTCCGGCTTGATCGTATGCCCCAGGGATTTGCCGTAAAGCCGATCCCGGATGATGGCCCGATGATGTGGTATTATTCCTTCCGGCAGCGCAAGCTGGACGATTGAGGGCGGGCAGCAGCGCAGCCCGTGCGGCTTGCCGTCAATAATCCTTCGTCCAGCGCACGCCGACCGATGTGCCGCCCAGCGTGGCGACGGAGCTGAGGATCGACAGCGAGCGGGTGAGGCCGATTTCGATGCTGGTGGCGGTATAGCCCTGGGCGTCGGTGGCCAGTTCGACATAGACGTTGCGGCCGAGATACTGGCCGGCGGCCACGGCGGTCTTGCGGCCGGTGGTGATGTCGGCCGGCAGGATGCGCAGCCGGTCGATGCCCAGGCCCTTTGACACGGCGCCGATCGGGTTGAAGCCGCCGCCGCGCAGGCTGCTGAGCGCGCCGGCCAGCTGGATGGCTTCGGGGGCGGACAGATCGGTGACGCGCGCGCCGAACAGCACGCGGCTGAGCACTTCGTCTTCGGGCAGGGCGGGCACCGAGGAGAAGCGGATCTGCGGCCGCTGCGCCGTGCCTTCGATCGACAGCTGGGCGGTGAAACCGCTGCTGGCGTTTTCGGCAGCGACGTTGATGATCGGATCGGGCGGATAGCCGCCCTGGAAGCGGATGTCGCCGCGGGTCAGCTGGAAGCGTTTGCCGGCAAAATCATAATCGCCGCGCACCAGCGAGACGCGGCCGAACAGTTCCGGCGCGTTGGCGGCCCCGCGCAGCCGCACATTGGCATCCCATTCCGACTTGATGCCCATGCCGGTGACCATCAGCTGGCGTTCGGCGGTGATGGCCAGATTGTACAGCCAGCGCGTCGGCGGCACATATTGCACCACGCGCCGGCCCAGCCGGCGGGTGTTCTTTTCCGTCACCGCCAGCACCGGCACATCGGCCACCGCAGTACGCCCCACCCGATATTCGCCGCGCGCCAGGCGCAGCGTGCCCGACACGACGCCGCCATATTCGTCGGTCGCGACCCGGATGTTGCCGCTGCCCACCGCGATCACATCGTCGCGGCCCAGGATGGCGGCATCCTTCACCGCCATGCGGATATCCATCGGAAAGCCGCGTTCGAACGACAGGTCGATGCTGCCCGAACCGGTGATGCTGCCCTGGCCCGAGGTGCCGGCAAAGCGCGTCAGCTCCAGCCGCGAGGCGGTGAAGCGGGCATCAAGGCTGGCCCCGGTGGCCACCGCGCCCAGCAACGGCGCTTCCACCCGCGTGTCGCGGGCGATGATGCGGCCGGCAATCTGCGGATCGCCCAGCGTGCCGGCCAGATCGGCCGCCACCTGCACCGCCCCCCGCAGATCCAGCGCGGTCAGGCCCGACAGGCCCCACAGATCCTGCGCCGGCCCGGCATAGCGCAGCTGGCCGGTGATCGGGGCGGCCGCCAGGGCCGTGGCCCAGCTGTCGCGCCCGCTGGCCACCGGGCCCAGCCGGGCCTGCGCCCGGCCTTCCACCTTGCCGGCGCGCATGATCACGGCGCGCACCACCGTGCCATCGCCGCCCAGCGCGGCGTTGAGGCCCATGTCGATGGGGGTGGAGGTGCTGGTGATGTTGCTGCGCGACAGGCCGATGAGGCGCAAGCTGGCGCGGCCCTGGGGATTTTCGCCCGGCGTCTGGGCCAGGCTGATGTCGCCGGAAACCTTGCCGGCGAGGTTGATCGACGGATAGGCGAGGCCGATCAGTGCCAGCGACACCTGATCCAGCCGGGCCTGCAGCCGGCGTTGCCGCCCCCAGTCACCGGCCAGTTCAGCATTGCCCAGCCCGCTGGTGATGCGGGTGGCAGACAGGTGCCAGCCGGCCTCATCCAGGCTGAGCGTGGCCGGCCCGGCCAGTTGCGCGCGGCGGCCGTCATAGCTGCCGTCGCCCGACAATTGATAGCGGCCGGGTGTGATGGCGGCGGCGAGCTGGAGGCGGAAGGGGGCACCACTGTCACCGGCCAGCACCAGCCGGGCGTCGCCACGGCCATCGACCAGTTTCAGCGTGGCATCGGCCGCTTCCACCACCAGATTGCCGCGTTCCAGGCCCTTCAACTCGGCATTGGCGTCGATGCGCGGGCCATCGGGCGGCAGGCTGATGCGGGCGGCAAGGCGCAGCCGGTCGATGCTGATCGGCGTGTCTTGCGCAATGGCCATGGTGTCGCCGGCCAGATTGACCTGGGCCTGTTGCACCGCGCCCTCGCCAAACAGCCGGGCCGTGCCCGACAGGCCGGGGCCGGCCACATCCAGCGTGCCCGCCAAGGGGCCGGCCGCGGTCTGTTCGGCGGTGCCGCGCGCGGTGAAGCCAGCGACGGCCAGCCGGTCGATCGCCAGTTTCAGCACCGGTTCGGCGGTGATGCCGGCGGCCAGTTCGACCGGGCCGGCCACCGATCCGGCCGTGGCCTTCACCTGCCAGCGGCCATCGCGGTTGACGATATGGGCGGCCACGCTGTTGAGGCCATAGCCCGGCGCCGGCAGGCCCAGCGCCAGATCCAGCCCGGCCAGCGGCCCGCCGCCCGACAGGGTGAAGGCACCGAAATCGCCGCTGCGCCCGGACAGGCCCAGCGACAGGCTGCCACTGCGCCAGCCGGCCCGGCCGCTGGCGGCCAACCCGGGGCTGGACAGGGCAAGGCCGCTGGCCTCCACCGCCAGGCCGGGCAGCAGGGCAATGCGGCCCGACAGGGCGATGGCGCCGCCGGTGAAGCGCGACAGCGCACTGGCCGGCGGCCGCGCCGCGTTCAATTGCACGCTGCCGCTGCCCACCAGGCCGGATTGCAGGTCGAGGCGCAGGCTGGCATCGGTGCCGCCGAGCAACGGCAGCGCCCAGCCGCGCACTTCGGCGGCCAGCCGCGCCGCCCAGCTGCCGCGCGCCGGGGCGACCACCAGCCCCAGCCGCGCCGCCAGCGGGCCCGATTGCAGCAACAGGCCATCGCCCTTCACCTCGCCGCCCTGCCAGCGCAGCGTGCCATTGGCCTGCCAGCGCCCGGCCAGCGGCGCCAGCGACGGCGGCAGGCCGCGCACACCGGCCAGCGTGATGGCCACCGCGCCGGCCACCGGCCGTTCATTGGCATCGATGATGGCGGTGAGGGTGGGCCGGTCGAGCAGGATGCCGCCGGCCAGCGCCACTGTGGTGGCGACGGCGCGGGCATCCACCATCGGCGCCAGCCACGGCCCGGCCAGCCGCGCGGTCACCACCAGCCCGCGCGGCACGGCGCCGGGGGGCAGCGGCGCGCCATCGGCCAGGCTGAGCGACAGATCGCCATCCTCGATGCGTTCGCTGGCGCGGTCCACCCGGCCGGCGATGCGGCCGTTCAGCCAGCGGCCGGTGGCGGTGCCGGTGATCTGCACCGCGCCGTCGCGCGGGCGGGCGCGCAGGGTGATCGCCAATCCGCCGTTCAGCAGGCTCGCTGCCGGTCCGCGCGCCAGCAGCGTGGCCGGATCGATGCGGCCGGTGGCGCTGAACACCCCATCCTGGCCGGCCAGGGCCGCATCGGCCACGGCGGCAGCGCCGATGCGGGCGGCCAGCCGGCCGGTCCAGGCCCGCCAGCGGCCGCGACCGCTGGCATCGAAGGCGAGGCCGCGCTGCAGGCCGGTGAGGCCGGCAACCAGGCCGCCGGGCGGGGCCTGCAACCGGGCAACAAGGGCAAAGCGGTCGCGATCGGGCTGGGCATCGAGATCGATGTGCAGCCGGTCGGCCGCGCCGGGGGCATCGGCATCCAGTTGCACCAGCGCGCGGCCGGCCGCGATGTCGATCCGGCCGCGCGCGCGGGCCAGCCGTTCCGGCCCGGCAAGGCCCGCCGCCACTTCGATGCGGGCGATGGCCAGTTGGTTGATGCGGATGTCGAAGGCCGGCAACAGGCGCGGATCGCGGGTGGGGCGCAGGGCGGGCAGGCGGTCCAGCCGCAGCCGGTTGGCCAGCAGCGCCTGCGCCTCGAAGCGGTTGGCGGCAAGCGCAAGTGGCCGCCAATCCAGATCAAGGGCATCGATGCGGGCAAAGCGGCCCTGGGGATCGAGCAGATCCACCCCGCGCAGCCGCGCCTTGCCCCACAGGCTGCCGTCGATGCGGGCAACGCGCACGCCAAGGCCGCTTTCCAGGCGCAGGCCGGCGATGCGGTCGGCCAGCCAGGCGCGGCCGGGCGCGGTGTCGAGGGCAAATGGCAGGGCGGCAATCGCCGCCAGCAGCAGCGCCAGCGTGGTGAGGACAAGGCGCAGGCCCCGCTTCATCAGAAGGCCTGCCCGATCGAGACATAGAAGACCAGCCGGGGATCGCCGCGCTGCGGGTTGATCGGGGTGGCGATATCGATGCGCACCGGGCCAAAGCCGGTGTAGAGCCGCGCCCCGATGCCGGCGCCCAGCGACAGCCGGTCAAAGGCCGGGGTGGTGCCGGTGGAGACTTCGCCGGCATCGACAAAGGCCACCAGCCCCAGATCCTGGCCAAAGGCCTGGAAGCGATAGCGCGCCTCCACTGCCAGTTCGGTCAGGCTGTTGCCGCCGGTGGGCACATTGTCGGCATTGCGCGGGCCGACGCCCTGGAAGACATAGCCGCGCACCGAACCGCCGCCACCGGCATAGAAGCGGCGATCGGGCGCGATGACGCCGCGGCTGGCGCCGATGATGCTGCCGATGTGGAAGCGCCCGGCCAGCACCAGATCGCCAATGGGTTGATAGGCGGTGGTTTCGACCTGGGCCTTGAGATAGTTGAAATTGCGCTTGTCGCGCAGGGTCAGTTCCGGGCTGAGCCGGGTGGTGAGGCGAAAGCCGCGCGACGGGTTGAGCAGATCGTCGGACTGGTCCCACGTCAGGCTGGCGGGCAGGGCGAGCACGGTGAAGGTGCGGCGGGGATCGCCGGCGGCCGACCGGTCCCGCTGGCTGGTGACCAGCGCCTGGACGCCGATGCTCCACGTCCAGTCCTTTTGCCAGATGATGTTGGTTTCGCGGGCCAGCGCCGCGCTGATGCCCAGGGTTTCGGCGGCGAAGGCGAATTGTTGCGAGGCGGAAAAGCCGCCCGACAGCAACAATTGCTGATCGCGGCGGCGGAAGTTGCGGCGGCGCAGTTCGACCTGGGCCACCTGTTCGCGTTCGGCGGCGACGGCGCGGGCGGTGAAGGCGCCTTCGGGCGGGAACAGGTTGCGGTGGGTCCAGCTGCCTTCGGCGCGCAGGCCCTGGCCGGTGGAAAAGCCGCCGGCCAGCGCGATGGTGCGCATCGGCGCCGGTTCGGTGCTGATCTTCAGGTCCACGGCCTGGCGGCCATCGTCGGCCACCGCGCCTTCGGATGGGGTGACGGCGACCGCGCCGAACAGCCCGGTTTGCACCAGCGCGCGGCGCAGATCCTCGCGGCCGGCGTTGGAATAACGATCCCCCGGCTTGAACCGCGCCAGCAGGGCGACATGGGGATCATCAAAGCCCTTCACGCCGGTTTCGATACTGATCCGGCCGAAAAAGCCGCGCCGGCCCAGATCGACCTGCTGGCTGATGCGGGCATCGCGGCTGGCGTGATCGACGATGATGCTGGGCGGCAGGATGCGCGGAAACGGATAGCCGGCATCGGCCAGCCGCACCGGCAGGCCATCCTGGGCCGATTGCAGGCGCGCCGCCTCCAGCGGATCGCCGACCCGGATCGGCAGCAGGCGCGAGACGATGCGGGCCGGATCGGCCGGGCCGATGGCGCCATCGGGGGCGGTGATGGCCAGATCGGCGATCAGATAGGGCGGGCCGGGCTCCACAGTGACCAGCACCCGGGTGGCGCGGCGGCCATCGCTGGGCGGCTGGGTGGTGATGCGGGCGGTGCCGCCATAATGGCCGATGGAGCGCAGCAGCAGATCGATGAGATCGCGGTCTTCGCTGATGCGGCGGCCGAGCTGGGCCAGGTTCGTGTCTTCGCCCCGGTGCAGCCACAGGGACGACAGGCCGCGAAATTCATCATCAAGACCCAGTTCCGACAGGCCCTTCACCTCGACGACATAGCGCAGGGCATCGCTGGCTTCGGCGGCTTCGGCGTTGGTTTCCGGCGTGATCACCGGCCAGGCCACGGCCTCTCCGCCGGGCAGATCGGGCAGGGGTTCATCAGGGCCGGGCAGGGGCGGATCGGTGGCCGGCGCTTCCGCCGCGGGCGCGGGCGGCGGTGCCGGCACCGGTGCCGCCGGTTGGGCCATCGCCGGCTGGGCGGCCAGGCCAGCGGCCAGCAAGGCAGGGATCAGGCAACGCACCATGTGACGTTTACCGGGTTGGGCGCGGCTGGCAACAGGCCGCAGCGGGCCCACTGGCCAAAGCCGGCAAGCTGGTGCATGGGGCAGGGCATGAGCAGCAACAGGCCCGGTTCCGCATCCCGGCCGCCCCAGCGTGGTGGCGGCGTGTTCATTGCCCTTGGGCTGGTGGCCGGCGCGGGCATTGGCGCCGCGCTGGGCCAGGCGTCGATCGGGCTGCTGACGGGTTTGGGCGTTGGCATCATTCTCGCTGTTGGACTGGCGCTGCTGGACCGGCGATGAACCGGCGGCGGCTGGCCCTGCGCCACCCGCCGCATTGCACGCCGCCCGCAGCCTGATATGCGGGGCCATCACAAACGGGGCTGTTCGGGGGTAAGAACGTGTCGGGTGGATTGTTTGCCTTGCTGGATGATGTGGCGGCCATCGCCAAGGTGGCGGCCGCGACGCTGGATGATACGGCGGCGGCAGCGGCGAAGGCATCGGCCAAGGCGGCCGGGGTGGTGGTGGATGATGCCGCCGTCACGCCGCGCTATGTCGTCGGGTTTGCCGCCGATCGCGAAATTCCGATCGTGGCCAAGATCGCGCGCGGCAGCCTGAAGAACAAGCTGGTGTTCCTGCTGCCGGGGGCGATGGCGCTGTCCTATTTCCTGCCAGTGGCGATCACGCCGCTGTTGATGGCGGGCGGCGCCTTCCTGTGTTTCGAGGGCGCCGAGAAACTGTGGGAGAAGTTTACGCCCCAGGACGAATTTGCCGAAGAGGCCGCCGATCAGGACCCGCGCGAGCGGGAAGACAATATGGTTTCAGGCGCGATCCGCACCGATCTCATCCTTTCGGCCGAGATCATGGCGATTGCGCTGGGCACGGTGGAGGACAAGCCGATCGGCGAACAGGCCGTGGCGCTGGTGGTGGTGGCGCTGGGCATCACGCTGCTGGTCTATGGCGCGGTGGCGTTGATCGTGAAGGCCGATGATGCCGGCGTGCGGCTGGCGCGGGTGAAGAACGGCGCTGTGGCGGCGCTGGGCCGAGGCCTGGTGTCGGGCATGCCGCCGTTCCTGGCGCTGCTGGGCTGGGTCGGGCTGGCGGCCATGCTGTGGGTGGGCGGCCATATCGTCATCGATGGCCTGAACAAATTTGGCGTCCACCTGCCGCACGAGCTGCTGCACATGGCGATGCACGCGGTGGAGGCCGGCGGCGGCGCGGCCACCTGGGCGGCCGAAGCCGGCGGATCCGGCCTGTTCGGCGTGGTGCTGGGTGGGATCATCGCAACCGGCTTGCACATGCTGCCCGGCAAGCGCCACTGAAGCGGTTGACCGGGGCCGGCCTGCCTGTGTATCGGCCTTGCAATACAGTGGAGCACGCGGATGAAGAATGCCCTGATTGCCATCCTGCTGTGTGGTGCCGCCGTGGTGTGGTTCGGCAACCGCGAGGAGGAGCCCAAGGCCATTGCCAGCGACACCAGCTGGCATCTTGATGCCCGCGGCGATGACGGCAAGGATGGCGACGTGCGCTTCAGCGCCGATACCGCCAAAGGCGAGATGCGGCTGAAGCTGCCCGGCGGCATCGAGGGCAAGATGCGCCTGCCCGACGGGCTGGCCGAAGACACCAAGTTCGAGCTGGACGGTGTCGGCCGTTACCCGGGGGCCAAGCTGATCAGCGTGGATGTGAGCGGCGGCAAGAACCAGGAAGGCCGGGTGATGCTGGGCTTTTCGGCGCCCGGCAGTGCCGACACGGTGGCCGACTGGTATGAAAAGGCGCTGATTGCCAAGGGCCGCACCGTGGCGCGCACCGGCAACACCATCACCGGGGCGACCAAGGATGGCGAACCCATGGTGATCGCGGTGGAGGATGGCCCCGGCGACATCGCCCGCGGCCGCATCATCATCACCGATACGAATTGATCACAGTGCCTGCGCCGCGAACGTGTCGCAGGCGCGCACCTCGCCCGTGTCCAGCCCGCGCCGCAGCCAGCGCATGCGCTGCTGCGACGTGCCGTGGGTGAAGGCTTCGGGCTGAACGCTCTGCCCGGCCTCGGCCTGCAGCCGGTCATCGCCAATGGCTTCGGCGGCGCGCAGGCCTTCCTCGATATCGCCGGGTTCCAAGAGGTCGCGGTTGTGGTGCGCCCACACGCCGGCGAGGCAATCGGCCTGCAATTCCTGCCGCACCGACAGGGCGTTGGCCTGCGCCCGGCCAAGCGAGCGGCTGGCGCGGTTCACCTCTTCGGAAATGCCGAGCACGGTCTGGATGTGATGGCCAACCTCGTGCGCGATCACATAGGCGGCAGCAAAATCGCCGGGCGCGCCAAAGCGGTTCTGCAGTTCGTCGAAGAAGCCGGTGTCGAGATAGACCTGCCGGTCGGCCGGGCAATAGAAGGGCCCCATGCCGCTGTTGGCCGGGCCGCAGCCGGAGCGGACGGTGCCGGCAAACAGGTTCAGCTTGGGCGCCGGATAGGGCTGGCCCAGCTGGGCCGGGAACAATTCGCCCCAGGTGCGTTCGGTGGTGCGCAGCACGCGGGCGACAAAGCGGTCGTGATCGCTGGTCAACGCGGCACGCTCCGTTGCCGGTTGCGGCTGGCCGACGCCCGGGCCGCCAACGCCGCCGCCCACACCGCCAGCGCCGCCCAGCAGGCTGAGCGGGTTGATGCCAAACACCAGCCCCAGGATCACCAGCACGGCGATGGTGCCCAGGCTCATCCCGCCACCGATGGGCAGCGGCAGGCCAAAGCCGCCGCCTTCGCCGCGCCGGTCGATGATGTTGCCGCTTTCCTCTTCGTCGTCGAGATTCATGGCGGGGAGACTATCGCTTTGCCGGTGCCCCGGCCAGCGCCTCGTTGAGCAGCAGCGCCATGCGGGTGCCGGCCTTGGCCACCTGGGCGCGCACCGCCGGGGTGGCGGCGGCGACATAGGCCGGGGTAACGGTGCCGCGCGGCAGGCTGCGCCGGGCATCGGCCGGCACCGGGCAGCTGTCGGGATAATCCTTCAGTTCGGGGTAGACCGTGCTGCGCGCGATGTCCCAGGCTTCGCGGGCCCAGCCGGCGACGCGGGCCGGGGTGTCGGCCGGGCCGGCGGTCCAGGCGGCGCGCTGCGCGGCGGTGATGCGGCGCGGCGTGACGGCCGGCGGTTCGGTGAGCGCGCGTTCGGCCAGATCGCCATCCCAGATCCAGTGCAGGTTCATCCGGTCCGGCGCCTTGAAGCCGAAGGCGGCGCGCACATCATTGCCGCCGCGATCCGCCTTGTCGCCCATGTGCAGCGGCTGGTGCATGTCGCCGACAAAATGCACCAGAAAGGCCAGCGCCTGCAGCCGTTGGGCCGCGGGTTGGCGGCGATCGGCCAGGATCTGCTGCTGGCGGGCCACCTGCACCGTCACGCAATCGCCGTTCCAGCATTTGGCGTTGATGTCGAACGCCTCGCACACGCTGATGTTCTGATAATGCCAGGGCGCGGAAAAGGCGAAGCGGTCGCGATACACGGCGCGCACGCAATCGGGCCACACCGAGGCATCCTCGATGCTGGCCAGCCGGCATTCCGGCGTGTCGAGCGCCGGGGCGGCGCGCAGCAGGGCGGTCACCTCGCGCCGCGCGCCCGGCGACAGTTGCGACCAGGCGATGCTGGCGGTGAGGCGGTGGGCATAGTCCCCCCAGGCCAGGGCCGGGGCGGGCAAGAGCAGCAGGAGGAGGGCGATGATCGGGCGCATGCCGGCCTCCATAGCCTGATGATGGTGACGCTGGCGAGATGCGGTCGCGGTCGCTATGGTCGCGCCTCTTGATGGGGCGCCGGCCCCTGCCCATCTGTTGGGGGGTGTCCGGCCGGATGTTGGAACAGAGATGCGCGATCCTTATACGGTGCTGGGTGTGGCGAAATCGGCCAGTGAAGCCGATATCAAGAAGGCGTTCCGCCGCCTGGCCAAGGAAAACCACCCCGACACCAATGCCAACAATCCCAAGGCGGCCGATCGGTTCAAGGAAGCCAACGCCGCCTATGAGCTGTTGTCGGACGCGGCCAAGCGCGCCCAGTATGACCGGGGCGAGATTGGCGCCGATGGCCAGCCGATCAACCCCTTTGCCGGCGGCGCCGGGCCGGGCGGTTTTGGCGGTTATGGCGGCACGCGCGGCGGTGGCGGTGGCAGCAGTGGCGGCGGCGCGCGCGGCGGATTTGATTTTGCCCAGGGTGCTGATGATCTGTTTGCCGAACTGTTCGGCGGGCGCAGCCCCTTTGGCGGTGGCGGCCGCGGCTTCCGCACCGATGTGCGCGGGCCTGATGTGGCCTATCGCCTGACGGTGCCGTTCGTCGATGCCGTGCGCCTGACGCCGCAGCGGGTGACGTTGCGCAATGGCCAGGTGATCGAGATCAAGCTGCCGGCGGGTCTCGAATCGGGCAAGCAGGTGCGCCTGGGCGGCAAGGGCGAACCGGGGCCGGGCGGCCATGGCGATGCCATCGTCACCATCGAGATCGCCCCGCACAAGCTGTTCGTGCGCGACGATGATGATATCCGCCTCACCCTGCCGATCCGGCTGGACGAGGCGGTGCTGGGCGCCAAGGTGCGCATGCCGACGCCGGAAGGCGATGTCACCCTGACGGTGCCGCCGGGCACCTCGTCGGGCCGGATGTTCCGGCTGAAGGGGCGGGGGTTCCGCCGGCTGGATGCCACGCGCGGCGACATATTGGTGACGGTGATGGTTGATCTGCCGTTCGACAACGAGGCGCTGAAGGCCTTTGCGGCGGATTTCATCGATGGCCGCGACATTCGCGCCGGGTTCGAAGCCTGAACCGGCCGTGCCGCGCCGCTATCGCCGCATCCTGTTCGACACGCTGGCCGGCACCTTTGACCATGGCTTCACCCACGCCGGCAATCTCGCCTATCTCAGCCTCGTCACCCTGTTTCCGTTCGTGATCCTGTTGGCCTTCGTGGCCGGGCAGATGGGCCGCACCCGCGATGGCCTGGCGGCGATCAACGGCTTCATCGCCGCCTTGCCGCCCAATGTGGCCGAATTGGTGGCGCCAACCATCCGCGACGTGGTGGCGGCCCCGGCGACCGGCGGGGTGATCACCTTTGGCGTGATCGTGGCGTTGTGGACCTCGTCCGGCGTGCTCGTCACCCTGCGCTATCTGGTGCAGCAGGCCTATGGCACGCCATCGTCGCTGCCGGCGTGGCGCTGGCGGCTGATCGGCCTTGCCGAGGTGATGGGGCTGGTCATCATCCTGCTGATCGCCTTTGCCGCGCAGGTGGTGGTGACCGGGGCCGAAACCTTCGTGTTCCGCCTGATGCCGTTGATGGCCGATGTGTTCCCGGCGCTGGGCCTGCAACGCCTGGTGCCGGCCGGCCTGTTGTTCCTGGCGCTTTGGGCGCTGTTTTCCGTGCTGTGCCCGCGCCGGTTCCGCCAGCGCGGCATGCCGACCTGGCCGGGCGCGCTGGCCACCACGGCGGCGTGGACGGCCACCACGCTGGCTCTGCCGGCGGCGCTCACCCTGTTCGGCGGCTATGCCCTCACCTATGGCGGCCTTGCCGGGGTGATCATCGCGCTCCTGTATTTCTACATCATCGGCCTGGGGCTCGTGGTGGGGGCGCAGCTGAATGCGGCGGTGGCGCGCAGCCGGCTGGAAATTGCCGCAATTGCCCGTTAAGGCCGGCCCAAGCGAAGGAGACACACATGGGTATCATGGCTGGCAAGCGCGGCCTCATCATGGGCCTGGCCAACGACAAGAGCCTGGCCTGGGGCATTGCCAAGGCGCTGGCCGAGCAGGGCGCGGAGCTGGCCTTTTCCTATCAGGGCCCGATGATGGAAAAGCGGGTGCGCCCGCTGGCCGAACAGCTGGGCGTTGCCCGCCTGTTCGAATGCGATGTGGCCTCGATGGAGAGCATCGAAGCCTGTTTCACCGGCCTGGCCGAGACCTGGCCCACCATTGATTTCATCGTCCACGCCATCGGCTTTTCCGACAAGAACGAGCTGCGCGGCCGTTATGTCGACACCAGCCTCGACAATTTCCTGCTGACCATGAATGTCTCGGTCTACAGCTTTACCGCCGTGGCCCAGCGCGCCGCCGCGATGATGCCCGATGGCGGTTCCATGCTCACCCTGTCCTATTATGGCGCGGAAAAGGTCATCCCGCATTATAATGTGATGGGCGTGGCCAAGGCGGCGCTGGAATGCAGCGTGAAATATCTCGCCATGGATCTGGGCCCGCAGGGCGTCCGCGTGAACTGCATCTCCGCCGGCCCGATCAAGACGCTGGCCGCCAGCGGCATCGGCGATTTCCGCTACATTATGAAGTGGAACGAATATAACGCCCCGCTGCGCCGCAATGTCACCATCGAGGATGTCGGCGGCGCCGGCCTCTATCTGCTGTCGGGCCTGGCCAGCGGCGTGACCGGCGAGATCCATTATGTCGATGCCGGATACAATGTGATCGGCATGAAGGCCGAAGACGCGCCGGATATCGGTTTGGCATGAAGGCCCCTCTCCCGTTCGGGGAGAGGGAGGGGCCCGCGCCCGCAGGGCGTGGGAGGGTGAGGGCATGACGCGACCACCCGGCACAGAGGCGCTGGCCCGCGCCCGCACCCTGCGCCGCGATCAGACCGATGCGGAAAAGCGCCTCTGGTCCATTCTGCGCGGTGGCCGCATGCTGGGCGCGAAGTTCCGCCGGCAGGTCTGGGTTGCTGGCTATATTGCCGATTTTGCCTGCCTTGAATTCCGCCTGATCGTCGAGGCAGACGGTGGACAGCATGCCGAGGCCCAAGCATATGACGAGCGGCGCGATGCTGCGCTGGCCAGAGAGGGTTTTCGTGTGTTGCGCTTCTGGAACCACCAGATCTTGAACGAGACGCGCACGGTTGCCGACACGATTGCAGCCGCGCTCGATAACCCTCACCCTCCCACTGCTGCGCGGCGGGCCCCTCCCTCTCACCTGAAGGGAGAGGGGTGATGTCGCTCAACAGCTTCGGCCATCTGCTGCGCTTCACCACCTGGGGCGAATCCCACGGGCCGGCCATCGGCGCGGTGCTGGATGGCTGCCCGCCGGGCATCAACCTGTCGGAAGCGGACATCCAGCCGTTTCTGGACAAGCGGCGGCCGGGGCAGAACAAGTTCACCACGCAGCGGCAGGAGCCGGATGAAGTCCGCATCCTGTCGGGTGTGTATGACGGGCGCACCACCGGCACGCCGATCAGCCTGATGATCGAGAATGTCGACCAGCGGTCCAAGGATTATTCGGATGTGGCCGCCAAATACCGCCCCGGCCATGCCGATTATGCCTATGACGCCAAATATGGCCTGCGCGATCCGCGCGGGGGCGGGCGGTCGTCGGCGCGGGAAACCGCCAGCCGGGTGGCCGCCGGCGCGGTGGCGCGGAAGATCATCCCCGACGTTGCCATCACCGCCTATCTGGTCAACATCGGCGGCATCGCCATCGATCGCAGCCGCTTTGATCTGGCCGAGATCGGCCGCAACCCCTTCTGGTGCCCCGATGCGGTGACGGCCGCGCTCTGGGCTGAGCATCTGGATGCGGCACGAAAGGCCGGTTCCAGCCTGGGGGCGATCGTGGAATGTGTCGCCACCGGGGTGCCGGCCGGCTGGGGCAGCCCGCTGTATCACAAGCTGGATGCGCAACTGGCCAGCGCCGCGATGAGCATCAACGCGGTCAAGGCGGTGGAGATCGGTGACGGCTTTGCCGTGGCCGCCTTGCGCGGGGAGGACAATGCCGATCGCATGCGCCCCGGCGCCGATGGCCATCCGGAATTTCTGTCCAACCACGCCGGCGGCATCGCGGGCGGGATTTCCACCGGTCAGCCGATCGTGCTGCGCATGGCATTGAAGCCCACGAGTTCGATCCTGACGCCGGTGGAAACCATCACCAGGGATGGCGAGGCCGCCGAAATCGTCACCAAGGGCCGGCATGATCCGTGCGTGGGCATCCGCGCCGCGCCGGTGCTGGAAGCGATGGTGGCGCTGGTGCTGGCCGATGCGATGCTGCTGCACCGGGGGCAATGCGGCAGCGCGGCCAGCGCGTAACGCCTTCGCGTTAGGCGCGGACTCGCGCCCGTTCGACGTCATGCCGGGCGCTAACCCAGATCGGCGCGCGCCTTTTCCCAGTGCCGCCCGTCATAGAAGCGGATCTGCGGCTCTACATCCTCCACCCCGTCGAGCGCGCGCCAGTTCACCGAAAAGCCATCCGGGTGGGAGCGGGGGACATAGAAGCTCTTGATTCCGCAGGTGCGGCAGAACAGGTGCCGCGCCGTGCCGCTGCCCCAGCGATAGTCGCTCAAGCCATCCTCGCCGCGTTCGAGGCGGAAATCATCGGCGCCGACGATCAGGTGCAGAAACCCCGTCTTGGCGCAGATCGAACAATTGCAGTCCAGCAGCTCGGGCGGATCGGCAAACCGCACCTTGAACTGCACCTGGCCGCAATGGCAGCCGCCCGTGGCTTCACGCATCGTCATGGCTCCAGTTTCGGGCAGGTGCCGGCTGGGAATCAAGCGCCAAACCGCCTAGCCTTGCCGGCATGAGCAATCCGCCCCTGTTGCCCGAACCGGGCCTGTCTGCCGCCGCCATCGCCGAGCGGGTGGACAATGTGCTGGCCACCTCCACCCTGGCCGAGAAGGTCGCCATGATGTCGGGCCAGGGATTTTTCCGGCAATACAAGGCCGATGGCAAGATCTGGGGCGCATCGCCCTATCGCGCCGGTGGCGGCATCGCGCGGCTGGACGTGCCGGCCTTCTGGTTTTCCGATGGGCCGCGCGGGGTGGCGCGCGGCCAATCCACCTGTTTCCCCTGCACCATGGCGCGCGGCGCCAGTTTCGATGCCGATCTGGAACGCCGCATCGGCGAGGCAATGGCGATCGAGCTGCGGGCGCAGGGGTGCAACCTGTCGGGCGCGGTGTGCATCAACCTGCTGCGCCACCCGGCCTGGGGGCGCGCCCAGGAAACCTATGGCGAGGATCCGCATCATCTGGGCGCGATGGGCGCGGCGCTGGCGCGCGGGCTGGCCGCCCACAATGTCTGTGCCACGGTCAAGCATTTTGCCCTCAACTCCATGGAAAACATGCGCTTCACCGTGGATGTGGTGATCGACGAGCGCAGCCTGCACGAAGTGTATCTGCCGCATTTCAAGGCGGTGATCGACGCCGGCTGCCCATCGGTGATGAGCGCATACAACAAGGTGAACGGCGAATATTGCGGCGAGAACCGCACCCTGCTCACCGATATCTTGCGCCACGAATGGGGCTTCACCGGCTTTGTGCACAGTGATTGGATCATGGGCGTGCACAGCGTGTGGGGCGCGGCGGCGGGCCTGGATGTCGAAAATCCCGAACCGCGCGTGTGGGGCGAAACGCTGGTCGCCGCGGTGGAATCGGGCGCGCTGGCCGCTTCGGTGGTGGACACCGCCTGCCGCCGCATCCTCACCACCCTGTATCGCCTGGCCAGCGCCGAAGATCCGTTGCCGGCCTATACCGAAGACCTGGTGGCCAGCCCCGCCCATGCCGCGCTGGCGCTGGAGGCGGCGGAAAAATCGGCGGTGCTGCTGAAGAATGAGGGCGTGTTGCCGTTGGCGCCCGGCACACGGCTGGCGGTGCTGGGCCGGCTGGCGGGCCTGGCCAACACCGGCGACAATGGCTCATCGCGGGTGCGGGCGCGCCATGTCGTCACCGCGCTGGAAGGGCTGGCGGCCGTGACCGCGGTGGTGAGCGGGGACGAGAGCGACCTTGATGCGGCCCGCGCGGCCGCCGCCAGCGCCGATGCCATCGTGGTCATCGCCGGATACACCGCGCAGGAAGAGGGCGAGTTCATCCCCGGCGGCATGACCCTGGGGCAGGAGGCCGGCGGCGGCCCGCGCGGCGATATCGGCGGGGATCGCGCCGATCTGGGCCTGCCGGCCGACACGATCGCGCTGATCCACGCGGCGGCGGCGACCGGCAAGCCGCTGGTGGTGGTGATCGTCGCCGGATCGGCCGTGCTGGTTGAAGGCTGGCACGAAGAGGCCGGCGCCATCCTGCAGAGCTTTTACGCCGGCCAGGAAGGCGGCACCGCGCTGGCCCGCATCCTGTTTGGCGCGGTCTCCCCATCGGGCCGCCTGCCGTTCAGCGTGGCGCGCGATCCGGCGCATTATCCCTGGTTTGACCGCACCGCGGCGCGCATCACCTATGATCTGTGGCATGGCTATGCCCTGATGGACCGGGCCGGCACCACGCCGCGCTATGGCTTTGGCCATGGCCTGTCCTACACGCGCTTTGGCCTTCGGGCGCTGGCGCTGCGCCAGGCCGGGGGGCAGCTGCACATCAGCGTGGCCGTGGCCAATCTGGGCGCGGTGGCCAGCGAGACCCCGGTGCTGGCCTTTGTGGCGCCGCCGCCGGGCCCGGTGGAACGCTGGCCGCGCAAGCTGGCGGCCTTCACCCGGGTGGCGCTGGCGCCGGGGGAATGCCGCATCGTGCATCTTTCGGTGGCGCTGGATGATCTGCGCTGGCGCGGGCAGGGGCGCTGGCACCACCAGGGCGGTGACCATGGCGTGATCATCAGCACCGGCGATGCCGAAATCGCGGGGAAGATTACACTTTCCCCATAAGGGAATTTACGGGGGTGACGGCGCTGCGGCGGCTCTGGCACTCATAGGCTAGGGCGTGCAGGAACAGCCGACAGCGGGCAGCATCGGCATCCATGCATCTGTCCGGGGCTTGTGCCATGCCGTCGGGGGGCGGCGATGCCGGCCCCGGACGCCCATCCCTTGCCGTCTGGACTATCCGCCTGGAGCCGATTGCTTCTTGCTGGAATCCCAAACCCACTCATGCCGAGCTTGTCGAGGCACCTGGAGCGTGCCTCGACAAGCTCGGCATGAGCGGTTCAATCAAATTGCAAGCGAGTATAGGTCAGCCCGGCGTCTTGACGCTGGCCAGATTGGCATCGCGCGCGCCCACCGGGGCGGCCAGCACTTCGGCCAGGAAATTGCCCTTGTTCACCGCCACCGTCTTGGGATCGCCGGCCTGGCTGCGGATGGCGGGATCGGTGTTGCCGGCGCCGGCGCGATCCAGCAGCTGCTGTTCGGCCTGGCTGCGCGGCGGCGGCTTCACGCCTGGGCCGAACAGCGCTTCCATCGCGGCGGCCTGGGCATCAACGCCCATGGCGCGCGGGGCACCGGGCTTGGGCGGGGCCAGGGCGAAATCGGGCGGCACCACCAACGGCGCGCCGCGGGCGATGGCCAGTTCGTCAGGGCCGCGCCCGGCCATGCCGCCACGGCCGCCGCACGCTGCCAGCGTGGACGCCATCAGGCACAGGATCAACAGGTTACGCATCCTTGGCTTCCTTTGATGATGGCGCCGGGCTGGCCATGATGGCCCGCCCCAGCAGCAGCACGACACCCAGTGTAATCGCAGCATCGGCCAGGTTGAAGACCCAGAAGCTGTATTGCCCCCAGAAGAAATGCAGAAAATCGACCACATAGCCAAAGCGGGCGCGATCGATGATGTTGCCGATGGCCCCGCCCAGCACCAGGCCCAGCGCCGCCACGTCGACGGGATGTTTTTCCTTGCGCAGCCACAGGGCGACAGCCAGCGCGATGGCGGCGGTGGCAAAGGTGAGCAGCCAGCGCGCCAGATCGGAACCGGCCTGCAGCATCCCCATCGACACGCCGATATTGCCCACGAAGGTCAGCCGGAAAAACGGCCAGACATCGATGCCGCCGATGGCGGGCAGGTGGATCACCTCCAGCACCCAATATTTGCTGATCTGGTCAAGGATCAGCACCAGGGCGGCCAAGGCGAAGCCGCGATTAGGCATGCACGACACCGTCGCAGCGGCCGCACAGCTGGGTTTCGGCGTCCACATCGGGCAGGTGCCGCCAGCAGCGCGCGCATTTCGGCAGATCAGCCTTTTCCACCATCAGGCTTTCGGTGTCGCTTGGCGTGATCGCCACCTCGGCGACCAGCAGCAGTTCGGCCAGATCGAGCCCGGCCAGCGCGGCGATGCGGTCGCTGTGGGCGGTGGTGATGGCAACACGGGCTTCCAGGAAGCTGCCCACCGTCTTGGCGCGGCGCAATTCCTCAAGTTTCAGATAGGCTTCCTCGCGCAACTTGCGGGCGAGTGTGAATTGCTTGTCGAGCGCCATATCCTGCCAACCGGCATCAATCTCCGGCCATTCCAGCAGATGCACGGATTGGGCATCGGGATAGCGGGTGGCCCACACCTCTTCGGCGGTGAACACCAGCACCGGGGCGAGCCAGCGGGTGAGGGCGTGGAAGACGATATCCAGCACCGTGCGCCAGGCCCGGCGGGTGGGGGCGGTCGGCGCGTCGCAATAAAGGCTGTCCTTGCGCACATCCATGGCAAAGGCGGACAGGTCATTCTGGACGAAATCATTGATCAGGCTGGTGTAGCGGTTGAAATCATAGGCGTTCACCGCCGCCTTCAGCTCGCCTGACAGCATGGCGAGGCGATGCAGCACCCAGCGCTCCAGCGCCGGCATCTCGGCCACCGGCAGGCGTTCGGCTTCGCTGAAGCCATCCAGCGCGCCGAGCAAATAGCGGAAGGTGTTCCTGAGCTTGCGATACTGGTCCGCCACGCCCTTCAGGATTTCATCGCCGATGCGGTGATCCTCGGTGAAATCGACCGAGAGCGCCCACAGGCGCAGGATGTCGGCGCCAAACGTCTTCATGACGTCGAGCGGATTGATGACATTGCCTTCCGACTTCGACATCTTCCGGCCACTGGCATCCATGGTGAAACCATGGGTCAGGATCGCCTTGTAGGGCGCCCGGCCACGGGTGGCGCAGCTTTGCAGCAGGCTGGATTGGAACCAGCCGCGATGCTGATCGCTGCCTTCCAGATAGAGATCGGCCGGCCACGAATATTCCGGCCAGTGGCCCGATTCGAGCACATAGGCGTGGGTGCAACCGCTGTCGAACCACACATCCAGGATGTCGGTGATCATCTCATACTGGTCGACCTTGTCGCCCAGCAGTTCACGTGCAAATTCCGGCGTCCAGGCGTCCACGCCTTCGGCCTTGAAGCGCTCGATGATCTTCGCGTTGATTGATTTATCAACCAGATAGTCGCCGGTCTTGCGATCAACAAACAAGGTGATCGGCACGCCCCAGGCGCGCTGGCGGCTCAGCACCCAATCCGGGCGGCCTTCCACCATCGATCCGATGCGGTTGCGGCCCTTGTCGGGCGTGAAGTGGGTGGCGGCGATGGCGGCCAGCGCCTTGTCACGCAGGGTGGGCGAACCTTGGTCCATCGGCACGAACCATTGCGGCGTGCAGCGGAAGATCACCTTCTTCTTGGAGCGCCACGAGTGCGGATAGCTGTGCGCGAACGGTCCGGCGCTGAGCAGCGCACCGGCGGCCTTCAGATCGCTGCAGATCGGGCCATCGGGCGCATTGAGATTGGGGTTGATGACATTCTTCGCCTCGCCGCCCAGCCACAGCCAGTCGGCACGGTAGCGGCCATCGGCCTCGACGGCGAACACCGGGTTGATGCCATGCGCCTTGCACAGCGCGAAATCATCCTCGCCATGATCGGG
>CAZAWH010000029.1:0-2438 GCA_964488775.1 uncultured Sandarakinorhabdus sp. | reverse complement strand
GGCCCATAGGCGATGCCCTGGTTCACCGGGATGGTCCACGGCGTCGTCGTCCAGATGACGGCATGGGCGCCCACCAGTTCCGGCGCATTCGGCGCTTCCGTGATCTCGAACGCCACGTCGATCTGCGTCGAGGTGATGTCGTGATATTCCACCTCGGCATCGGCCAGCGCGGTCTTTTCCACCGGGGACCACATCACCGGCTTGGCGCCGCGATAGAGCTGGCCGCTTTCCGCAAACTTCAGCAGTTCGGAAACGATGGTCGCTTCCGACGCGAAGTCCATGGTGAGATAGGGTTTTTTCCAATCACCATTGATGCCCAGCCGCTGCAGCTGGCCGGCCTGCACATTCACCCAATGCTGGGCATAGGCGCGGCATTCGGCGCGGAATTCCTTCGCCGGCACCTCGTCCTTGTTCTGCTTCTTGGCGCGATAGGCTTCCTCGACCTTCCATTCGATCGGCAGGCCGTGGCAATCCCAGCCGGGCACATAGGGCACATCCTTGCCCAGCAGCGACTGGGTGCGCACCACCGCATCCTTCAGGATATGGTTGAGCGCGTGGCCGATGTGCATGTCCCCGTTCGCATAGGGGGGGCCGTCGTGATAGATGAATTTTTCCCGGCCCTTACGCGCGGCGCGCAGCTGCGCATAAAGGTCCGCCGCTTGCCATTTGGCCAGGATCTGCGGTTCCTTCTCCGGCAGGCCGGCCTTCATCGGAAAGTCGGTCTTGGGCAGGAAAACGGTGGGGCGATAATCGGGCGCGCTCATGATGGCCCGGCTTTAGGGGAAGCGGGCGGCGCTGTCACGCGTCACGAACGATCCTCCCCCCTCTGGGGGAGGTGCCCGCAGGGCGGAGGGGGCAGCAAAGACCGGGCTTGCCGGCCCCCTCCGTCGCGCTTCGCGCGCCACCTCCCCCAGAGGGGGAGGATCTATTGGCCCCGCAGCACCCGCTTCGCATTATCCGCATCGAGCGCAATCTGCGCCTTCAGCGCCTCCAGCCCCGGCAGCTTCATTTCGGGCCGCAGGTACGCCACCAGCTCCACCCCGATGGTCTGGCCGTAAAGATCGCCGCTCCAGTCCATCAGCCAGGTTTCGAGCAGCTCCAACGGCGGCTCGATCATCGGGCGGATGCCGAGATTGGCGACGCCATCCACTTGGCTGCCGTCGTTCAGCCACACGCGCACGGCATAGACGCCATAGGCCGGGCGGACATAGTCCCCCAGCGTCAGGTTGGCGGTGGGAAAGCCCAGCGTGCGGCCCAGCTTGGCGCCATGTTCGACGGTGCCGACGATGGTGAAGGGCCGGGTGAGCATCTGGCCGGCGACACCCGGTTGCCCGGCGCGCAGCGCGGCGCGGATGCGGGTGGAGCTGATGGTGCCACCGGCATCAGCAACGGGATCGACGACCCGGGCGGCAAAGCCCTTTTTCAGGCCCAACCGCGACAACTCGGTCACATCGCCGGAGCGGCCCTTGCCAAAGGTGAAATCGCCGCCGGTGACGACGCCGGCCACGCCGAGGCGCATTTCCAGCCATTCATCGACGAATTCCTCGGCCGACAGGGCGGCGAGCGCGCGGCTGAACGGGATCATCACCAGCCCGTCCATGCCGAAATTGCCGAGCCAGCGTTCGCGCTGGGCGATGGTGGACAGCGCAAACGCCGGCACATCGGGCTGGAACAGCCGGGCGGGGTGGGGATCGAAACTGGCGACCAGCGCCGGCCGGCCCAGTTTTCGCGCCCAATCGCGTGCGGCGCCCACCACGGCCTGGTGGCCGGCGTGAAAGCCATCGAAATTGCCCAGCGCCACGATGCCGCCGCGCAAATCGCCGGGCAAGGCGTCGCCGTGCATGATCAGTTTCATGGAGCGGCGGCTTAGCGGGGTGCGAGGCCAGCGGCAAGCAGGCGCGCCGCATTGCCGCCCATCACCTTGGCGATATCCGCGTCCGACAGGCCGGCATCAAGCAGCGCCTGGGTGACGGCATCGAGATGCGCGGTGTCAAACCCCACGGTGGTGCCGCCGTCATAATCGCTGCCCAGGCCGACATGATCGATGCCGGCAACCCGGATGACGTGCAATATGGCCCTGGCCGTGGCCTGCGGCGTGGGTGCGCACACCGCGGCATCCCAATAGCCGATGCCGATCATGCCGCCATTGGCTTTCAGCATCTGCAATTGTGCGTCGGTCAGGTTGCGCGGCGTGTTGCAGGTGGCCTTGACGCCGCCATGGCTCACCACCACCGGGCGGGTGGCAATGGCCATCACGTCGGCAAAGGTGGCGGCGCTGCTGTGCGCCAGATCGATGATCATGCCGCGCTGTTCGGCCTGCTGCACCACTTGCCGGCCCAGTGGGGTGAGGCCGCCCTTCTTGAGGCCGTGCATCGAACCGCCAACATCATTGTCGAAGAAATGCACCAGCCCGATCATGCGGAAGCCGGCGGCGTGCA
>CAZAWH010000028.1:0-26360 GCA_964488775.1 uncultured Sandarakinorhabdus sp. | reverse complement strand
CCGCCACCGGCCGGTGATGCTGCACCGGGCGATCCTGGGCAGCTATGAACGCTTCATCGGCATCCTGATCGAACATTTCGCCGGCTGGTTCCCGACCTGGCTGGCCCCATGCCAGGCCGTGGTGGCCACCATCGTGTCCGACGCCGATGCCTATGCCGGCACGGTTGCCGAACAGCTGAAGGCCGCCGGCATCCGCGTTGAAACCGATCTCAGGAACGAGAAGATCAACCTCAAGGTGCGCGAGCACAGCCTGCAGAAAGCGCCCTACATGCTGGTCGTCGGCCGGCGTGAAGCGGAAGACGGCACGGTGGCACTGAGGAACCTGAAGGGTGGCGAGCAGAAGCTGATGCCGCTGGCCGACGCCATCGCCCTGATCCGCGCCGACGCCACCCCGCCCGATTTGAAGTAAGCCCCTGCGCCAATTGTCCGCTTGGCGAAGGGCGCTTGAGGGGGATATGCACACATGGTCCGTAGGGGATGCGAAGGAGACCCGAGATGAAGCGTTCCATGCTTGCCGCCGTGCTGGCCACCGCCGTCATGCTGCCCGCCCTGGTGCAGGCCGGCCCGATCGAGGATCGCAAGGCGATCATGAAGGGCAATGGCCGCGACACCAAGATGGCCGCCGACATGCTGAAGGGCGCGGTGCCGTTCGATGCCGCCGCCGCCAACACGATCCTCGCCAACTATGCCGCCGCCGCCAAGGCGTTCCCGGCGCATTTCCCGGCCAATTCCAAGACCGGCGGCGAAACCGAAGCCGCCCCGGCGATCTGGGACAAGCCGGCCGACTGGAAGGCCGCCACCGCCAAGTTCCAGGCCGACACCGCCGCCGCCGTTGCCATGAAGCCGGCCGACGCCGCCAGCTTTGGCAAGGCCTTCGGCCTCGTGACCGCCAACTGCAAGAGCTGCCACGAAGGCTTCCGCATCAAGAAGGGTTGAGATGCGCCGGCTGCACGCCGCCCTCATCGGGGCGGCGACCCTGATGGCCATGGCGGCGTGGATGCTCACCGCGCCGCAACCGCTGGCCGCTGACAAGGTGGCGCAAGGCCCCGGCAATGCCACCGCCGGGGCCCGCATCTTTCATGCCGGCGGCTGCGCATCCTGCCATGCCACCAAAGGCGCCAAGGGCGATGACCGGTTGAAGCTGGGCGGCGGCGCGCCGCTCGACACGCCGTTCGGCCGGTTTCAGCCGCCCAACATCTCCGCCGGGCCCGATGGCATCGGCAACTGGACCCTGGCCGAATTCGACAATGCCATGCGCCGCGGCATGGCGCCGGATGGCCGCCATTATTATCCGGCCTTCCCCTACACCAGCTATGCCCGGATGACGGCGGCGGATGTCGCCGATCTGTTTGCCTACATGAAATCGCTGCCGGCCGTGGCCGGCACGACGCCTGATCATGATCTGGCCTTTCCCTACAATATCCGCCGCGGCATCGGCCTGTGGAAACGGCTCTACCTCAACGCCGCGCCGGTGGTGCCGCTGCCGGCCACGGCACCCGCGGCAGTGCGCGCCGGCCAATATCTTGTCGAAGGCCCCGGCCATTGCGGCGAATGCCACACACCGCGCGACGGCTTTGGCGGCAGCGATGCTGCCCGCTGGCTGGCCGGCGGCCCCGATGCGGAAGGAAAGGGCAAGGTGCCCGGCCTGACCCCGGCCACCCTCAGCTGGAGCGCGGGCGAAATCGCCGATTATCTGAAAACCGGGTTCACGCCGGATTATGACAGCGTCGGCGGCTCCATGGTGGAGGTGCAGGCCAACATGGCCGCCCTGTCCGATGCCGATCGCGCCGCCATTGCTGCCTATCTGAAGGCCTTGCCGAACCGCAAATGATGGGCAATTTGGTCGTTACTCAAATTTATCCGGCGCACCCCTTGGCCGCCTGCTGTCTTGTCTCTATATGGCAGTGCCAAGGGGGCGCCGGCCGGCCGTGCAAGCGGCTGGTCTGAATGAAGGATCGAGTGGAAATGCAGAAGCCTGGCCTGGGGGCATCGCGCCATCGCCCCGCTGCCGCCCGCCCGTTGTTGATCGCGGCCCTGTTGGGCGTGTCGCTGGCTGGCCTTGCGCCCGCCACCGCCGGCACCCTGCAGGAAGCGCTGGCCAAGGCCTATGAAACCAACCCCACGCTGAACGCCGCGCGCGCCAACCAGATGGCCACGGATGAAAGCTATTCCATCCAGCGCGCCGCCGGTCTGCCGTCGGCGGCCATCACCTCGACGTTCAACGAAAACGTGCTGATCCCCGGTGGTCAGTTCGTCGTTATCCCGCGCACGCTGGGCACGACGGTGCGGGTGGATGTGCCCATCTATCAGGGCGGCCTGGTGAAGTTCGGCATGAAGGCCGCCGACGCCCGCATCGCGGCCGGCGCCGAAACCCTGCGCGCCACTGAAGCCAGCGTGTTCAGCCAGGTGGTCGCCGCCTACAACGATGTGCTGCGCGACACCCAGATCGTCGAATTCAACCGCGCCAACGTGAAGACGCTGGAAACCAACCTGCGCGCCACGCAGGACCGGTTCGAGGTGGGCGACCTCACCCGCACCGATGTCGCCCAATCCGAAGCGCGGCTGGCCCAGGCCAATGCCGATCTGCGCAACGCCGAAGCCAATCTGATCGCCTCGAAGGAACGCTATATCCAGCAGGTCGGCGAGGCCCCGGCCGAACTCACCCCGCCGCCGCCGCTGCCCGGCCTGCCGGCCAGCGTGGACGAGGCGGTGGAGATCGCCATCAAGGAAAATCCTGACATCGCCGCTGCCACCAAGACCAGCGAAGCCGCCGGCTTTGACGTGAAATCGGCGCGCGCCAGCCGCCTGCCCACGCTGTCGGGCTTTGGCACGATCAACCGCAACGACAACTTTGGCGGCGCCCGCGCCAACGTGCCGATCAACATCCCCTCCACCCAGGAATCGGGCGTGATCGGGGCGCAGCTGCAACTGCCGCTCTATCAGGGGGGCCGGCCGTCGGCCCAGATCCGCCAGGCCCAGGCCCGCAAGACGGCGGCGATGGAAAACCAGATCGCCACCGAACGCCAGGTCATCCAGCAGGTGCGCGCCGCCTTTGCCAGCTACAAGGCCAGCCTTGACGTCATCCGTTCGGCCGAGGCGGCGATTGCCGCCAACAGCCTCTCCCTTGAAGGCGTGCGCGCCGAAAACGGCGTCGGCAACCGCACCATCATCGAAGTGCTGAACGCCGAACAGGAACTGATCAACGCCCGCGTGATCCTGGCCACCGCCCGGCGCAACGCCTATGTCGCCGGCTTCACCCTGCTCGCCGCCATCGGCAGCGCGGAGGCCCGCGATCTCAACCTCGATGGCATCAAGCTTTATGATGCCAAGGCCAATTATGACCGCGTGCGCGGCGACATTCTGGACTGGTCGGGCCGGCCGACGCCGATGATCCGTTCCACCCGCACCGTCACCACCCCGGCCCAGACCGCCGATGAGGTGGTGAAGGCTCAACCCTAACTTCTGGCGGCGGCCTGACCTGGATCAGGCCGCCACCCAGCTGCCGTGAAAACTGTGCGGCAGCGCCACATCGGCGCGAAAGCTTGCCACCGGGCCATCGGTCAGCCGGTCGGCGGCCAGCACATGAAACTCGGTCGCCCGCGCCGCAAGATTGATGGTGGTGCCGATCAGCCAGCGCCCGGCGCAGACGAATTCCTCCACGATCTGGTGCGCGCCGAAATCATGGGCGCTGCCCCGGCCGGCCTGCCAGTCCCAGCGCCCGATGCTGCGCGCAAACGGCCGGCCCGGCTGATAGCCGCCCACGTGGAAGGTGGGGCGCGGGCCGTCATGGCCGCCGGGGTGGCGCGGGAATTCCGCCGTGATCCCGGCATTGCGCACCGTGGCCCGGCCACCCGGATACAGGCTGACCAGCCGCAACATCGGCCGCTCGCTGCGCGGATAGCGCCCTTCCACCAATGCCGGCGCGCCTTCCACCGCAAACAGCGGACTCTCATCGAAACAGCCGTCGAAATGGATGCTGCCGTCCGCATCCTCCCAGCCATCGCCCAGGTGGAAGAAGAACAGCGCCGGCAGCTCATGGATCCGCTGCCGGGTCAGATCATCCTTGTCGATCACCAGCACCCGCGTGCCGCGTTCCGGCCGCCACACCATGCCGGTGGAAAAGGGCAGGCTGGATTTCTCGTGCAGCCACGGCTGCAGCACGATGATCAGGTGCCGCGCCGTCATGGTGAAATCGTGCATATAGGATGCGGCGGGCAATTTGATCAGTTGCCCCGCCTCCAGCGCGCCCGCCGGCGACAGGCGATAGACATAGGCATGGGCGCCAGACAGGCCGATGTTCCAGATGCGGCCACTGGCCTCCACCTTGGGGTGGGCCAGAAACGGCATGCCCTTCAGGTCGGGGCGGAAGGCGACCGGGCCACGGGTGGCCAGCGTCGCCATGTCCATCGCGGTGGCCGATCCGGCTTCCCACAGCGCCAGCAACTGGCCGCCGGCGGCGATGACATGGGTGTTGGCGGCATTGGTGTCATCGGCGCTGCCCACCTGCGCCCCGGCGCGCGCCGGCGTGGCAAAGCCGGGCTGCACGATGCGGCCGGCCGCCGTCTCGATGCGCCGCTTGGGCGTATCGACAAAGCGCGCCTGCAAGCGCACGCCGCCATCGCGGCAGGCAAAGGCCCGCACCAGGCCATCCCCGTCAAACCAGTGGTTGACCGACGTGCCGCCGCGCCGGAACAGCGCCGGCCCGTTGCGATAGAGCGTGCCCGCCAGATCGACCGGCAGCCGGCCATGCAGGCGGGTGAGCGGGCGCGGGCTGATGTCGCCCGCCACATCGCCCAGCGCCAACGCCCATTGCGGCTGCGCCGCCGCGGCAAGCCCGGCGGCCAGCGCCTCGGCCGGCAGGCTGGCGCCCAGCCCGGCCAGCAGCGCGCGGTGAAACAGGTCGCGGCGATCCAGCATCATGGTGCCAAGCTCCTCAACGGATGGTGATGGCGGTGGTGGCGGCCTGGCCATCGACGGCAAAGCTGCTGGCCGACCATGGCGCCGGGCCGGCCATCGCCGGGGCATTGTTGGAAAAGGCAAAAGGCTCGGTTGGCATGCCGAACGGCGTCATGCCCATCTTGCCGTCGCCATCCACGTCATGAAACGCCTTGATGGCATAACGGCCGGGGGCCAGGCCGGGGAAGGTGGCCACGGCGGTGGCGCCGTTCGGGCCGCTCGCCACCGGCACCGCCGCCTGCGCCACCGGCTTGCCGCCGCGATCATGCGCAGCCTCATTGTCATACAGGCTCAGCATGATCTGCCCGGTGGGGGCGTCGGTCACCGTGAAGGTCACGGTCAGGGTGGCAGGGCCTTCGGCTGCCACTGGCGCGGCGAGCGTGAGGGCGAAGGCGGCAAGCAGGCGGTTCAACATCATGCAGGTCTCCGGTGGGTGAAGGGCGCATTGCCCGGTTGCAAGGTCAGTGCTGCCGGCCTAAGCCCTTGTTGTCGCCGGGAGATGCGCAGGATGCCGCCGCCAGTTCGTGAAGAGCCGCCCGCCGCCATTCACGCTTCGCCAATTGCAGGCCCGCTTGGGCGCAATTTGCGGCCGCGGGTGCAGCGCGGCCTCGCCATCGGCACCGCGGCCGCCCTGGTGCTGGCCTTCACCGGCGCCTTCCGCACCGATCAGGTGCCGCTGCTGCCCCGGCTGGCCTATTGGTTCAGTGTGGTGATGGCCGGATCGCTGCTGGGCCTGCTGATCACGGCCGCCGTGCAGATCTGGGGCCGGCTGGCGCGCTGGCGCTGGCTGGAAATGGCGCTGGCGGCGCTGTTGATCGCGGTGCCGCTCACCTTCATCGTGGTGGTGGCCAGCGTGCTGTTCTTTGGCCAGATCGCCATCAACCTGCCCACGCTGATCGGCTTTTTCACCGTGGTGTTCCCGATCTCGCTGGTGATGACCGTCATCAACATCAGCACCGCGCCCGTGCTGCTGCCCAGCCCGGCCCAACCCACACCCGAACCGCCGCCACCAGAACCACCCCTGCCCAACCCGCCGCCACCCGCCATCACCATGCCGGCACCGCTGGCCGAACGCCTGCCACAGCGCCTGCGTGCCGGCCGCTTGCTGGCCCTGGCGGCCGAGGATCATTATCTCAGGGTCCACACCGATCTGGGCGACGATCTGGTGCTGATGCGCATGGCCGATGCGGTGGCGTTGCTGGCCGATGTGCCGGGCGCGCGCGTCCACCGCAGCTGGTGGGTCGCCCGCGCCGCCGTCACCGGCCAGCGCCGCGATGGCGACCGGCTGTTTCTCACGCTTGAAACCGGCCTGTCGGCCCCCGTCAGCCGCGCCGAACGCCCCCGCCTGGCCGCCGCCGGCTGGCTGCAGGGCTGACCATGTGACAAGCCCGGTCCCGGCTGATAGCCTTTGCGGCGATGGGTATCGTTTTCTGGGATGGCGTGTTGCGGGGCGGCACCATGGTGCTGCTGGCGCTGCTCGCCTGGAATTTCGGCAAGGGCTGGCGGGCCGCGCTCACCGCGCGGCTGGGCGTGCTGCTGTGTGTGGCCGGGCTGGGCTATCTGTATCTGCCGGCGCTGCCTGCCGCCTATAACTTCGCCTGGTGGCGGGTGCCGCTGCATCTCGCCGGCATGGCGTCGCCCGGCCTGTTCTGGCTGTTCGCGCAAAGCTGGTTCGATGATGATTTCCAGCTGCGGCCCTGGCATGGCGCGGCGGTCGTGGCGCTGGTGATCGGCGGCGCCATCAGTTCCTATCTCGGCCTGAATGGCGGCCTGCCCAAGCTGGTGCGGATCCTGTCGTGGCCGCTGCCCAATGCCGTCTTCACCGCGCTGGGCGTCGCCGCGGCGCTGCGTGGGCGCGACAATGATCTGGTGGAACTGCGGCGCCGGGTGCGGCTGGTGCTGGCGCTGACCATCGGGCTGGCCATCCTGGTGATCGTCGGGGCCGAACTGCTGGCGCCGGGTTGGCCGCCACCGGGCTGGTGGCGCCTGATCAACTCGGCCTCTCTTCTGGTCGTGACCGTGATGGTGGCCTTTCTGGCCTTTGGCTGGCGCGATCCCGGCCTGTTGATGCCGCCGGCCCGGCCCGTTGCCGGTGCCGCCCCGTCACCGGATACCGATGATTCGCCCCTGCTGGCCCGGCTGGATGCCCTGATGCGCCGGGAACTGCTGTACCGGCAGGATGGCCTCACCATCACCGCCGTCGCCGCGCGGCTGGGCGTGCCGGAATATCGCCTGCGCCGGGCGATCAACCAGGGCCTGGGCGCGCGCAACTTCAACGCCTGGCTGAACGAATTCCGCATCGCCGAGGCCATGGCCGCCCTCGCCGATCCCGGCCAGCGCGAGGTGCCAATCCTCACCATCGCGCTGGATGCCGGATTCGGCAGCCTGGCCCCGTTCAACCGCGCCTTTCGCAGCCAGACCGGCTGCACGCCCAGCGAATATCGCACCCGCATGCGCGCCGACTGATCGAATCTGCAAAATCGACCGATCGAAACCGTGAAACGGCCGCGCCGCCGGCCCGCCGATCGCCAATGTGGGGGCTCCACGAAAGGATGCACCCATGCCCGATCTGTCGCTACCCGATCAACCGCTCACCCTTCTCGACGCCGCCAGCCGCGTCTTCCCCAACATCTTCCTGTTCGATGGCGGCCGCTATGTCATCGGCACGCTGGTGATGACCGCGATCATCTTGGCTGTCATGCGCTCCCCCTGGCGGGTGCGCCGCCTGCAAAGCCGGCAGGCCCGGGCCGCCGATTATCGCCGCGAACTGCTGGCCTCAGCTCGCAGCGTCATCATCTATGCGCTGGTATCAACACCGTCGCTGTGGCTCACCGCCAATGGCTATACCGCCGGCTTCTATCACGGCGTGCCGACATGGCCGGAAACCCTGGCCTATGTCGGCACGCTGCTGGTGGCGCACGACAGCTGGTTTTACTGGATGCACAGCACGATCCACCACCGCCGGCTGTTCCGCCACGTCCACGCGCTGCACCACAAGTCCGTCACGCCCACGCCTTTTGCCGCCTACAGCTTCAACTGGCTGGAGGCCGTGTTCGAAGCGCTGTTCGTGTCGCTGTGGGTGGCCTTCGTGCCGACGCCCTGGATCGCGATGTTCTGCTTCCTGGGCATCATGATGGTCCGCAACGTCATGGGCCATTGCGGCGTGGAACTGATGCCGCGCGGTTTTGCCGATCACTGGTTCTGGGGCCTGTTTGCCACCACCACCCACCATGATCTGCACCACAACGGCAGCTTCAACCACAATTTCGGCCTGTATTTCACCGTGTGGGACCGGCTGATGGGCACCGAACACCCGCGCTATCGCGAAATCTTCCGCGAGGTGACCAGCCGCCCCCTGGCCCAGCGCAGCCTGGCGCCAGCCTGACCCACGGTGCCGCTCAGGCCCGGCGCAACACGCGCGGCCGGCGGGCCTGGGCGGCCACGGCATCGGCCGGGAACCAGCGCCGGGCCAGCGCCTGATAGCGTGGCTCGGCCCGCAACGGGTCCAGCAACGGGTCGGTGAGCAGGCCCGACACCCCTTCCGCCCGCAGACTCACTGCACGCTCCAGCCAGTCCAGCGCCGCCTTGATATCCCCGGCCAGCGCCAGATGACGCGCCATGCGATAGGCGCCCAGATCGGGATTGCGCTCGGCACTCTCCTGCAAGGCGGCGGCCGCCTGCCCCGTGCGACCATCCAGCGTGTCGGCCATGGCCAGCAACTCCAGCCGATAAACATCTTCGGGTGCCGGCGTGACAATCGCGCGAGCAGCCTTGCCATCACCCCGCACAACATGGGCCAGGGCCAGGGCAAAATGCCCCATCTGGCGGTTGGCCACCGCCATGGCCTGCTCGGCGCGGCGCACCGCCTCGTCCAGACGGCCCAGCCGCACCAGGGCATAGGATGTGTTGGTCAGGCCCTGCACCCAGAAGGGATTGAGCGCCAGCGCATGCTGGAACTGCACCAGCGCACGCTCGGGATAGAGGCCTGCGAGCACGATCCCGGCCCACAGCAGGGTGAGCGGATCATTGGGCGCCAGCTTCAACGCCTGCTCGGCCGCAGAGAGCGCGCCCTGCGTGTCCAGCGATTCCAGCAACCCGCTGGCAACCCGGGCCCTTACGTAACCATCATCACCGGCCAGGGCCACGGCCCGCTGCTCCGCTGCCTGGCGTTCGCGGCGCAGGCGCGCCCGTTCGGAGGCATCATCGGGCGTCAAACCCACAAGATAGCCCAGGGTGACCGACCGCAGCATCAGCGCGGCGGTATAGTCGGGATCGCGCTGCAGCGCCTTGTCGATCAGGTTCAGGCGGCGCACATGGCCTTCCCGGTCACTGATCGGGAAGATCAGGGCACGGGCCTGCATCAGCAACGCCTTGGCTTCAGCGTCGCTGGTGTCGCGCCGGCCCAGCGGTGCCAGCGATGATTGCAGCTGCGCATTGATCCTGCCCACCACGGCCATGGCCAGATCGCGCTGCAAGGCCAGAAGATCACCAGCCGGCCGGTCAAACGCTTGCGCCCACACGGTCTTGCCGGTGGCAGGGTCAGCCAGTTCCGCCGAAACATGGATGCTGCGACCGTCGGCTTGCACGCTGCCCGACAGCACATGAGTTGCCTGCACCTGCCGCAACAAGGGCGACGGATCGGCCAGACGCGCCAACTGTTCCGATGTGGCACTGCCAATCACCGACAGGCCCGGCACCTGCGACAGGGATATGCGCACCTCCTCGGCAAGACCAGAGGCCAGCCAGGCGCGATTCTCGCCGGCTGAACGGGAAGCAAAAGGCAGCACCACCAGCACGGGCGCGGCAGTGGCCGGGTCGGCGGCCGGGCCGGCCCAGCGCTGCCATCCCAGCCAGCCCGCCGGCACGGCAAGCGCCGCCGCCCCGCTGGCGAGCAACCAGCGCCGATCGGGCCGCACCGGCCGTGCCGGCGGCTGGGTCACTGCGGCCACGGGCGCCGCGCTCAGCCGCTGCGCCACCTCCGCCAGCAGCGGGGCCAGCCGCGCATCATCGGCCGCACCGGCCCAACCGCCCAGATCCAGGGTGTGCACCAGTTCCACCAGCACCGGGCGCTGGCAGGGCGCGATCATCACCGAAAGCAGCGTGTCCTGCTGCAACGCCACCGACGCTTCGGAGCGTACCCAGCGCGATTGCACCGACGCGGGTGACCACAACACGATGACCACCCGGGCCGCACGCAGCGCGGTTTCGATGGCCGCGTCATAGGTTTCGCCGGATCGCAGCGCCTGATCCCACCAGACGCTGTGGCCCCGCGCCGTCAGGATCTGCGCCAAGGCCGCCGCGACCCCCTGATCCGGCCGCGCATAGGAAATGAAGATGTCGCTCGCCAAGGGTCGCCGGTTTCAACGGGTTTGCAGCGGCATCGTGCCCGAAGCCAAATCCGCTGGCAAGCAACGCCGGCTCAGCCCGCGCGCACCAGCGTGCCCGCCCCCTTGCGGGTGAAGATTTCCAGCAGCAGGGCGTGCGGAATGCGGCCATCCAGGATCACGGCGGCATCCACCCCGGCATCCACCGCCGCCACACAGGTTTCCAGCTTGGGGATCATGCCGCCGGTGATAGTGCCATCGGCCACCAGGCCGGCGATGTTGGCCGGGGTCAGATCGGTCATCAGCGCGCCCTGCTTGTCGAGCACGCCGGCCACATCGGTGAGCAGGAACAGGCGGGCGGCGTTCAGGGCGCCGGCAATGGCGCCGGCCATGGTGTCGGCGTTGATGTTGTAGGTGTGGCCATCTTCGCCCACCGCCACCGGGGCGATCACCGGCACGATGCCGGCGGCGACCAGCGTGTCGATGATGCTGCGGTCTACCTGGGCCGGCTCGCCAACAAAGCCCAGGTCCACCGCCTGCTCGATCAGGCTGTCCGGGTCCTTGGTCGTGCGCTCCACCTTGGCCGCGGTCACCAGGCCGGCATCCTTGCCGCTGATGCCCACGGCGCGGCCACCGGCCTGGGCGATGTGCGCCACGATCTCCTTGTTGATGCTGCCGGCCAGCACCATTTCGGCCACTTCTGCGGTGGCGGCATCGGTGACGCGCAGGCCATCGACAAAGCGGCTTTCGATGCCCAGCCGCTTCAGCAGCGATCCGATCTGCGGCCCGCCGCCGTGCACCACCACCGGGTTGATGCCCACGGCCTTCAACAGCACGATATCCTCGGCGAAATCGCGTGCTCGTTCCGCATCGCCCATGGCGTGGCCGCCATATTTCACCACAAAGGTGGTGCCGGCGTAGCGCTGCAGATAGGGCAGCGCCTCGATCAGCGTCTCGGTCTTGGCCAGCATGTCGGGGTGGGGGGCGTGTGCGCTCATGGGGTTCGCCTTATCGGGGCTGTTCCGGCAATTCCAGCGCCAATTGCCCACCCACCGGCACCGCCGCCCATTGTGCCGTCAGATCGGCGATGCGGGACCGGATCGCGGCGATGGTCGCGCCGCTGATCGGCAACGGCGTGTCACCCCGCTCCTCGCAGGTGACGCGATAGAGCGCGATGAAATCGGCATCGGCCATCGGCCCACCGCTCCAGCCCTCGCCCTGGAACATCTCGACCAGCCGCTCCACGCTCTGGGCCGCGGCATCATCCAGCCCCAAGCGGAAACCGCCATCGCCGCCGCCGGCGATCAGGCCCAGAAAGCCCGGCGTCGTCACCTCGGCCTCCACGGCGAAATGCACCATGTCGTGCGGGATGATGCCCTGTTTCGGGCAATCGATCGGCGGGCGCGGGCCGTCGGCGGCCATGATCTCCAGCCGGTCAAACTTGCCGGCGCCCTTGGTGAAGATCAGTTTCACCGCCGGATCCTACCGGGTCGGCACGGGCTCCGCGCCCGTGTAGTCATAAAAACCCCGGCCGGATTTGCGGCCCAGCCAGCCGGCCTCGACATATTTGATCAACAGCGGCGCCGGGCGATATTTGGGATCGCCGGTGCCGTCCTGCATCACCTTTATGATGGAGAGCAGCGTGTCCAGCCCGATGAAATCGGCCAGCGTCAGCGGCCCCATCGGATGGTTGGCGCCCAGCTTCAACCCGGTGTCAATGTCCACCACGCTGCCCACGCCCTCGCCCAGGGCAAAGATCGCCTCGTTCAGCATCGGGCACAGCACGCGGTTGACGATGAAGGCCGGGGCATCGCCGGCCAGGATCGCCGTCTTGCCCAGCCGGGCGGCAAAGGCCTGCATGGCCGCCGTCGTCGTGGCCGAGGTGGCAAGGCCGGGGATGATCTCCACCAGCGCCATCAACGGCACCGGGTTGAAGAAATGCAGCCCGCAAAAGCGGTCGGCCCGGCCCGTCGCCGCCGCCAGCCGGGTGATGGAAATGGAGCTGGTGTTGCTGGCCAGCAGCGCGTCGGCCTTCAGCACGGCGCCCAGGCCGGCAAAGATCTGCGCCTTCACGGCCTCATTCTCGGTCGCCGCCTCGATCACCAGATCGGCCGCGGCGAAATCGGCGGTGGCGGTGGTGAGCGAAATGCGCGCCAGCGCCGCATCGGCATCGCCCTGGCTCAGCACGCCCTTGCTCACCTGACGGGCCATGTTCTTCGCGATGGTGGCCTTCGCCGCCTCGCACCGCGCCATCGCCACATCCGAAAGGATCACGTCATATCCGGCCTGCGCCGCGACATGGGCGATGCCATTGCCCATCAGGCCCGCGCCGATCACCCCGATGGTTTGCCCAATGGTTCCCACTGCCCGCACTCCCTTGATTGCCAATCCGTTCGGCGCGATAGCAGGCCGATGCACAGACTGGAAGGCAAGACCGCCCTTGTCACCGGTGCCGCGCGCGGCATCGGTGAAGCCATCGCCCGCCGCTTTGCCGCCGAAGGCGCCGCCGTGTGGGTGACCGACATCGATCCCGCCGGCGCTGAAGTGGCCAGGGCCATTGGCGGGCAGTTCGCCACGCTCGACGTGCGCGACGAGGCGGCGTGGGATGCGGTGATGGCAGCGATCGGCGCGCTAGACATCCTGGTCAACAACGCCGGCATCACCGGTTTCGAAGGTGCGCCGGCCGCCCATGATCCCGAGCACGCCAGCCTCGCCGATTGGCGCGCCGTCCACGCCGTCAACCTCGATGGCTGTTTCCTTGGCTGCCGCGCCGCCATCCGGGCCATGCGCCCCGCCAGGAAAGGCAGCATCATCAACATCTCGTCACGCTCCGGCATTGTCGGCATTCCGGCGGCGGCGGCCTATGCCAGTTCCAAGGCGGCAATGCGCAACCACACCAAATCGGTGGCCCTGTGGTGCGCGCAAAATGGCCTCGCCATCCGCTGCAACTCCATCCACCCGGCGGCGATCATGACACCAATGTGGGAACCGATGCTGGGCACCACCCCGGCAGAGCGCGAGGCCGCGATAAAGGCCTTCGTCGCCGACACGCCGCTGAAACGCTTCGGCACGGCAGAGGAAGTCGCCGCCATGGCCGCCTATCTCGCCAGCGACGAAAGCGCCTATGTGACGGGCAGCGAATTCCACATCGATGGCGGCATCCTCGCCGGTTCCGCCGCATCGCCGGAATAAGGCTCAATCGGCCGGCGGCAGATCATACCAGTCGGGCCTGGCGTCCCCCCACAGGTTGCGCATGATGCGGCGGCCGCTGGGCCCGGTGAGCAGGCCGGCCGATATGAGCCAGCGTGACCCGCCGCCCACCGATTTCGCCACCCGGGCACCACAGGTGCGGCAAAAGCCGCGCTGCGCCTCGGCCGAGCTTTGGTACCACTGGATCGCGTCGTCGCCGGTCACCCGCAGATCGGCGCGTTCGGCGGCCAGGAACGCGTTGAAATTGCCGTGCAGCCGCTGGCAATCATCGCAATGGCAGGCCAGCACCCCCACGGCGCCGGCCGGCAGGCTGATCCGCACCGCGCCGCAATGACAGCGCGCCTCCATCCGGTCGTCCATGCCCATCTCCCGCATTGTCAGGCCGCGGCCACGGCGGCAAAGGCCCAATCCCGGCCCTTGCCGCGCAGCAGCGCCTGGTGGATCCACATCATCCCGAACGGTTCCAGCAGGCGCGACACGCCGATCGGCCCGGCGTCCAGCGGATCAAAGCCCAGATCGGCCAACAGCCCCGCCACCAGCGTCTTGGCCGCCTGGTCATTGCCGGCCATGAACATCACCGGCCGGTGCGGCAGGCCGGCATTGTCGGCCATCATCTCCGCCCCGACCTGGTTCAGCGTCTTGACCACGCGCGCCGCGGGCAACAGCGCCTGCACCTGTTCGCCGCCGCTGTCGCTGTGGCCCAACACCAGGCCCAGTTGGCCGTCCACCATGCCCAGCGGGTTGGTGCAATCGATGACCAGCCGCCCGGCCAGACCGCCCAGTTCGGCCAAGGCCGCCGGCACCGCCTGCCACGGCAACGCCAGCGCGATGGCATCGGCGCCGGCCACCGCCTCGGCCGCCGCCATCGCCGTGGCCCCGGTTGCCGTCAGCAGCGGCGCCAGCGCCGGATCCGCCGGGCGGCGGGTGCCAAGCCGGATGCGATGGCCGGCCCGCGCCCAGCCGGTGGCCAGCGCCGATCCCACATTGCCCGTGCCCAGAATCGCGATCTCCATGCCCGTCTCTCCTGCCATCACCGGGGCAGCATGGACGCGACCACAATTTCGATATAGCGAATAAGGGTCATGAATGAATTCAGTGATACTGAATTGCGTCGGCTGGATCTCACCCTGTTGCTGGTGTTCCTTGGCCTGATCCGCCACCGCAAGGCCGCGCTGGTGGCGGCCGAACTGGGCCTGACGCCCTCGGCCGTGAGCCAGGCGCTCAAGCGTCTGCGCGGCCTGTTCGGCGATCCGCTGTTCCTGCGCCAGCCGCACGGGCTGGAACCCACCGCCATTGCGCTGGCGCTGGCGACACCGGTGGCGGCGGCGGTGGACGCGCTGCGCCACGCCATGGGCGCGACCCGGCAATTTGATCCGGCCAGGGCCCGCGGCAGCATCCGGCTGGCGGCGCTGGATGCGGCGCAGATCGTGCTGGTGCCGCCGCTGGTCCGCCAGCTGCAGGCCCAGGCCCCCGGCCTGCAGTTGGCGGTGCTGCCGCTGGGGCGCGGTGACGCGCTGGCGGCGCTGGCCAGCGGCGAGGCCGATGCCGCCGTGGGCTTCATCTGGAACGTGCCGGCCGGGATCAGCCAGATGCCGCTGTATACCGAGGATTATCTGGTCGCCGGGCCGCCACGGCTGCTGGCCGGCGGGCTGGATCTGGATGGCTATGCCGGCGCGCCGCATGTGCTGGTCTCCCCCGGCGGCGGCCTGTCGGGGATCGTGGATGAAGCCTTGCAGGCGCTGGGCCGCAGCCGCCGGGTGATTGCGGCGCTGCCGGCCTTTTTGCCGGCGCTGGCCGCTGCGGCGGAAACCGGCGCGCTTGTCACCCTGCCGCGCCGCATCGCACGCGCCCACGCCGCCGCGCATGGCCTTGCCGTGGCCGAACCGCCGCTCACCATCCGCCCCTATCCGGTGGCGCTGTTCTGGCACCGCCGCAACGATGGCGATGCCCGCACTGTCTGGCTCGCCGGCGGGATTGCCAGCATCGCCGCCGATCTCACCCGCGCGCAAGGTGCCACTGCGACGGGCAGCAGCCTCCCGATCGATGGCCGCATCCCCACCGGTTCCGCCGGCTCCCCGGCATAGCCGCACCATTCCCGCCACGCCGCTTCTTGTCACCCGGCCAGCCCCACGCCTAGAGTGCTGGCAGTCACTGCGGGGGCATGGATGGCACAGGGTGGGGATGCAACATCGGCAGGCGGCACGGCGCCCCTGCCCGACACGCCCGACGCCATCGAGATCGCCATGGCCGCGGTGAACAGCGGCCAGCCATTGCCCGACATCGCCCGCACCGTGCTGGAAAAACAGGCCGCCCTGCTGGATGAGGAGGCCCGCCTGGTCAAGCGCCAGGCCCATGAGCTCGACCTGAAGATCATCCCCGAACGCGTGCTGGCCGGCCTGTGGCTGCTGCTGGCCGCCGCCGTGCTGGCGCTGATCGGCGGGCTGGCCTGGGCCGTGTGGCGCGCCGCCCGCACCGATGCGCTGGTGGTGGAGCCCTTCTCGATGCCGCCGGCGCTGGTGCAGCAGGGCATGACCGGCGAAGTGGCGGCGGGGCGGGTGCTCGATCAGGTCAGCATCATGCTGAAGTCGCGAAGTTCGACACGGTCGGCCAGCAGCTATCAGCATGATTGGGGCGACGATCTGAAGATCGACATTCCCAACACCGGCCTCACGCTGGACCAAGGTTGGAAACTGCTGCGCCGCTGGCTGGGCCGCGAAACCCGGATCAGCGGCGATGTGGTGCAGCGGGGTGACCAGGTCACCATCGTGGTCCGCCTTGGTGACGGCGAACCCCAGCGGATCACCGGTCCGGCCACCGATATCGACTCCCTGCTGGTTGCGGCCGGCGAACATGTGCTGCGCAGCACGCAACCCTATCGGTACGCGGTCTACATCAGCCAGAATCCTGCCCGGCGTGAGGAACAGCGGGCGATCTTCCAGAGGTTGATCGAGGATCGTTCCCCAACAGAACGCTTCTGGGGACAGATCGGATTGGCCGCGCTGGAACGCGAAGCAGGCAATCTGGACGCGGGGCGCCGCATCACCATGCAAATGATCGCGGACCAACCGAACTGGGCCAGCGGCCATCGCAATCTTGCCTATATCGAACTCTATCTTGGCCGATGGGGGCCAGCCGTACAGAGCCTGGCACAGGCCCAGCGGACACCCAACGTACCGCTGGCCGATGCCGCTGCGGCACGCCGGGCGCGCAATGGTGCCGATGCCAATCTGGCTTTTCTGCAGAAAGACTTGCCACGGATGATGCAGGCGCGCGCGACCCTTGCCGGGCTTTCGGAACCACTGCCGCGCCAAAGCCGACTTGTCCGATTCCAGGCGGCGATGATGGCACACGATATTGAACAGGCCGGCATGCTCGCCAGCCAGGGTCTGGCCGACATCGTGCTGGGCAATACATCGGTCGCGCGGCAGTCACTGCTCGATCTGGTGCAGCGGCTGGAGGTTGCGACACTCGCGAATGATCATGTCGCGATCAGGAGTCTGCTGGCACAGGTTCCTGCCATCGCCGCCGCGGCCCAGAATGATCCGCTGGATGGCAATCTGACCCGGATCACCGCCAGCACCAACTGGCGCCCCACCATGGCCCGCGCCCACATCGCGCTTGGCGAGTTTGACCGCGCTGCCAACGAACTGGCCAATGCGCCTGCAGATTGCCTGCCCTGCACCCTCGCCCGTGCCGCACTGGCGCAGGCCAGGGGCGACATGGCCACGGCGGCGCGCCTGCATGATGCCGCCGTCAGCCTCGCGCCGCGCCTGCCGCAGCCTTATCTGGAACGCGGGCGCTTTCTGCTGGCGCAGCGCAAATATGCGGCGGCCGAACGCAATTTCCGCGCCGCCGAGAAGCTCTCCAACGGCTGGGCCGATCCGCAGAAATATCTGGGCGACGCCCTGGCCGCGCAGGGCAGGCCCGCCGAAGCCCGCGCTGCCTGGGCCGAGGCGGTGCGCCGCGCGCCGAAATGGGCCGAAGCGCAGGCAGCGCTGAAGCGGGCGGCCTGATCAGCCCACCCGGCGTTCGTGCCCGGCCCAATAAGGTTCGCGCAGATCCTTCTTCAGGATCTTGCCGCTGGGGTTGCGCGGCAGGGCGTCGATGAAGTCCACGCTCTTGGGCACCTTGTACCCCGCGATGCGCTGGCGGGCGAAGGCGATCAGCTCTTCCGGGGACACCTCGGCCCGCTTCACCACAATCGCCTTCACCGCTTCGCCCCAGCGGTCATCCGGCACGCCGATCACGGCGCAATCGGCAACCGCGGGATGTTCGTGCAGGGCGTTTTCCACCTCGGCCGGATAGATATTCTCTGCGCCCGACACGATCATGTCCTTCACCCGGTCGTGGATATAGAGATAGCCATCGGCATCCAGATACCCGGCGTCGCCGCTGCGATACCAGCCGTCCACCACGGTCCTGGCGGTGGCGTCGGGCTTGTTGTGATACCCCGTCATCACGCTGACCGACCTGATGCAGATTTCCCCCACTTCGCCCGCCGGCAGGGCGTTGCCATCGGCGTCGATGATCTGCACCGCATTGCCCGGATAGGGCTTGCCGCAGCCGCGCATGCGCGTGTTGCCGGCCGGATCATGATCGGACGGCGGCAGATACACCACCGTGCCGCAGGTTTCGGTGGCGCCATAACATTGCACGAACTGGGCATTGGGAAAGGCCGCCATCGACCGGCGCAGCACATCCAGCGGGATTGGCGAGGCGCCATAATAAAGCGCGCGCATCGCCCCCAGATTGGCAGGCACGGTTTCCAGATACTGGCAGATGGCCAGCAGCACCGCCGGCACGGCAAACATGCGGGTGGCACCATCTTCGGCGATGGCGTTGACCATGCCCGGCACATCGGGGCGGGCCAGGATCACCATGGTGGCCCCGGCCTCCAGCGCGTGCAGGGCCCAGCCGGTGCCGCCGATGTGGAACAGCGGCATCGCCACCAGCGCCACATCATCCTCGCGCCACTGCGCCCAATCCTCCCCGGTCAGCCCGCCCTTCTCGATCGTGCCCAGCAATTGCCGGTGCGACAGCAGCGCGCCCTTGGGAAATCCCGTGGTGCCGCTGGTGTACATCTGCAGGGCAATGTCATCCGGGCTGATCGCCGGCATGGCCGCATCGGGCGCATGGCTGCCGATCCAGGCCGCAAAGGCCGGCCGGCCATCGTGCCCGGCATCCAGCAGCACGACATGGGCGAGGCCGGTGCTGGCGCGCGCATCCTCCACCAGCGGCAGGAAGGCGCTTTCCGACACCAGCAGATCGACCCCGGCATCGCCCAGGATATAGGCGATTTCCCGCGCCACCAGCCGGGCATTGATCGCCACCAGCACTGCCCCCACCCGGAAACAGGCACACATCAGCGTGATGTAATCGGGATGGTTCAACGCCAGCCAGCCCACCCGGTCGCCATGCTTCACCCCGGCCGCCCGCAACGCCGCGACGCAGCGCAGGATTCGGCCATGCAGATCGGCATAGGTCCACACCGCGCCATCCACCCTGATGGCGGCCCGGGCCGGCGTGGTGTCGGCAAAATGCGCGGTGATTTCGGCAAGCGTGGCAAAGCGTGTGGCCATATGGTTCTCCCCACCCGCATTTCTGCCAAGCCGGCGGCGATTTTGCCACTCCCCATTGCGGGTGGCATTGCGGGTGGGGCGGCCAGCCTGTAAGGGCGCAGCCATGGCAAACACGACCCTTGCGCTGGTGAACATCTTCATCATGGCCACCCAGGTGCTGATCTGGGGCCTGGTGGTCTGGGCGATTTCCAGCTGGCTGGTCGCCTTCAACGTGGTCAACAGCTACAACCCGGTGGTGCGGGCGATCCTGTCAACGCTGGATCGCATCTATGATCCGCTGGTGCGGCCGATCCGCCGGGTGCTGCCCGATCTGGGCGGCATCGATCTGTCGCCCATGGTGCTGTGGCTGGTGCTGGCCGGGCTGCAACAACTGGTGCCGGCGCTGGCGGTGGATTCGGGGCTGCTGCTGCAATGAGTGCGATGCTGATCGACGGGAAGGCGCGCGCTGCCGCCTTGCGGGCCGAGGTTGCCACCGGCGTGGCGGCCTTTGTCGCCACCCATGGCCGCGCGCCGGGGCTCACCGTGGTGCTGGTCGGCGATGATCCCGCCAGCGCCGTCTATGTCGGCTCCAAGGGCAAGGCCACACGCGAAGCCGGCATGGTCTCCGGCGAATATCGCCTGCCGGCCACCACGGCCGAAGCCGATCTGCTGGCGCTGATCGCCCAGCTGAATGCCGATCCCGCCGTGGATGGGATCCTCGTTCAGATGCCGTTGCCCAAGCATATCGACAGCGACCGCGTGATCGCCAGCATCGATCCGGCCAAGGATGTCGACGGCCTGCACCCGGTCAACACCGGCCTGCTGGTCAGCGGCCGCGACGGGCTGGTGCCGTGCACGCCATCGGGCTGCATGCTGTTGATCCGCGAGGCGGTTGGCAACATCGCCGGCGCCGAAGCCGTGGTGATCGGCCGCTCCATCCTGGTCGGCAAGCCGATGGCGGCCCTGCTCACCAACGCCAGCGCCACCGTCACCCTCGCCCACAGCCGCACCCGCGATCTGGCCGGGCACGTCGCCCGCGCCGATATCGTGGTCGCCGCCGTCGGCATCCCCGGCATGGTGCAGGGCGATTGGATCAAGCCGGGTGCCTGCGTCATCGATGTCGGCATCAACCGCGTCGCCCTGCCCGATGGCAAGAGCCGCCTGGTTGGCGATGTCGATTTCGCCGCCGCCAGCGCCCGCGCCGGCTGGATCACCCCGGTGCCCGGTGGCGTCGGCCCGATGACGATCGCCTGCCTTCTGGCCAACACGCTGCAGGCCGCCCGCGCCCGGGCCGGCGGCTGATGCTGGCCGCTGCCCTGTTGCTGGCGGCGGCGCTGCCGGCCGGGCCGGTGGCCGATGCCGAACGCGCCTTTGCCGCCGACGCGCAGGCCAGCGGGCAATGGACGGCGTTTCGCCGCTTTGCCAGCCAGCGCGGCTGGATGTTCGCGCCGCAGCCGGTGAAGGCCCAGGCCCTGCTGGCCGGCCGCGCCGATCCGCCCAGGGCCATCGCCTGGTGGCCCGATCGCACCACCACTGCCTGTGACGGCACGCTGGCCCTGTCGCAGGGCCATGCCATCCTGCCTGATGGCAGCCATGGCCGCTTCAACACCATCTGGGCGGTCGAACCCGGCCAGGGCTGGCGCTGGCTGGCCGATTTCGGCAGCCCGGCCAGCGGCCCGGCAGCGCCCGGCACCGTGACGGAAACCCGCCCCAGCTGCCGCAACCTCGCCCGCGCCGCGGCCAGCGAACCGGCGATGCCGGCCGGCCTGCCCCGGCTAGATGGCGGCGCCGCCCGCGATGCCAGCCTGCGCTGGGCCCTGCGCGGCGATGGGCGCGCCCATCTGCTGCTGGTCTGGGCCTGGGATGGCCGCGGCTGGCGCGAAATCGCCCGCAAGGCCGCACCATGATGGGCCTCGATCTCGATGGGCCCCTGGTCCAGCTGTTCATCTCCTCCTTCGTCACCCTGTTCGTGGTGATCGATCCGCCCGGCTGCGTGCCGATCTTTTCCAGCCTCACCGCCGGCACCAGCGCCCGCCACCGGCTGGACATGGCCATCCGCTCCAGCCTGATCGCGGCCGGCGTGCTGATCGCCTTCGCCCTGGGTGGGGAGGCGTTCCTGTCCGCGCTTGGCATCACCCTGCCCGCCTTCAAGATCGCCGGCGGCGTGATGGTGTTCGTGATCGCCATCGACATGGTGTTCGAAAAACGCACCCAGCGCCGCGAAAGCCGCGCCGAAGGGGTGAAGTCCGCCGCCGATGCCGCCGGCAAGCCGCTGGAGGAAGAGGATATTTCCGTCTTCCCCATGGCCATCCCGATGCTGGCCGGTCCGGGCTCCATCGCGTCCGTCATGCTGCTTTCGGCCCGCACCGACGATCTGGTGCAGGAAGCCGTGGTGCTCGGCGCGCTCGGCGCCGTGCTGCTGCTCACCCTGCTCTGCCTGCTCGCCGCCGGCCCGATCATGAAGCTGATGGGCGCCAAGTTCGAAGGCGCCCTCACCCGCCTGCTCGGCGTCGTGCTGGCCGCGCTCGCCGCCCAGTTCGTCATCGACGGGATCAAGCAGAGCTTTGGGCTCTGACAGGTTGAATTGGTCGACAGGCCGCTGCCCGCCGGCCACACTGGCCACCCAGCAACCGGAGACCCCTCATGCCCTCAGCCCTCATCCTCGGTGCCTCGCGCGGGATCGGCCTTGGCCTCAGCCGCGAACTGATCGGCCGCGGCTGGCAGGTCGTCGCCACCCATCGCGGCCCGGCGCCCGAACTCGCCGCCACCGGTGCCCGGCTCGCCGTGGTGGATGTGGACGATGATGCCAGCGTTGCTGCCCTGGCCGCCGCGCTGGCCGGCGAACGCTTCGATCATGTGCTGATCAACGCCGGCATCATGGGCAACCGCGCCGACACTGCCGCCACCATCAGCCGCGAGGCCATGGCGCAATTGTTCTGGACCAACGCCATCGCGCCGATCCGCGCCGCCCGCCGCCTGCTGTCGCTGGTCCGCGATGGCGGCAGCATCGGGTTCATGACCTCGGTGCTGGGCAGCGTGGCTGGCCGCACCCACGGCGCGGTCGAACTCTACAGCGCCTCCAAGGCCGCGCTCAACAGCCTGACGCGTGGCTTTGCGGTGCAGGATGTCGGCACCCGCCCCGTTGCCGTGCTCAACCTCCACCCCGGCTGGGTGAAGACCGACATGGGCGGCGCCGACGCCGATATCGATGTCGCCACCAGCGTGAAGGGCCTCGCCGATGTCATCGCCAGCGCCCGCCCGCCCGGCCAGCGCTATCTCGACTATACCGGCGCCACCATTCCCTGGTGAGACCCGCGGCTCAGGGCAACAGGAACCAGCCGCTCATGCCGAGCTTGTCGAGGCACCGACCAACTGTGGTGCGTGCCTCGACAAGCTCGGCATGAGGGGGATGGGAACGTGACCGGCCCTAGCGCCCGTCGCGCCGCCCCAGCAGCCGCAGCCGCAGCGCATTGAGCCGGATGAAGCCGGCCGCATCGCGCTGGTCATAGGCGCCGCGGTCATCCTCGAAGGTGACGATGCCGGCGGAATAGAGGCTGTGCGGCGACTTGCGGCCCACCACGCCGACATTGCCCTTGTACAGCTTCAGCCGCACCGTGCCGGTCACCTTGGCCTGGCTGTGGTCAATGGCGGCCTGCAGCATCTCGCGCTCCGGCGCGAACCAGAAGCCGTTGTAGATCAGCTCGGCATATTTCGGCATCAGCTCATCCTTCAGATGCGCCGCGCCGCGATCCAGCGTGATCTGCTCGATGCCGCGGTGCGCGATGTGCAGGATGGTGCCGCCCGGCGTCTCATACATGCCGCGGCTCTTCATGCCGACAAAGCGGTTCTCCAGCAGGTCCAGCCGGCCAATGCCGTGCCGCTTGCCCAGCTCGTTCAGCTTCGCCAGCAGCGTGGCGGGCGACAGCGCCTCGCCATTGATCGCCACCGCATCGCCGCGCTCAAAATCCACGGTGATATATTCGGGCTGGTTGGGCGCGTCCTCCGGGTGGTCGGTGCGGCTGTAGACATAATCCGGCACCTCTTCCCAGGGATCTTCCAGCACCTTGCCTTCCGACGAGGTGTGCAGCAGGTTGGCGTCCGTGCTGAACGGGCTTTCGCCGCGCTTGTCCTTCGCCACCGGGATCTGATGCTGTTCGGCAAAGGCGATCAACGCCTCGCGGCTGGTCAAATTCCATTCCCGCCACGGCGCGATGATGCGGATGTCGGGCGACAGCGCATAATAGCCCAGCTCGAAACGCACCTGGTCATTGCCCTTGCCGGTGGCGCCATGGCTCACGGCATCGGCGCCCACGGCCCTGGCAATCTCGATCTGACGCTTGGCAATCAACGGCCGCGCGATCGACGTGCCGAGCAGATACAGGCCTTCATACAGCGCATTGGCCCGCATCATCGGGAACACGAAGTCCTTCACGAACTCCTCGCGCAGATCGTCGATGAAGATATTCTCCGGCTTGATGCCCAGCATCAACGCCTTGGCCCGAGCCGGCTCCAGCTCCTCGCCCTGGCCGAGATCAGCGGTGAAGGTCACCACCTCGCAGCCATATTCGGTCTGCAGCCACTTCAGGATCACGCTCGTGTCGAGCCCCCCCGAATAGGCCAGCACCACCTTCTTGATCGAATCAGCCATCATCATTCCCTCAGCTTGTCGAAGCGCGCCTATTGGCTAAGCTTCCCACTTGCAAGCGGGGGAACCCCCATATGGCCGCCACACCCAAGACCGTCGCCACCACCGCCAGCGTGCCGGCCTTCCTGGCCACCCTCGAACCCCCGCGTCGCCGTGCGGAGGCCCAGGCCATCTGCAGCCTGCTCGAATCCATCTCCGGCCACCCGCCCGTGCTGTGGGGCAGCAGCATCATCGGCTTTGGCAGCTATCAAGGCAAAACCGGCCCCTGGCCGCGCCTCGGCTTCTCCCCCCGCAAGGCAAGCCACGTCCTCTACCTTATGGACGGCTTCACCGGCCAGGCTGACCTGCTCGCCGCCCTGGGCACGGCCACCACCGGCGGTTCCTGCCTCTATGTCAAGCGCCTCGCCGATGTGGACCTGGACGTGCTCACCGAAATGGCCCGGCGCTCCTGGGCCATGATGGCGGATCGTTACCCCCTCTGACCGGCCGCCGCCCCGGGGCGCCAGACACCATTTGCCACATTGGTTTGCGCACCATCAGTCCCGATAGGATGCCGCCGGGGACACATCACAGCGCACCGGGGGACATTCCATGGCAACACCAGAGGGGTTTCGCGAACCCGCCATCCGCATCACCGCCATGCCGGCCGATGCCAATCCGGCCGGAGACATTTTCGGCGGCTGGCTGATGGCCCAGATGGACATGGCCGCCGGCATCGCCGCCGCCCGCCGCAGCAAGGGCCGCTGCGCCACCGTCGCCGTGGAGGCCATGAAATTCCTGCAGCCGGTGCGCATCGGCGACGAGGTCACCGTCTATGCCGATCTGGTCAAGGTCGGCCGCACCTCGATCACCATCGAAGTCGAAGCCTGGCGCCGCCCCCGCTCCGCCGAAGACCGCACCCAGGTCACCCACGCCCGCTTCATCTTCGTCGCCATCGACGCCGACGGCAAACCCCGCGTCGTCCCGCCGGCCTGAACCGCCAGCGCGGCCGGTTCCCGCACGACGACAAGAAATGCCTCCGGCGGCAAGGGTCGCAGACCCTTGACCCGTTCGTTTTCGCGCGCCCCCGCTGCCAATCAATCCTCCCCAAACTTGTTTGGGGAGGGGGACCACCGAAGGTGGTGGAGGGGCCGCGCCGGCGGAGCCGTGGCACCAACGCCAAGAACATTCACCGCGCGACCGTTGCCGCAAAATCAAATCCTCGCCCCTGGCAAAAACCGGCAGAGACATCCTCCCCCACAAACTTGCCCTGTTCTACAGCGAACCAAATAGGTTATGTTCCCGTTCATGGACAGCGTTCGCACCCCCGCCGCACAGGCCCCGCTTCGCCACCAGCACAACGGCTGGACGCCGGAACGGCAGCAGCGGTTTCTCGATCATCTCGCGATGCATGGCAGTGTGTCAGGTGCTGCACGGGCGGCTGGGATGACGAAGCAATCGGCCTATTGGTTCCGGCGCCAGCCGGCCGGGGCCGCGTTTGCGCAAAGCTGGGGGGCGGCACTGGAGGACAGCGGCCGCATCATCGAGGATGCCGCGATGGACCGCCTGATCGACGGTGAAGAGGAGGTGATCGAGCGCGATGGCGTGATGATCGTCCGCCGACGGCCATGCAATATCCAGCTGCTGCTTTATCATCTGAAACGGTTGGACGATCAACGCAACGCCCGTGCCGCCGTGCAACTGGCGATGCTCAGGCGCCGCTGGGATCAGCAGGACGCATCCGCGCCACCCCCGGTAGACCCGGAAAAAGTGGAAAAACTGCGCGCTGAACTGCGGGCCATGGCCGAACTTCAGGGCGAATTTCAGGACGAACCGGAACCGGCAAACGCACGGCCCTCGCGGCCGGGGCCGCGCCTCACTTCTGCCGACGAATGAAATCCCTCAGATCGTTGGACAATTTCACCCGGCTGGGGCCGTGGACATACATCATGTGGCCGGCGTCGTAATAATGATACTCCACCCGGTCCTGCGGCCAGCCGGGGCGGTTCATGCTATATTCGGCGAAGTGGAAGGGGGTGGCGAAATCATACCAGCCCTGGCCCACCCAGACCTTGGTGCGGCTGTTTTCCCGAAGCGTGCGGGCGAGCCCGGGGGCGACGTTGACATAGGCATCGCGGCCATTGCCCAGCCGCCAGTCCCACTGGCCGACACCGCCGATGGAGACATAGGAGCGATCGGTCTTGTAGCCCAGATCACCGCGCAAGTAAGCATTCACCGCCGCCGGGTAGGAGGCATCGATGCCATAGAAACTGGGGTCGTTGTCGGGCCCTTCGCCGGCATTGTCATAATCCTTGCCGGTGTAGCGGGCATCGAGCCGGCCGATGGTGAGGCCACGATCCCGCAGCAGTTCCTTGTAGAAGCGGCCCGGCGTGACCCGCAGATTGGCCTGTTCGAGATAGGTTTCCGAAAGGCCGGTGAAGCGGGCGAGTTGCTTGCGGATCGCGGCGCGCTCATCGGCGGGCAGGCTGTTCCCCTTGATCAGCGCCGTGATGTAGGGGCCGGTGGCAAAGGCGCGGGCCTCGGCGGCCCAATCCGCCACATTGGCCGGCTTGTTCGCGATCTTGTCGTGATACCAGGCCGCGGCGGCATAGCTGGGCAACAGGCCCATATACTGCATCTCGTTGCCTTCATCCTCGGCCTCCAGCCCGAAATCGAGGATGGCGGAAA
>CAZAWH010000027.1:6991-26998 GCA_964488775.1 uncultured Sandarakinorhabdus sp. | reverse complement strand
TGAAGCTCACCCGCGGATGGTCGGTCGGCATGTTGAAGGTCCACAGATATTCCTCGACCTTCAGGCCGGGCGTGTCCGTGGGCACCAGGAAACAGGAAATGCCGCGCGCGGCGCCGTCCTTGCCGCTGGTGCGGGCAAAGGTGGCGCAGTGCGTCGCCACATGCATGCCCGTCGTCCACATCTTCTCCCCGTTGATCAGCCAGCCCTCCACCCCATCGCGGGTTTCCGGCACGGCGCGGGTTTCCATGTGGGTCGCGTCGCTGCCATGATTGGGCTCGGTCAGGCCAAAGGCAGTGATCCGCTCCCGCGCAAAGCCGCCCAGGATGAATTCCTGTTTCTGCGCCTCGGTGCCAAAGGTCTCGAACATGGCGACAAACGGGAAATTGCCCACGATCGAATGCTCGTTCTGCAGATCATTGTGCAACCCCAGGCCCTTGGCGGCGAAATGATCGCGGATCACCGCCATCCACAAATTGCTGCCATCCTTGCCGCCATATGTCTTCGGCGCCGAAAAGCGCCAGTGCCCGGCCTTGTCCGCCCTGATCGTCGCCTCGCGCAGCAGCAGCTCCCACTCCCGCCGCGGCAGCCCGCCATGCTCGAAATCGGTGCGCGCCCATTCCCGGCGATGATCGAAAAAGCGGATATTGTCGTCCTGTTGCTCCAGCGGCCTGATCTCGGCCTCGATGAAGGCGTCAAGCTCGGCCAGATAGGCCTTCAGGTCGGCGGGCAGCGCGAAATCCATGGGTCATCCTCCCCTTTGCGCCGGCAGTGTGGGCCGCCAGGCCCGCCCACAAAACTGGCGGATTGGGGAAGGGCTTGCCGCGCCCGCCCATCGGCGCAATCATCACCATCGGCAAAAGGGGGAACCGGCCATGGACAGACGGCAATTGCTCGCGACCGCATTGTGGGCCGGCTGGGCCGCGCGCGCCGCCGCGCACGACCGCGATGCCGATACCATATTGTTCAATGGCCGGCTGATCACCATGGACGATGCCCGCCCCACCGCCACCGCCATGGCGATCAAGGGCAACCGCATCATGGCGGTGGGCGGCGATGATGTGCGCGGCCTCGCTGGCAAGTCCACAAGGCTGGTCGATCTGAAAGGCGCCTGCGTGGTGCCTGGCTTCATCGATTGCCACAACCACCCGATCGGCGAGGTGCTGCTCTATGAAACCCTCGTCGGCAACCCGTTCGAGGTGGAGTTCGTCACCATCCAGTCGATCATCGACAAGCTGAAGGCCAAGGCCGCGCAAACCCCGCCCGGCCATTGGGTGGAAGGCTATTTCCACGATGACACCAAGCTGAAGGACGGCCGCCAGCTGACCGTCGATGATCTCGACAAGATCTCCACCACCCACCCGGTGATGGTGCGCCACCGCGGCGGCCACACCGTGTTCGTCAACAGCCATGCCCTCACCCTCGCCGGCATCACCGCCAACACGCCGGATCCGCCGGGCGGCACCATCGATCGCCTGCCCGATGGCCGCCGGTCTGGCCGGTTGACCGACAATGCCATCGAACTGGTCGCCCGCCATGGCCAGCGCCCCCGCATCGACGCCGCCGAAAAAGCCAAACGCGCCCGCGCCGGCATCGCCCATATCAGCGCCGCCTTCAGCCGCTATGGCCTCACCAGTGTCCACCACCAGGGCGGCGATCTTGCCGCCATCCAGGATGTGCGCGCCGCCGGGCAGCTCACCCACCGCGTCAGCTATGAACCCTGGGGCCCGATGGTGGACCAGATGATCGCTGCCGGCCTGAAAACCGGCTTTGGCGATGACTGGATCCGGCTGGGCGCCACCGCCGAACACACCGCCGATGGCAGTTTTTCCGAACGCACCATGGCGCTCTCCACCCCCTATGCCGGCCGCACCCCGGCCTATTATGGCAACATCACCGAACCGCAGGATGTGCTCGATGCCTGGGTGGAAAAGGTGGTGCGCGCCGGCATCCAGCCCAATATCCACGCCAATGGCGACGTCGCGATCGACATGGCGCTCACCGCCTTTGAACGGGCGCAGGCCAAGCTGGCGGTGAAGGATCTGCGGCCCAAGATCACCCATTGCACCCTAGTCAACGCCGGCCTCTTGAAACGCATGGCGGCCTTGGGCGCGGTGCCGGCGCCGTTCACCTCTTACGCCTATTACAACAGCGACAAGTTCGGCTTCTACGGGGCGGAGCGCATGGCCAACGCCATGGCCTTCCGCGACTTCCTCGATGCCGGTATCAAGGTGTGCGCCGGCAGCGATTTCTTCCCCGGCCCGTTCGCGCCGCTGATGGGCATCCAGGGCATGGTCACCCGCACCGGCTGGAATGGCGAGACCTGGGGTGCCAACCAGCGGGTGAGCGTGGCAGAAGCCATCCGCATCAACAGCCTGAACGGCGCCTGGGCCGCCAGGGAAGAGGCAATCAAGGGCAGCCTGACCGCCGGCAAGCTCGCCGATTATGTCGTGCTGGCGCAAGACCTGACCAGCATCAAGCCGGAGCGCATCAAGGATGTGCCGATCCTGGAAACCGTGGTGGACGGCAAGACCCAGTATCGCGCCTGATCACCCCACCAGCCGGCTGGCCGCCGCCTGGTTGGAAAAGGCGCACAGCGCGCTGCCCGGCAGCGTGGCCGAACTGTTGAAGCGGTTGTTGTAGGTGGCGGTGCCGCTGGTGTTGATCCGGTTCGACGGCACGGTCGGGCTGGACCTGTCCACGCGGAACACGATATTCTCCACCGGTGCGCCGTCGGCGGCACTGTTCATCTGCACACCCGGCACCACCACCCAATATTGGCCGGCGGCCGGCGCGGTGAAATCAAAGGTGCCGGCAAAGCGCGTGGGCGAGGTGATGCGCAGTGTGATGGTTGTCACCCCGGGGTTCCAATTGTCCACCCGCACGATCGGATTGCCCTGCGGGGTTGACCAGTAACAGGTGCCGGTCAGCCCCGATCCCGGCGTGCAGGCCTGCCCCATGGTCACCACCGCCGTGCGGCTGGGCGTGGTGGTGCTGATCCGCGACAGATTGGGGTTGGATGGGCACACCGCAGTGGCCGTGGCCGACACATCGATATCGCGCAGCCCGAGCACGCCGCCAAAGATCAGCCGATGGGCATTGCCATTGGCCCCGGCATAACGCGCCGTCACCCGCACGGCATTGATGTTGGCATTGGCCGCCGTGAAGCTGCGGTCGCTGTTGTTCCAGGTGCCGGCCACCACGTCGCCGGCGGCCACCACATTGCCGTGCTGGGCCGACGGCAGGTTCAGCCCGGCCACCCGCGCGGCCTCGGCCTGTGCGTCAGCGCTGGTCTGCAACCGGCGCGATGCTGCCGCCGCCGCGGCATCGGCCGCCACCTGCAACCGCGCCTGCGCCAACCGCATCGCCGCGCCATCAATGGCAAAGCCCACTGCCATCGTCATCACCGGCAGGCTCAAAGCAAAGATCGGCGCGATCGACCCCTTTCGCGCCTGCCACAGCCGGCTGATCATGCTTCCTTCACCATGCGCACCACCACCGAAACCGTGCTGGGCATCGGCGCCAACGGCAGGAATGTCGCCCGGCTCGACGGGAATGACAGCCGCGCCACCACCTCGCCGCCCACCACGGCATCGGTCACCTCGGCGGTGATGCCATCACCGCCACCACCGCCGGCATTGCCACCGCCGGCGTTGCCATTGCCGTTCCCGTTGCCATTCCCGTTGCCATTGCCGGCGCCACAGCCCCCGGGGCCATAGCCGCCGGTATCGGCCGGATCACCATTGCCGCCGCCACAATCACGATCGCCCTCGTCACCGCCGCTGCTGGCGAGCACCCAGGGCGGCAGCGCGTTGCGCATCATGGTTTCGCCCGCCGCCGCATCGGCCCGGCCCACCGCCACCGCCCGCGCCGCATTGCGCGCACCATTCAGCGCGACATTCCAGGTATAGAACAAGACGCCATATTGCAGCGTGCCGCACAACATCATCAGAAATATTGGCAGTATCAATGCAAATTCAAACGCCGCCGCACCGCGCCGCGCTGCCGCCAGATGTTTCATTTCCATGACAAGACAACGCAACATTTACGCACCCTACTTCATCGCAAAATGCAAATTCAGAATGTAAAGGCTTTCTGTTATTTCCCCGATTCTTGCCGTTCATTATCATCAATTGACTTATAATTGATAACCGGCCCCGCCGCTTGAGTGGAAGCGCCGTCTGCGCCACAACAAGGGGATGACCGCACCTGCCAACCTTGTCATCCGCCCGGCCCGCGCCGACGAAATCCCGGCGCTCGATGCCCTGATCACCGCATCGGCGCGCGGGCTCAGCATCGGATTCTACACCCCGGCCGAAACCGAAGCGGCCATCACCCATGTGTTCGGGGTGGACAGCGAGCTGGTGGCCGACGGCACCTATCTGGTGGTGGAATCGGCCGGTGAAACCCTGGGCTGCGGCGGCTGGAGCCGGCGGGCCACACTGTTCGGCGGCGATGGCTTTGCCGGCCGCCAGTCCGGCCTGCTCGACCCCAGCCGCGATGCCGCCAAGATTCGCGCCTTCTTCGTTGCCCCCGCCGCGGCCCGTCGCGGTGTTGGCGCCGCGCTGCTCCAGGCCTGCGAGGATGCCGCCCGCGCCGCCGGCTTCACCCGCACCGAATTGATGGCCACCCTGCCCGGCGAGCCCTTCTATGCCCGCCATGGCTACACTGGCCGCGCACCGATCAGCCTTGATTGCGGCGGCGTCGCCGTGCGCTTCGTGCCGATGGACAAGCAACTTCCCGGCTGAATTGGCACCCCGCGCGACACATGTGTTGCGCAAAAGCCACCATTGGCAAGTGAAGCATTTCCGCAACAGCCCTGCGGCCAAATTGACCAGTGCGCGAATGGCGTATGTCGGCAAGGCTGGAGTTGGCGCTTCAAGACCCGGCCGCGTGCCGGTTGCAAAGCTCAAACCAAAGCTTTGTCGACAGGCGCCGACGCGTGTTGCCATTCATCCGGCATCATGGCGTCGTCGCGGGCCGGAAGTCCGCGCGGTTGCCGTGGGAAGCCGGTGGTCGTTGGTCAGGTCGCTTCAGGGGGCGCGATCCGGATCTTCGGCCACGAACCAGACAGATAACCAGGGGAATGACATGACAAACGTCCACGATCAGACCAGCAGGGGCAAATATGGCCTCGCCACCTCGATGCTGGCGCTTGCCATCGCCAGCATGGCCGCACCTGCCATGGCCGCCGAAGACCAGCCGGCCGCTGCCGCCGCCGCGACCGACGAAAAGGAAGACGCCACCATCGTGGTGACCGGCACCCGCCGGACCGACCGCACCGTGCTGGAAAGCGCCGTGCCGGTTGACGTGTTCTCGGCCGACGATTTCAAGGCGCAGCCGGCGCCGCAGCTGCAGACCATCCTGCAGACCCTGGTCCCCTCCTTCAACCAGCAGCGCAACCTGCTCGGCGACGCCTCGGCCTTCGTGCGTCCGCCCACCCTGCGCGGTCTCCCGGCTGACCAGATCCTCGTCCTCATCAACGGCAAGCGCATGCACCGCTCGGCGCTGGTGCAGGTCGCCGCCGGCGCGCTCAACGCCGGCGCCCAGGGTGCCGACCTGTCGCAGATCTCGGGCGCGGCGCTCGGCCGCCTCGAAGTGCTGCGCGACGGCGCCGCCGCGCAATATGGTTCCGACGCCATCGCCGGCGTGATCAACCTCGGCCTGCGCCGCGACACCGGCTTTGAAGTGACCGCCCGCTATGGCCAGACCTATCGCGGCGACGGCCAGGACACGCAGCTGACCGCCTTCTACGGCACCAAGCTGGGCGATGACGGCGGCTTCTTCAACATCACCGGCGAATTCATCGATCAGAACATCTGGGACCGCTCGGTGGAGCGCCCGACCATCGCGCCGCTGCGCGCCGCCGGCATCACCCCCGATTTCGCCACCGGCAACCGCCTCGGCGGCCCGGAAAACCGCGCCTATCGCGCCGTGTTCAACATGGAACTGCCGGCTGGCGACACCACCTTCTATGCCTTCGGCAACTATGGCTGGCAGAAGCAGGGCAACGACTTCAACTTCCGCAGCCCGATCACCGTCACCCACGCGCCGATCCCCGGCCGTCCGGGCACGGCCACCACGTCGCGCTCGGTCAACCCGGTGTTCCTGAGCCGCGTCGGCTTCGATTCGACCGGTCGCGCGCTGTGGGATGAAAACGGCGCCACCTTCAACATCAACGACAGCGCCGCCTATCCGACCTTCCGCAACGGTTTCGTGCCGTTCTTCATGGCGGCGAACGAAGATCTGGGCCTCGTCGGCGGCTTCAAGGGCACCGAATTCGGCATCAATTACGATGTCTCGCTGATGTATGGTCAGAACCAGATCCGCTACTCGATGAGCGACACGATCAACGCCTCGCTCGGCCCGACGACGCCGACCAGCTTCTACATGGGCAAGCTGGTGCAGCGCGAATTCAACTTCAACGCGGATTTCAGCAAGGAAGTCGAAGTCGGCTTCTTCAAGCCGCTGAACATCGCCTGGGGTTTCGAAGTGCGCCGCGAAGCCTATGAAGTCGGCCTGGGCGACACCGCGTCGTGGACCGTCGGTCCCTATGCGGCCCAGCAACTGGTCCGCTGCACCCTGGCGGCCGCCACCGTGCCCTGCTCGACGCCGGGCGCCGTGCTCAACCCGACCGTGGTCCGCGTTGCCACCGCGCTGCCGGGCTCCAACGGCTTCCAGGGCTTCGGTCCGGCGTCGGTGGTCGAAGGCGGCCGCAACAACTATTCGGCCTATATCGATTTCGAATCCACCGTGGTGGACGGCCTCGATGTGGGCATCGCGGCCCGCTATGACTATTTCAACGACTTTGGTGACACGTTCAACGGCAAGCTCAGCCTGCGCTATGCCTTCAACGAAGTGGTCGCCGTCCGCGGTGCCGCCTCCACCGGCTTCCGCGCGCCGACCCCGGGCCAGCAGTTCACCCAGAACCTGACCACCGGCTTCCCCTTCGGCTCGACCGTGCCGCAGGGCATCGCCACCGTGCGCCCTGACAGCCCGATCGGCCGCTTCTTCCTCGCCGAGCCGCTGCGTCCGGAAAAGTCGACCAACTTCTCGGGCGGCTTCGTCGTCACCCCGGGCGGCGGCTTCAACATCACGCTCGACTATTACAACATCAAGGTGACCGACCGCATCGGCATCACCGGCAACCTCAACCCCAACCAGGCCAACCCGGGTGGCCTGACCGCCACGCAGTTCCTGCTGGCGCAGGGTGTTGCCGAAGCCGCCGAGCTGGGCGCTGTGCGCTATTTCACCAACGCTTTTGCCACCCGCACCCAGGGTGTCGACCTGGTGATCCAGCACAAGGCTGACACCGGCATCGGCCGCTTCAACTCCAGCCTGGCGATCAACTACAACAAGACGAAGGTGATCGATCGCCGCGTGGTGGCCGGCACGCTGGCCAACGGCCAGTCGCTGGCGAACTTCCGTCCGGTCGATGATGTCCGCGTCGGCAACATCGAGCGTTCCAACCCGCTGTGGCGCGCCGTGCTGTCGACCACCTATCAGAAGGACATTGTCGATGTGACGGCCCGCGCCAGCTACTTCGGCAATTTCACCACCTTCTTCGATCCGATCACCTCCGGCATCGGCGCGACGCCGGGTGTGAGCGCGGCCGAAGCGGCGGCGCTGTATCCGGCGACCAACTGGTCCAAGACCTTCAAGGCCCAGTTCTCGTTCGACATCGAAGCCGGTGTGACGATTGCGGAAAATTATCGCCTCGCGGTGGGTGCCCAGAACCTGTTCAACACCTACCCGCCGCGCGAAACCCGCAACGCCTTCCCGCAGACCGGCGGTCAGGCCAACGGTTCGCTCTATCCGGATACCGCGCCGATCGGCCAGATGGGCGGCTTCTGGTACGTGCGCGCTTCGGCCAAGTTCTAAGCGCCGGAGCGGCATTATCGCTTGCCAACAGCGGGCGGCAGGGCAATCCTGCCGCCCGTTCGTTTTTTTCAACTGCACCCAATTCAACTGCACTCAAGGGGACTCACCATGAAACTGCTCGCTCTTGCCGCTGCCACCCTGGCGCTGGCCGCGCCGGCCGCCGCACAGAATGTCGAAAAGGTCACCACCACCCCGCCCGGCCGCATCCTCGCCGCCGCCAAGGTGAAGACCGGCGCCACCACCGTCTATCTGTCGGGCCAGCTCGCCTCCCCGCAAACGCCGGGCGGCAGCGATTATGGTGACACCAAGACCCAGACGATCAGCGTGCTCAAGAAGATCAAGGCGCTGCTGGAAGCCCATGGCATGACCATGAAGGACATCGTGCGCATGGATGCCTATCTCACCGCCGCGCCGGGCATGGAGGGCAAGATGGATTTCGCCGGCTTCAACGCCGGGTTCGCCGAATTCTTCGGCAACGCCGAAAATCCCACCACCACCACCCGCACCACCATGCAGGTCGCCGCGCTGGCCGGCCCGAATTTCCTGGTGGAGCTGACGGTGATCGCCGCCAAGTAAGGCGCACGCGCCAACCGCGAACGGGCCACCGGGGCAACCCGGTGGCCCTTTTCGTTACAGCAGCACGCGCTCCGGCCGCGGCACCTCGTTCAGGATGGTGTCGCGGTCGATCCGCATCAGCGGCTTGATATGGCCGTCGCGCAGATCATAGACCCAGCCGTGCAGCTGCAACGGCTTGCCGGCGGCAAAGGCGGCCTGCACCGGCTCGGTGCGGGCCAGATGCAGCAACTGGTCGCGCACATTCACCTCCACCAGCCGGTTCACCCGCGCCTCGCCGGCCGGGATCGCCTCGATCTCGCCGCGATGATCGTCCAGCACCTGGCGGGCATGGGCCAGCCAATCCTCGATCGGGCCCGACACGCCGCCATCCAGCGCCGCCTGGATGCCGCCGCAGCCATAATGGCCGCAGATCACCACATGGCCCACCTCCAGCACATTGATGGCATAATGCAGCACTGCCATCAGGTTGCGATCGTCGGGATAGACAAGATTGGCGATGTTGCGGTGCACGAACAGGCCGCCGGGCACCGCCTGGGTCATCTGATCCGGCGCCACCCGGCTGTCGGAACAGCCGATCCACAGGAACACCGGCTTCTGCCAGTTCATGTTGCGTTGGAAAAAGGCCGGGTTCTCGGCCAGCATCTCGGCCGCCCATGCCCGGTTGGACAGCAGCAGTTGATCAACTTCCTTCATGGTGGGGGCTCTGCTTTCAGGTGGCGCGGGCGCGGGTGACAGGGGCGTGGATCAGGGCGGCGCTGCGCTGGGCATGATCGGCCCGCACCCGCACCTGGATGCCGCGGAAACCGGCGGCGCGCACAAAGCCGTTGATGATGTCGATGCAATCCAGATCGACATAGTTGGTGGCCGAAAGATCGATCAGCAGCTCGGCGCCATCCGGCACCCGGCCCAGCGCCTGCTGCAACGCCGGCTTGTGCATGAAATAGAGGTTGCGCCGCGCCCGCACCATCACCGTGCCGCCATATTCGACATAGGTGATGATGTTCCCGGTCGACCGCCAGATCACAAAGCCCATGCCCACCACCAGGCCGATGGCAATGCCGATCAACAGATCGGTGAACAGGATCGCCGCCACCGTCACCACGAACGGGATGAACTGGCTGAGGCCCTCGCGCCAGCGCTGGATGAACAAGGCCGGCTTGGCCAGCTTGTAACCGGTGGCGATCAGCACGGCGGCCAGCGCCGACAGCGGGATCAGGTTCAAAATCGCCGGCGCCAGCGCCAGGCCCAGCAACAGCCAGGCGCCGTGCAACATGGTCGAAAGCCGCGAATCCGCCCCCGATTCGACATTGGCCGATGACCGCACGATCACCGATGTCACCGGCAGCCCGCCCAACAGGCCCGACAAAAGATTGCCGCTGCCCTGCGCCAGCAGCTCGCGATTCTTGTCGGTCACCCGGCGCTTGGGGTCCAGCTCGTCCACCGCCTTCACGCTCAAGAGCGATTCAAGGCTGGCGACAATGGCAAGGGTCAGCGCCACGCTCCACACCTTGGGGTTGGTGATCGCGCCAAAATCCGGCAGCCGCACCTCGTTCACCAGCGCCCACGGCGTGGCCGACACCGGCACCTGCACCAGATGGGTGGTGGCAATGGCCAGCTCGGGCACAAAGGCCTGGAAACCGGCATTGGCGCCCACGCCAAACAACACCACCACCAATGGCCCGGGCAACAGCTTCAACGGGCCCTGCCTGGGCCGCGCCTTGTCCCACCAGAACAGGAAGATCAGGCTGATGCCGGCAATGATCGCCGCGCCCCACAGGAAATCATTGCTCAGCATGTGCGACAGGGCGGTCAGCGTGTTGTCGCCATCGGGCTGGAAAAAGCCGAAATCGCCTTCGGGATCGCCGTCATAGCCCACGGCATGGGGCAATTGCTTGAGAATGAGGATCAGGCCGATCGCCGCCAGCATACCGGTGATCACCGCCCCCGGCACGAATTCGGCAATCACCCCGCCACGGCTGGCGGCAAACAGCATCTGCAACACGCCGGCCAGGCACACGCTCAAGAGGAACGCCTCGAAACTCGGCAGGCTGGTGATGGCGGCCAGCACGATGGTGGTCAGGCCCGCCGCCGGCCCGGCGACCGACAGGGCCGACCGGCTGATCGCCCCCACCACGATGCCGCCCACGATGCCGGCCACCAGGCCCGACATCAGCGGCGCCCCCGACGCCAGCGCCACCCCCAGACACAAGGGCAAGGCCACCAGCGCCACCACGATGGACGCCGGCACATCCTGCCGCCAGCTCGCCAGCCAGCCCGATCCCGAAGTCATGCCTCAATTCTCCCGGCGTGCAGGCTAGCAGTGGCCGCGGCCGAAACATCATTACAGAAGGGCAACATGCGACGACTTGCGTGGCCGCCACGGATTCGCCAGTGATGGGCCATGACCGCCAAGCCGCCCCTTCAGGCCATCATCATCCCGGTGACGCCGTTGCAGCAGAATTGCACCCTGATCTGGTGCACCGCCACCATGCGCGGTGCCTTCACCGATCCGGGCGGCGATCTGGATCGCCTGCTCGCCGTGGCGGCCGAACAGGGCGTCACCATCGAAAAACTGCTGGTCACCCATGGCCATATCGATCATTGCGGCCTCACCGGGGTGCTGGCGCAGCGTCTGGGCGTGCCGATCGAAGGCCCCCACCCGGATGACAAGTTCTGGATCGACATGAACCCCGCCCAGGGCGCCGCCTATGGCGTGCCCGGCGCCACCGCCTTCACGCCGGATCGCTGGCTGCACGATGGCGATCAGGTGACGGTGGGGGATCTGGTGCTGGATGTCTATCACTGCCCCGGCCACACGCCCGGCCATGTCGTCTTCCACCACGCGCCGTCGAAACTGGCCATCGTCGGCGACGTGCTGTTCCAGGGCAGCATCGGCCGCACCGATTTCCCCAAGGGCAATTACAACGATCTGATCACCGCCATCACCACCAAGCTGTGGCCGCTGGGCAACGACACTGCCTTCGTGCCCGGCCATGGCCCGATGAGCAGCTTTGGCCGCGAACGCCAGACCAACGCCTTCGTTGCCGACCGCATGCTGGGTTGAGAAGCAAACGCCGCCACCGGCACCCCGAACGCCGCCACCAACGCCGGCCAGCTGCCGTCACCGGCGCCCCAGCTGCCGCCACCGCAGCCCCCAGATCCGCCACGATTTGGGCCGTTTCCGCCACGCCGCACCGGCCCCGAATCCGGCCATCACCGCCATGGCCAGACCGGACAACCCGGAAATGCACACTATATCAAAGAGATAGGCAGCAATCTGTCCTACAGGCCGCCAAAATGCGACACTGATCCTGCTCCTTGAAAACTCATCAAGCCCAGGAAAACCGGCCGCAAACCGCGCTAGACGAAATCATGCGGGCTGGGCGGCGGCATCACCCCCAGCCACAGGGCCCACAGGCTCAGGCCCAGGATCACCAGCCAGCTGATCAACGCGCCGGCGGCGCGGAACGGATTGGGCGCCGGCCGGCTCATGCCGATGGCATGGGCGATGCGGGCCAGCACCAGCGCGCCGCCCACGCCCCACAGCCACAGGCTGCCATGGCCGACGCTCAGTTCGATGCCGCCCATCAGGATCAGCGACAACGGCACATGTTCGGTGAAATTGGCATGGGCGCGGATGCGTTCCAGCATTTGCTGGTCACCGCCGTCGCCGATCATGATCTTGCCCGACATGCGCCGGCCCACCACCCGGATGGTCAGCGCCATGAACACCAGGCCCAACAGGCCCGCCGTGATCAGGGTCGCCGGGATCAGCATCAGCCGGCCTTCTTCGCCGCGTCGGGCACCCAGCGTTCGACCAGCTTGTAACTGCGGTCATACCATTTGGAGCCGGGGTAATTGTTGCCCAGCACGGCGGCGGCCTTCACCGCCTCTTCCGGGATGCCCATCGCCAGATAGGATTCGACCAGCCGGTGCAGCGCCTCGGGCGCATGGCTGGTGGTGTCATATTTGTCGATCACGGTGCGGAACCGGATGATCGCCGCCAGAAACAGGCCCTGGCTCTGGTAAAAGCGCCCGATCTCCATCTCCTTGCCGGCCAGATGGTCGCGCGCCAGATCGATCTTCAGCCGGGCATCGGCGGCATAATCGGTGTTGGGATAACGGCGGACCAGTTCGCCCAGCGAATCAAGCGCCTGCTGGGTGACCTTCTGATCCTTCCCCACCGCCATGATCTGGTTGTAATTGCTCAGGGCCACCATGTAATAGGCATAGGGCGCCTCGCGGCTGCCGGGGTGAAGCGACAGGAACCGTTGCGCCGCGCCAATCGATTCCGAATATTCACCCGCCACGAAATAGCAGAAACTGCTCATCAACTGGGCACGGCGGGCCCAGATACTATAAGGATGCTGGCGCTCGACTTCGTCAAACTGTGCGGCGGCCAGGCGATACTGCCGGCGGTCCAGCGTCTGTTTGGCGGCGGTGTAGAGCGTTTCCACATCCTGCGCGATGTACCGCTGGTCCTTCTTGCCCTTGCCGCCACGCCCGTTGGCACAGCCAGACAGCAGGGCAATCGCCACCAGGGACAACAGGGCAGAGCGGGAAAAACGCGGCATGGCGGCTTCCTAGCAGGATGGCATCAGGCAGGGAAGTGGCGCACCGCCGATGAACCGGGGCTGAGGATGGGACTGAGGATGGGCCCTCACAGATCCTGCGGCCGCCGCCGGATCACCAGATTGCGGATCTCGGTCATGTCCTCCATGGCAAAGCGCACGCCCTCGCGGCCCAGGCCGCTGTCCTTCACCCCGCCATAGGGCATGTTGTCCACGCGATAGCTGGGCACATCGTTGATCACCACACCGCCGACATCCAGATGGTCCCACGCCTTCAGCATCTGGAACAGATCGCGGGTGAAGATGCCGGCCTGCAGGCCGAACTTGCTGTCATTCACCTGGGCCAGCGCCTCCTCGAACGTGCTGAACCGGGCAAAAAACGCAACCGGGCCAAAGGCTTCCTCGGTGTTCAGCCTGGCGGTCCGCGGCACATTCTCCAACAGGGTCGCCGCCAGCATGGCGCCATCCCGCTGGCCACCGCACAGCAGGCTCGCCCCGCCGGCCACCGCCTCGGCGATCCAGCCCTCCAGCCGCGCGGCCTCCTTCACGTCGATCATCGGCCCCACGAAGGTCGCCTCCTCGCGCGGGTCTCCGGCGATCAGCTTCGCCGTCCGCTCGACCAGTTTCGCCTTGAATGCCTCGTAAACCGCATCATGCACCAGGATGCGCTGCACCCCGATGCAGCTTTGCCCCGATTGGTAAAAGGCGCCAAACACGGTGCGGTCGGCGGCATCATCCAGATCGGCATCGGGCATGATGATCACCGCGGCATTGCCGCCCAGTTCCAGCACCACCTTCTTCTTGCCGGCACGGGCCTTCAGGTCCCAGCCCACATCGGGGCTGCCGGTAAAGCTCAGCAATTTCAACCGGTCATCGGTGGTGAACAAATCGGCGCCATCCCGGGACGCCGGCAGGATCGAAAAGGCCCCCTCCGGCAAATTGGTTTCGGCCAGCACCTCGCCGATGATGATCGCGCCCAAGGGCGTGCGGCTGGCCGGCTTCATCACGAACGGGCAGCCCACGGCAATCGCCGGCGCGATCTTGTGGGCGGCCAGATTCAGCGGGAAATTGAAAGGGCTGATGAAACTGCACGGCCCGATCGGCACCCGCTTCCACATGCCCTGATAACCCTTGGCCCGCGCCGAAATGTCGAGCGGTTGCACCTCGCCGGTCATCCGCACGCTTTCCTCGGCGGCAATCCGGAACGTGTCGATCAGGCGGCCCACCTCGCCGCGCGCGTCGCGGATCGGCTTGCCGGCCTCGATGCACAGGGCATGGGCCAGCTCGTCCTGCCGTTCGGTGAAGCGGGTCACGCAATGGGCCAGCACGGCCTGGCGCTCGTAACTTGCCATCGCCGCCATCGGGGCGGCGGCGGCCACGGCGGCGGCAATCGCGCGGTCGATCATCGCCGCATCCGCCTGCGCCACCCGCGTCGCCGGCTGCCCGGTGAACTTGTCGGTCACCACCAGGTCGGCGTTGGGCTGTTCCGGCCGATTGGCCAGATAGAGCGGATAAACGTCCCTCAATGCCATGGCCTTCACTCCCCGTTGCGCTGGGTTCAGATGGTCAGCACGATCTTGCCCAGCGCCTTCCTGTCCATCATCCAGCGGATGGCCTCGGCGCCTTCGTCCAGGCTGAAATGGCGCGACACATGCGGCTTCAGCTTGCCCGCGGCATACCAGCCCAGCAGCTCGGCCATGTTCTCCAGATGCACCTTGGGCTCGGCCTGGGTGAAGGCACCCCAGAACACCCCGACAATGCTGGCGCCCTTGATCAGCGGCAGGTTCAGCGGCAGCGCCGGGATGGCGCCGGCGGCAAAGCCGATCACCAGGTAACGGCCGTTCCAGGCAATGCCGCGGAACGCCGGCTCGGCAAAGCGGTCGCCCACCGGATCATAGATCACGTCGGCCCCGCGCCCGCCGGTCAACTGCTTCACCCGCTCCTTCAGATCCTCGCTGCTGTAATTGATGAGCTCGTCGGCCCCCATCGCCTTGCACAATTCCAGCTTCTCATCGGAACTGGCCGCCGCGATCACCTTGGCGCCCATCACCTTGCCCAGTTCCACCGCCGTCAGGCCCACGCCCCCGGCCGCGCCGAGCACCAGCAGCGTCTCGCCGGGTTTCAGCTGCCCGCGCTGCTTCAAGGCATGATGGCTGGTGCCATAGGTCATGGTGAAACCGGCGGCGACATCGAACGGCATGCCCGGCGGCATCTTCACCACCTGGCCGCGAATGGCGATCGCCTCTTCGGCCATGGCGCCGTGGCCGATCATGGCGATCACGCTGTCACCCACCGCGACATCGGTCACGCCCTCACCCACCGCGCTCACCACGCCGGCACATTCGCCACCGGGGCTGAACGGCAACGCCGGTTTGAACTGATAGAGATTCTGGATGATCAGCGTGTCCGGGAAGTTCACGCCAACGGCCTTCACGCTGATGCGCACCTGGCCCTTGCCCGGTTCCGGCACCGCCACATCGCGCACCACCAGCTTTTCCGGTGGCCCATGTTCAACGCACAGCACGGCCTTCATGCCTGTCACTCCCCAAATGCAGTTTCGCCCGCAGCATAGCCGCCGGTTACGGTGCCGCCAATCCTGCCACTATTGCCTCGCCCAGCAGGCGGAACTCGGCTTCCCGTGGGGACCCCTGCCGCCACACCAGCGCCAGGGTGCGGGCGGCATAGCCAGAGTCTGGGCCCGTCACCGGCCGCGCGATCAGATTGGTGTGGGCGATGATCCCGGCATCCAGCGCCAGCCTGGGCATCAACGTCTGGCCCAGCCCGCCGGCCACCATTTCCACCAGCGTCACCAGGCTGGTGCCGCGATGCGCCGGATCGGCGCGCAATTCCGGCCGGCCACAGGCCGAAAGCGCCTGATCCTTCAGGCAATGGCCATCCTCCAGCAACAGCAACTGGTTGGCATCAATCGAATCCGGCGCCACCGACGGCGGCGGATCGGGCAGATCGCCGGGCGCAAACACCAGGAAAAACGGGTCTTCGGCCAACGGCAGCACGCTCAACCCCGGCGTGTCCCACGGCAGGGCCAGCAACACCGCATCCAGCATCCCGCGCGCCAGCGCCTCGCTGGCCGGGCCGCTCATCTCCTCGCGCAGATACAGCTTCAGTTCGGGATAATCGGCGCGGATGCGCGCCCCGATGCGCGGCAACAGAAACGGCGCGATCGTGGGGATCACCCCCAGGCGCAGCGGGCCGGCCAGCGGCTTGTCACCCCCGACGGTCAGCCCCACCAGCTCATCGGCCTCACGCAGCACGCCATAGGCCTTGGCCACCACGCGTTCGCCCATCGGCGTGAAGCGCACCACCCGGCGGTTGCGCTCCACCAGCCGCACGCCCAGCAGCGATTCCAGCTCGGCGAGGCCAGCCGACAAGGTGGACTGGGTGACAAAACAGGCTTCGGCCGCCCGGCCGAAATGCCCATGGATGTGCAGCGCCGTCAGATACTGCAGCTGCTTCAGCGTGGGTTGAAAGGCTGTCATCGACGGGCTCGATTTGTCACACCGATATTATCGATTGGATTTCTATCTGCGCAAGGGCCATTGCACAACCCGTCGGCCAAGTTCCACCTTTGGCCGGCGCCGAGATTCAACTCCCATGCAAGGACCCGACCCATGGCTCTGACCGTTGGCGATACCATTCCCTCCTTCGATCTTCCGGTGCAGCAGGGCGTTGCCGCGCTGCCGGCCGGCGAAACGCTGGACATCACCACCGCCTATCCGGGCAAGTGGAAGATCCTGTTCTATTGGCCCAAGGATTTCACCTTCGTCTGCCCGACCGAAATCATCGGCTATGGCGAGCTGAAGGGCGATTTCGAAGATCGTGACGCCGTGCTGATCGGCGCGTCGACCGACACCGATTTCGTGCACTTCGCCTGGCGCAAGAGCGACGAGCGTCTGGCCGCCTGCGATTTCCCGTGGCTGGCCGACAATTCGAAGCTGCTGGCCGATGCGCTGGGCATCATCGTGCCGGGCGCCGGTGTGCCGCTGCGCGCCACCTTCATCATCGATCCGCAGAACGTGATCCAGCACATCACGGTCAACGGCCTGAACGTCGGCCGCAACCCGGCCGAAACCCTGCGCATCCTCGACGCGCTGCAGACCGACGAGCTGTGCCCGTGCAACTGGCAGGGCGGCGAAGAAACGCTGAAGCCGGCGGCCTGATCCGGCCCCTCTCCCCTCGGGGGAGAGGGCGACTCGCCGCAGGCGAGCGGGGTGAGGGGGCGCCCCAAACGCCCCCTCCTCCGCCTCCACATCCCCTCACCCTCCCACCGCTGCGCGGTGGGCCCCTCCCTCTCCCCAGATGGGAGAGGGGTTAGCGGAGCGCACCCATGCTGTTTTCCGAACTCGCCAAGACCCTGCCCGATTACGCCAAGGATCTGCGCCTCAACGTCTCCTCGCTGCTCACCGAACAGCTGCTGTCGGACCAGCAGAAGTGGGGCACCATCGTGGCCGTCGCCCATGCCTGCGCGCACAAGCCGCTGATTGACGCGGTGGAGGCGGAAGCCGCCGCCAAGCTGAGCCCCGAGGCTCTGAACGCCGCCAAGGCCGCCGCCAGCATCATGGCGATGAACAACATCTATTATCGCTTCACCTACATGGCCTCGCGTGCCGATTACAAAACCATGCCGGCCAAGCTGCGCATGAACGTGATCGGTGCCCCCGGCATCGAGAAGGCCGATTTCGAGCTCTACAGCCTGGCCGTTTCAGCGGTGAACGGCTGCGGCATGTGCATCGACGCGCATGACAAGGTGCTGGCCCAGCACGGCGTCGGCGCCGACAAGATCCAGGCCGCCGTGCGCATCGCCGCCGTGGTCCACGCCGTCGCCCGGACGCTCCAGGCGCTGTAACGCCGGCTGTAACCATTTGCCGGCCCAACATGAAAGGTCAGTCATCCCGCCGGGGTGGCTGGCCTTTCGGCTTGAAATGGGTTAAGTGACACTCAAATCGTCAGCCAGCCCCCAGCGGGGCCCTGTATGGCTGCGGAGAGTGACCATGGGTTTGATCGCCTATCTTGATTCGGTGAAACGCCGCGATCCCGCGCCGCGTTCGCGCCTCGAAATCCTCACCTATCCCGGCATCTGGGCGTTGGGTCTGCATCGCGTCGCCCATGCCCTGTTCCGCGGCCGTTTCTATTTCCTCGCCCGGCTGGTCAACCACATCAGCCGCTTCCTCACCGCCATCGACATCCACCCCGGCGCCCGCATCGGCCGTAACTTCTTCATCGATCACGGCTTTGTGGTGATCGGCGAAACCGCCGAGATCGGGGACAATGTCACCATCTACCAGTGTGTCACGCTGGGCGGCACTGATCCGTCGGGCGGCGTCGGCGGCAAACGCCACCCCACCATCCTGGATGGCGCCATCATCGGTTCGGGCGCCCAGGTGCTGGGCCCGATCACCGTGGGCGCCAATGCCCGGGTCGGCGCCAATGCGGTTGTCACCCGCGATGTCGCCGAAGGGGCCACCATGGTCGGCATCCCGGCCAAGCCGGTGGTGATGGCGGCGGAAGATTATGTGAAGCCGTTCCTGCCCTATGGCACACCGTGTGCGCAGAAATTCGATCCGGAAACGCAGAAGCTGGAGCTGCTGCGCTGCGAGATCGAGGTGCTGAAAAGCCGGCTGGATGAGCTGACCCGCGAAGAGGCCCAGCGCAAAGCGAGTTGACCTCGTGTCCGGCCCGCGCCACATCTTGGCATGTGAGCATCGTCATCCCGCTGGCCACCACCGGCAGTCGCCAAGTTGCCTTCACCCGGCACGAGCTTGACCGGATCATGTCGCTTTATGGGCGCATGGTCGCGGCCGGCCTGTGGCGCGACTATGCGCTGGAACTTGGCGCCAAGAGCGCCAGCTTCTCCGCCTTCCGCCGCGCCGCCGAAAACCCGGAAATCCGCCTGGTGAAAGACCCGGCGCTGCGCCACCGCCAGGGCGAATGGGTGCTCTATGGCGAAGGCGGCGTGGTGCTGAAACGCGGCCACGAACTGGCGGGCGTGCTCGCCGTGGTGGAACGCCGGTTGCTGAAGGCGGTGGAGGGGTAGGCCCTCCCCACCCCGGTTCATCCAGCAAGTTCGGGGCGTTCGCCGGCTCTGCAAACAAGAAGGGCGGCCCCGAAGGACCGCCCCGCTTTGCCGTCTCTGGCCCCCGGGCTTACCGGGCGCCGGCCAGCGCCGTCTGGGCCTGGGCCGAACCATTGTCCGGCACCAGCTCGCCGGTGCGGTCGCTGATCTCGGCAAAGCGCGCCGCCACGGTTTCGGCGGTCATCTCGTCCGCTGAAAGATGGATGCCGCGGGTCAGGGTGACATAGGCCCGCTCGATGCCGCCGCCGCCGGCGTTCAGGATCACATTGGTCGGCGCTTCTTCCGACACCAGATAGACCGATGCCGGCACCACCGTTTCCGGGCCCATCTTTTCCAGCATGGCCGGCGGCATCAGATCCTCGGTCATGCGGGTGGCGGCCAGCGGCGCGATGGTGTTCACATGCACGTTGTACTTGGCACCTTCCAGCGCCAGCGTCTTCATCAGGCCAACCAGCGCCAGCTTGGCCGCGCCATAATTGGCCTGGCCGAAGTTGCCATACAGGCCGGTCGAGCTGGTGGTCATCAGGATGCGGCCATAGGCCTGTTCGCGCATGATTTCCCACACCGCCTTGGTGCAGTTCACGCTGCCCATCAGGTGCACGTCCATGACCGTGCGGAAATCATCCAGGGTCATCTTCACGAACGTCTTGTCGCGCAGGATGCCGGCGTTGTTGATCAGGATGTCGATGCGGCCCCAACGCTCCTTCACATTGGCGACCATCTTTTCGACGGCAGCCATGTCGGTCACGCTGGCGCCATTGGCCATCGCCTCGCCGCCAAAGGCGGTGATCTCGTCCACCACGGCCTGCGCCGCCGACAGCGATGCCCCCGAACCGTCGCGGGCGCCGCCCAGATCGTTCACCACCACCTTGGCGCCGCGCCGCGCCAGAT
>CAZAWH010000027.1:0-6891 GCA_964488775.1 uncultured Sandarakinorhabdus sp. | reverse complement strand
TCGCGGGCGCCGCCCAGATCGTTCACCACCACCTTGGCGCCGCGCCGCGCCAGATCCAGCGCATAGGCCCGGCCCAGGCCACCACCGGCCCCGGTGACAATGGCAACACGACCCTCAAACGAAATCGACATTTCGGTCTTTTCCCCGCACAGATGGAATCACTCCACCCCGCTTAGCCAAGCCGGCGCGGCGTGCAAAGCCAAATACGGTCCGCAAAGATGACCGGTTGTTCAGGCTGGCGCTCAGGCCGCCTGCGCCTCCGGCGTCGCATCCAACGAATAGCCGGCCGAGCGCACGGTGCGGATCAGATCGGGCAGCTCCTCCCCGCCGGGACCGGCATTGACCGCCTTGCGCAGGCGGCGGATGTGCACATCCACGGTGCGCTGTTCCACATAGACATCGCGGCCCCAAACCGCGTCCAGCAGCTGTTCGCGGCTGAACACCCGGCCCGGATGCTCGAGAAAATGGCGCAGCAAGCGGAATTCCGTCGGCCCCAGCTGCACGGTGCGGCCGTCGCGGGTGACCCGGTGGGCCGTGGTGTCCATGGCGATGCCGGCAAATTCCAGCTGGCCGCCCTGCAGGGCCGGGCGCAGCCGGCGCAACACGGCGCGGATGCGCGCGATCAGCTCCCGCGGGCTGAACGGCTTGGTCATGTAATCATCGGCGCCGGTTTCCAGGCCGCGGATGCGGTCGGCCTCGTCGCCACGCGCCGTCAGCATGACGATCGGCAGGTTGGCCGTGGCCGGGGCCCGGCGCAGGCGGCGGCACACCTCGATGCCCGACAGGTTGGCGATCATCCAGTCCAGGATGACGAGGTCGGGCTTTTCCTCTTCGGCCAGGGTCAGCGCCTCCTCGCCGTCGCCGGTGCGGACGACATCAAAGCCTTCCTTTTCCAGATTATAGGTCACCAGCTCGATCAGGCTGGCATCATCTTCAACCAGAAGGATCTTGGCACGCATGGGTCAATCTCCCGGGGGTTACTGGGGGGCATAGATGGTGGAGGTGAAATCATTCTTCGGCCGCTCGGCCGGGCGCTGGCCGGTGGCGGTGAAATAGACCATCTCGGCCACCGAGGTGGCATGGTCGCCGATCCGCTCCAGATTCTTGGCGACAAACAGCAGATGGGTGGACGGCGTGATGTAATGCGGATTTTCCATCATGAAGGTCAGCAGCGAGCGGAACAGCGAGTTGTAGAATTCGTCCACCTGCTGGTCGCGCTGCAGGATGGCGCTGGCCTTTTCGGCATCCCGGTCAACAAAGGCATCCAGCGTGTCGCGGATGATGCCCACCACGGCGCGGGCCATTTCGGGGATGATCACCGCCGGCGCGATCGGCTGGGCCTGGGCCACCACCGAAGCGCGCTTGGCGATGTTCTTGGCATAATCGCCGATGCGCTCCATCACGCCGGCAATCTTCAGCGCGGCCACGATCTCGCGCAGGTCATCGGCCATCGGCGCGCGCAGCGCGATGATCCGCACCGCCAGCGCCTCGGCCTCGGCCTCCAGCGCGTCCAGCCGCTTGTCATTCTCCACCACCACGGCGGCCGCCTCGACATTGCGGGTCACCAGGGCGTCCACCGCATCGGCGATCTGGCTTTCGCACAGGCCGCCCATGCGCGTGATCACGGCGCGCAGCTGGGCGATATCCTCGTCAAAGCTCTTGACGGTGTGGGCGGAAAATTCGGCCATGGGGGGATGCCTTTCGATCCAGCTCAGCCATAACGGCCGGTGATATAATCCTTGGTGCGCGTCGCCTTCGGGTTGGTGAAGATCGCCGACGTGTCATCATATTCCACCAGGGTGCCAAGGTGGAAGAACGCCGTCTTCTGGCTCACCCGCGCCGCCTGCTGCATGTTGTGCGTCACGATCACGATGGCATAGCGGCCGCGCAATTCGTCGATCAGTTCCTCAATGCGCGCCGTGGCGATCGGATCCAGCGCCGAACAGGGCTCGTCCATCAGGATCACTTCGGGATCAACGGCAATGGCGCGGGCGATGCACAGCCGCTGCTGCTGCCCGCCCGACATGGCAGTGCCGCTTTCGCCCAGGCGATCCTTCACCTCGTCCCACAGGCCGGCGCGGCGCAGGGCGCTTTCAACGATATTGTCCATATCGGCCTTGGCGCGGGCCAGGCCATGGATGCGCGGGCCATAGGCGACATTCTCGTAAATCGACTTGGGGAACGGGTTGGGCTTCTGGAACACCATGCCCACCCGCGCCCGCAACTGCACCACATCCATGGCCGGCGCATAAATATCCTGCGCGTCCAGTTCGATGCGGCCTTCCACCCGGGCGCCATCCACCGTGTCGTTCATGCGATTGAGGCAACGCAGGAAGGTGGACTTGCCACAGCCCGACGGGCCGATGAACGCGGTCACATGCTCGCTCGTCACGTCGATCGAGACGTCCTTGATGGCCTGTTTCTGGCCATAGAACACGTTCACATTGCGCGCCGTCATCTTGGGCACGCCGTTGTGGCCAATTGCAGGATTCGGGTTCACCAGCGCCTCTCGAAACGGTTGCGAAGATAGATGGCCAGGCTGTTCATGGCGATCAGGATCACCAGCAGCACCAGAATGGCCGCAGAGGTTTTCTCGACAAAGCCGCGCTGCACGTCGTCGGACCACAGGAACACCTGCATCGGCAGCACGGTGGCCGGCGCCGTCAGGCCCTGGGGCACATCGGTGACAAAGGCCCGCATGCCGATCAGCAGCAACGGTGCGGTTTCGCCCAGCGCGCGGGCAACGCCGATGATGGTGCCGGTCATGATGCCGGGCAGCGCCAGCGGCAGCACATGCTGGAACACCACCTGAATGGGAGAGGCGCCAATGCCCAGCGCGGCATCACGGATCGACGGCGGCACCGCCTTGATCGCCACCCGCGCCGCAATCACGATCACCGGCATGATCATCAGCGCAAGGGTGATGCCGCCCACCAACGGCGAGGAGCGCGGCAGGCCGGCAAAGTTCAGGAAAAACGCCAGGCCCAACAGGCCAAAGATGATCGACGGCACCGCTGCCAGATTGTTGATCGACAATTCGATCAGATCGGCCAGCCGGCCCTTGGGGGCGAACTCCTCCAGCCACACCGCTGAAAACACACCCAGCGGGAAGGCGATGATGATGGTGATGAACAGGGTGAACAGCGACCCCAGCGCGGCACCACCGATGCCGGCCAGCTCCGGCTCGGTGCTGTCGGCATTTCCCAGGAAGGCGCTGTTGAAGCCGGTGCGCAGCCGGCCCTCGCGCGCCAGCCAGCGCCAGGCCTCGACCTCGCGGTCGCTCACGCCGCGGCTGTCGGCCGGGGCGGCCAAGTCAAACTTGCCCTTGGCCAGAAGATCAATGGTGGACCGCACCGGCACCCACAGGGTGACGCGCTGGCCCAGCAGCGCCGGGTTGGCCAGCAGCTGATCGCGCAAGGCCAGCCAGGCCGCATCCGACAGCGTGCCCGACGCCGGGCCAAGCCCCCGCGCCGCCTCGTTCATCAGCGCCAGATAATCCGCCCGCGCCAGCACGGCCTTGCCATCCGGGCCGGCCACGGCCGCCGGATCAACGCCCAGCGTGGCCGGCGTGAAGGTCACCTCCACCCGCGCTTCGGTGCGCAGGAAGCCGCTCCAGCCATCGCGCACGATGGTGAACAACAAGAAGCTCAGAAAGCTGGCGGCAATCACCAGCGCCGCCATGCCCAGCCGGCGGAAATTCCGCTCGGCGCGATAGCGCGCGGCAATGCGCGCCTGCATCGCGGGCGAGGCCCAATCGGTCGGCCGGCGCTCAGGCACAACGCCACTCATTCGTAGGCCTCCCGATACCGCTTCACCACCGCCAGCGCATAGATGTTGAGCACCAGGGTCATCACGAACAGCACCAGGCCCAGCGCAAAGGCCGAAAGCGTCTTGGCGCTGTCAAATTCCTGGTCGCCGGTCAGCAAGGCGACGATCTGGGTGGTGACGGTGGTGACACTGTCAAACGGATTGGCGGTCAGATTGGCCGCCAGGCCCGCGGCCATCACGACGATCATCGTCTCGCCGATCGCGCGGCTCACCGCCAGCAGCACGCCGCCGATGATGCCGGGCAGTGCCGCCGGCACCATCACCTTCTTCACCGTTTCCGACATGGTGGCGCCCATGGCCAGGCTGCCGTCGCGCATCGCCCGCGGCACCGCGGTCAACGCATCATCCGCCATCGACGACACGAAGGGGATGATCATCACCCCCATCACCAGCCCGGCGGCCAGCGCGCTGTCGGACGAGGCATCGTTCATCCCCAGCGCCACGGCGATGCTGCGCACGATCGGCGCCACGGTGAGCGCGGCGAAAAAGCCATAGACCACGGTCGGCACCCCGGCCAGCAGCTCAAGCACCGGCTTCAGCCAGCGCCGCAGCCGCGGCTGGGCATATTGGGTGAGATAGATGGCCGACATCAGGCCGAGCGGGATGGCCACCGCCATGGCGATGATCGCGCCGATGAAGATCGTGCCCCAGAACAGCGGCACCGCGCCAAACGCCCCGGTGGAACCAACCTGATCGGCGCGCAGCGCGGTCTGCGGGCTCCAGGCCAGGCCGGTCAAAAACTCGATCGGCGACACCAGCCGGAAAAAGCGGATCGATTCGAAGATCAGTGACAGCACGATGCCGAAGGTGGTGAGGATCGCCACCACCGACGCCACCAGCAACAGCACCCGCACCTGGCGCTCCACCCGGTTGCGGGCGCGGAAATCCGGGCGGATGCGGCTGTATCCCCACAGGCCGCCCACGCACAGCAGCGCCACGGCCAGCGCACCGGCCAGCAGATCCAGATTGGCCTTGGTGGCGGCATAACGCGGCGCCAGCACCGGGGCGAGCGGGTTGAACGCCTGGGGCAGATCGCCCGCCACCAGGCCGCGCACCTCGTTCATCAGGGCGTCGCGGTCAGGGCCCGGGGCCGGCTGGCTGGCCGCGGCGACCGTGGCCAGCACCCGGCCTTCGATCACGCCTTCGCCCATCACGCCCCAGCCGGCGAGCAGCAGCAGCGCCGGCGCCAGCGCCAGCACCGCCACATAGGCCCCATGATAGACGGGGCGCGAATGCACCGCGCCGATGCGCCCCCCGGCCGCCAGCGTCAGCCGCTGCGCCCGGGCGCGGCCAGCCAGATAGGCCAGGCCCGCCAGCGCCAGCACCAGGGCAAAGGCAATCACCAGCCTCATTTCACGCTGCTCTCGTCCATCAGGGTCAGATCGCGGGCCACGCGTTCCCCGGCCCGCCGCACCGCTTCCGGTGCCGCCACCAGCCCCTTGCGCGCCAGATAGCCACCCCGGCCCCAGGTCGATTCCCGGGCATATTCAGCCAGAAACTCGCGCATGCCGCGCACCGCCGGCACATGCTGCGCCTTCACGTAAAGATACAGCGGCCGCGAGGCCGGGAAGCTGCCGCCGGCAATATTGTCATAGGTGGCCGCCACGCCGCCCAGCGGCACATCCTTCACCTTGTCGCTGTTTTCCTCGACAAAACTGTATCCGAACACGCCCAGCGCCTGCGGGTTGGCGGCGATCTTCTGCACGATCAGATTGTCATTCTCGCCGCCCTCGATGAAGGCGCCATCCTCGCGCACCTTCTCGCAAATCTGCTTGTGGGCGGCCTCGTCGCTCTTCTTCAGCGCCTTCATCGCCGGCTCGCTGTTGCAGCCCTTCAGCATGTACAGCTCGTTGAAACTGTCGCGCGTGCCGCTGGTCGGCGGCGGGCCGATCACCTCGATGCGGATGTCGGGCAGCGCCGGGTTCACATCGCGCCAGGTGCGGGCGGTGTTGGGCCCCTTGCCGAACGGGTTGGCGGCCAGCGCCAGATACACGTCCCGCTCGGTCAGGCCGGGGAAGCTGCCGGCCCGGCTCTGGGCGATCACCAGCCCGTCAATGCCCACCTGCAACTCGATCAGGCCCTTCACGCCATGCTTGGCGCAATCCTCCAGCTCGCTCTTCTTGATCCGGCGCGACGCGTTGGCGGCATCGGGAAACTGCGATCCCAGCCCGGCACACATCAGCTTGATGCCGCCGCCGGTGCCCGTCGATTCCACGATCGGCGCCGGGAATTCCGGCCATTTGCGCTTGAACTGTTCGGCCACGGCGGTGGTGAAGGGATAGACGGTGGAGGACCCGACAATGCGGATCTGCGTGCGGCTGCCACTGGTGCACGCCGCCACCAGCAGCGACGTGGCCGCCAGCCCCAACAGGCACAGGCGAACCCGCGCTGCACGGCCCACACGCGAAACTGGCTGCTGCAAGATCGACCTCGTGATGGCAGCAAGCCGAATCGGCCCCGCTGCAAATTGCCCCATGGCACCGCCCTACTGGCGGCCGATGTGGGCCTTATGACGCTTTGGTGACACTATTGTTACGGCGCGACCGGCAAAGTGAAGCTCACCACCGTGCCCTCACCCTGGCGGCTGTCGATCTCCAGCCGGCCGCGATGCCGTTCCACGATATGCTTGACGATCGCCAGCCCCAGGCCGGTGCCGCCCATGGTGCGGCTGCGCTGCGAGTCGACGCGATAGAAACGCTCGGTCAGGCGCGGCAGATGTTCGGGCGCAATGCCGTCGCCAATATCGCGCACGCTGATCCGCACCATCTCGCCGGCGGCGGCCAGTGTCACCGTGATCGGCGTGCCGCTGCGGCCATATTTCAGCGCGTTCGAAACCAGATTGTGCAGCACCTGCAGCACCTGGTCCCGATCGGCCAGCACGGGTGGCAGCCCGGCCGCCTCCTCGATCAGCAACTGGCGCTGGTCGGCGTCCAGCCGCATGGCCAGCGTGCGCGCCACCTCGGCGGCGATGCCGGCCAGACCCAGCGGCTGGCTGGGCCGGATGAACTTGTCCAGCTCGATGCGCGACAGGCTCATCAGATCGTCGATCAGCCGGCGCATGCG
>CAZAWH010000026.1:23060-27228 GCA_964488775.1 uncultured Sandarakinorhabdus sp. | reverse complement strand
GGCGCGCCGCATCGATGCCGCGCGCCAGGCCGGAAACGATGACATGATCCGCCTCTGCCAGATCGATCGCCAGTTGCCGGGCAAAGCGGGTGCCGGCCGCGCTGGCATTGCGGGCGCCGACGATGGCCACCGCCGGCCGATCGAACAGGCCGGTATCGCCGCGGGCATAAAGCACCGGCGGCGCGGTTTCGGTGGCGGCCAGCAGCGCCGGATAATCGGGCGTGCCGATGAACAGCAGCTGCGCCCCCAGCCGGGCCGCCGTTTCAAGCTCGGCCACGGCCGCGGCTTCGGGGCAGATCGCCAGGCGGCGGTTGCCGCGCCGGGCGAGATCGGGCAGCGCATCCAGCGCGGCTTGCGCGTCGCCAAAGCGGGCGATCAATTGCCGATAGGTGACCGGGCCAATCGAATCGGTGCGGATCAGGCGCAGGCGCGCAACCGCATCCACGGCCAAGCTCATTTGGCCTTTTGCCCGATCTTGGATTCGGTGCCGCTGGCCAGCCGCTTGAGATTGTCGCGATGCTGGAAGATCAGCAGCGCCGCCAGCAGGGCCAGATGCGCGGACCAGCCCGGCGCCCATGCCCCGGTGAGGAACCAGGCCGCCACCGGGCAGGCGATCGCCGCCAGCATGCCGCCCACGCTGCTGTATCGCGTCACCAGCGCCCCGCCGAGCCAGACGGCCAGCGCAATCGCTCCGGCCAGCGGCGCCGCCGCCAGCGTGATGCCCAGGATCGTCGCCACGCCCTTGCCGCCGCGAAACTTGAGCCACAGCGGGAAGCAATGGCCGATGAACGCCGCGACGCCGGCCATGATCGCCGCCATCTCGCCCGCCAGCTCCCGCCCGATCAGCACGGCCGCCGCGCCCTTGCCGGCATCCAGCAACAGGGTGGCGGCAGCCAGCCCCTTGTTGCCGGTGCGCAGCACATTGGTGGTGCCGATGTTGCCGCTGCCGACCTGGCGGATATCAATCCCGATCATCCGGGTGAGCAGCAGGCCAAAGGGGATGGACCCCAGCACATAGCCGATGGCGGCGGCGATCCAGTGCATCTGATCGGTCATGCGGCGGAGCCTAGCGGGGCGCGGGCGGCCCGTCTATGCTGGGCCGATACTGGGGGAATGCGATGAAGCGGTTGTTGGCGATTGCGGTGGCGCTTTGGGCCGGGGCGTGGGCCGATACGGCTGGGGCGCAGATGGCCGGGCAGATGAAGACGAGCGCGGCCCGCGATCCGGCGCTGGCCGCCGGGCCCTATGAAACGCTGGTCATCCGCGGCGCGACGATCATCACCGGCAACGGCGGCCCGCCTTATGGCCCGGCCGACATCATCATCAACGGCGGGCGCATCACCGATATCCGTTCTGCCGGCACACCGGGCCTGAAAATGGCCACCAACCGGCCACCTGCCGCCACCACGCGCGAGATTGATGCCACCGGCATGTATGTTCTGCCCGGCTTTGTGGACATGCATGGCCACCAGGGTGACATCTTCAAGATGAACGACCCCGATTATGCGTGGAAGCTGTGGCTGGCGCACGGGGTGACCAGCTTGCGCGGCATTCCGCTCTATGGCGGGGATGCCGCCCGGGCGCTGAACGACAAGAAGCGCGCGGCGGCGGGCGAGATCATGAGCCCGAGACTCTATGTTTATCAAACACTTGGCAGCGGCGCCAACGCGGGGTGGAAGGGCGGCCGCGTCCTCACCCCGGAAAAGGCGCGCGAATGGGTGCGCTGGGCCGCAAGTGTCGGGATTGATGGGATAAAATTCTTCAACCGGGGCGATGAAACCCCGGAAATCGACCGCGCTGCCATCGATGAGGCCAAGAAGCTGGGCCTGGGCACCGTTGCCCACCTCTCCCAACCCAATATCGCCGAATTCAACGCCCGCGATGCCGCCGCCGCCGGCCTGGGCACCATCACCCATTTTTACGGGCATTTTGAAAGCCTTCTGGACGGACGGCGGGTCCAGGACACCCCAGCGGATTATAATTTCAACGATGAACAGATGCGCTTTGGCGGGATTGCCGAAATCTGGGACCAGATCCACCCGCCCGGCAGCCCGGAATGGGTGGATTATCTGAAAACCCAAAAGAAAACCGGGGTGAACTTCGATCCCACCTTCAACATCTACAGCGCCAGCCGCGATCTGATGCGGGCGCAGCGGGCGGAATGGCACGACCGTTACACCCTGCCCAGCCTGACGCGCTTTTTCGAATCCAACCGCGACAACCACGGCAGCTATTTCTTCGAATGGACCAGCGAGCGCGAGTATGAATGGCGGCGCTTTTACACGCGCTACATGCAATTGGTGAATGATTACAAGAATATGGGCGGCCGCGTGACGACAGGCAGCGACCCGGGCTTCATCTGGCAGACCTGGGGCTTTGGCTATATCCTCGAACTGGAACTGCTGCGTGAAGCCGGCTTTGCCCCGCTGGAAGTGATCCAGTCGGCCACCATCAACGGCGCCCGCACCCTGGAAGAGCCCAAGGGCCGCGAGCCGGATTTCGGCCTGGTGCGCGTGGGCATGCGCGCCGATCTGATCGTGGTGCCGGAAAACCCGCTGGCCAACCTCAAGACCCTCTATGGCACTGGATTCGCTCGGCTTGACGAGGCGACGCAGACCACGGTGGTGAAGGGCGGCATCCGCTGGACCATCCGCGACGGCATCGTGCACGACGTGCCGGCCATCCTGAAAAATGTCGCCGATCAGGTGGCGGCAGCCAAGGCTGACGCGCCCAAATGAGGCCGGCCAGAGTCGCCGATTACCGCGCCCTCTCCCGCCGGCGGGTGCCGCGGTTCCTGTTCGATTACACCGACGGCGGCAGCTATGCCGAGGCGACATTGGCCAGAAACGTGGCCGATCTGGCCAATATCGCGCTCGATCAACGCGTGCTGGTGGATGTTTCCCGGGTTTCGGCGGCGGTTTCCGTGCTGGGCCAACGCCTGTCCATGCCGGTGATTCTGGCCCCGGTGGGGCTGGGTGGGCTGCATGCCCGGCGCGGCGAGGTGCAGGCCTGGCGCGCGGCGCGCAGCGCAGGGGTGGGCATGGCGCTCTCCACCGTGTCGGTGTGCAGCCTGGCTGAGGTGACGGCGGGCGGCGGCGCGCCACCGTGGTTCCAGCTCTATCTGGTGAAGGACAGGGCTGCGAATGAGGCGATGATTGCCGAGGCCAGGGCGCAAGGCTGCCCGGCGCTGGTGCTGACCGTGGACCTGCCCACGCCCGGCGCGCGGTATCGCGATGTGCGCTCCAGCCTGACCGGCGCGCCCGGCCTTGCCGGCATGCTGCACCGGGGATGCCAAGTGGCGGCGCGGCCGGGCTGGGCGGTGGATGTCGGCCTGTTGGGCGGGCCGGTGGCAATGGGCAATCTTACGCAGCTGGTGGGGGCCAAGGCGCCCTTGAGCGACTATCTCGGCTGGATTGCCCGCAATTTCGATGCCAGCGCCGATTGGGACCGGCTGGCCTGGGTGCGGTCGCTGTGGCCGGGGCCGTTGATCGTCAAGGGCATATTGCACCCGGACGATGCCGCGCTGGCGGTGAGCCATGGCGCCGATGCCATCGTGGTGTCCAACCATGGCGGGCGCCAGCTCGATGGCGCGATCTCGGCGGCGCGGGCGCTGCCGGCGATCATGGACCGGCTGGGCGGCTGCATCCCCGTGCTGGCCGATGGCGGCGTGCGGTCCGGCCTTGATGTGCTGCGCTATCACAGCCTGGGGGCGGCGGCGGTGATGATCGGCCGGCCCTGGGTGTGGGCGCTGGGCGCTGCGGGGCAGGCCGGCGTGGCGCATGTGCTGGCCCTGCTGCAGGCCGAGCTGGAGACGGCGATGGCGCTTACGGGTCGCACCCGGCTGGCCTGACCGGCAAATCCCCTGTATCGGCGAGCAGATGACCGACCGGTTGACCATCGCCCTTGCCCAGTTGAATGCCCGCGTGGGCGGGCTTGTTGCCAATGCCGATGCGATCCTGCGCGCGCGCGCGGCAGCCGCCGGGGCCGATCTGCTGGTCACGCCCGAACTGTCGATCGTCGGCTATCCGCCCGAGGATCTGGTGCTGAAACCGGCGCTGGTCACCGCTTGCAAAGCCCAGGTGGAACGGCTGGCGGCGGCCACGGCGGATGGCGGCCCGGCCCTGCTGGTCGGCGCGCCGTGGGCGGAAGGGGATGCGCTCTACAACGC